>NZ_VBUM01000043.1 GCF_005774735.1 Microbacterium sp. 5K110 | reverse complement strand
CGACAACCCCGCCCCGGGCTGGTCGCCGCGTTCCTAGCGTGGAACCGTGCCCACTACTCCGCCCCCGCCGTCCCGCCCCCTTCGCGACTACGCCGCGATCGGCGACGGTCGCACGGTCGCGCTGATCGGGCTCGACGGAGCCGTGGATTGGCTGCCGCTGCCGAACATCCACTCCCGTCCCGTGTTCGCGCGAATCGTCGACGAATCCTCCGGCGGGTGCATCGAACTTTCCCCGGTGGGGGAGTACACGGTGACGCGCCGGTACGTCGCGCACACCAACGTGCTCGAGACGACCTTCACGACCGAGACGGGTGTGGCGAAACTGACGGATGCCATGGTCACGGGCATCGCCGGACGCCTCCCGTGGGCCGAGTTCGCACGCCGCGTCGAGGGCGTGCGCGGCGAGGTCGAGTT
The DNA here is from genome assembly GCF_005774735.1 of Microbacterium sp. 5K110. GTDB lineage: Bacteria > Actinomycetota > Actinomycetes > Actinomycetales > Microbacteriaceae > Microbacterium. Next base: position 26,899 of record NZ_VBUM01000043.1, on the reverse strand, counting down.
CGCGTGGCGTGTGCAGCCGGGCACGATGCTGCGCTCCGCTTCGCCGTGGACCGAACGCATCGACGGGTTCTCGATCATGCGGATCGGGCATGTCTCGCTCGCCGTCGTCGGCGAGGAGCACGGCATCCAGGGAGATCCCGACGAGCGCAGCGAGAGCATCGCGGGCGGTTTCACCACGGAGAAGGGCTCGCGCCACCTCCTGGTCATCGCGGCGACCGAAGGAGAACCGCTACGGGTCCCCGACGCGACGAATGTCGACCGCGGGATCGACCGGACGATCGACGGCTGGTCGGCGTGGTCGCAGGAGTTCTCGTACGACGGTCCGTGGGCCGACGACGTGCAACGCAGCGCCCTTGCGCTGAAGCTCCTGCTGTTCAGCCCCACCGGGGCGATCGCCGCCGCCGCGACGACCTCGCTCCCCGAGAACCCGCGCGGCGGCAAGAACTGGGACTACCGCTTCGCGTGGGTGCGCGATCTCGCGTACACCGCGCACGCGTGGGTCGGCTTCGGACTGCGCGAGGAGACGCACGCGGCGATCTCGTGGCTGCTGCGCACGATCCGCGAGAACGGCCCCGAGGTGCAGGTCATGTACACCCTCGACGGCGCGGCCGATGTGGGCCTGGAGAAGCACGAAGTGCCCGGGTGGAACGGCATCCAGCCCGTCGTGACCGGCAACCCCGCTCAGGGGCAGCTGCAGCTCGGGGTCTACGGCGACCTCATTGCGATCTGCCGCACGTACGTCGAAGCGGGCAACCGCCTCGACACTCAGACGGGCCGACTGCTCGCCGACGTCGCTGACCGCACGTGCGACCTGTGGCGACGCGCGGACTCGGGCATGTGGGAGTTGCCCGAGCTCGAGCACTACACCTCGTCGAAGATGGGGTGCTGGAAAGCTCTCGACGATGCGCAGTGGCTCGCCGCCGGGGGCCACATCCCCGACAACGGCGACCGCTGGCGTGCCGAGCGCGACCGTATCCACGCATGGGTCGAAGAGCACTGCTGGTCCGAGACCATGCAGGCCTACACACTGCGTCCAGGAACCGACGACCTCGACGCCTCGGTGCTGCTGCACGCCCCCACCGGGTTCGACCGGGGCGAGCGCATGTCGAAGACCCTGGATGCCATCACCGAACGCCTCGGTACTGCGAACCACCTCGTCTACCGGTACACCGGCATGGATCAGGAGGAGCACACCTTCGTCGCGTGCGCGTTCTGGCGCGCGACGGCCCTGGCGTGCGTCGGACGTCACGCCGAGGCGATCGAGGCGATGGATGCGCTCGTCGCCCAGGCCAACGACGTCGGGATCTACTCCGAGATGATCGCCGAGGACGGCGGGGCCTTCTGGGGCAACCTCCCGCAGGCCCTCAGCCACCTCGCACTCATCAACGCCGCTCTCGTCATCCGTGAGGTCGTCGACGACACAGAACTCGGCGACCGCTGACCTTCCCGCCGGGGCGGCCTTCGTCCCGGCATCCCCTCGAAAGGACTCGTCATGACCACGCAGTACACCTTCACCGACCCCGCCAAGCTCTACGCCGACATCGAGCCGTCGAAGCAGCACCAGCCCGAGCCCGGCCTGGACGCCGAGCTGACGCCCAAGGCCGCACTCGGCGAGGACACGTACACCGGCAGCGGGCGCCTCGACGGACGCAAGGCCCTCATCACGGGCGCCGACTCCGGCATCGGCGCCGCCACGGCGATCGCCTTCGCCCGTGAGGGCGCCTCGGTGGCGATGTCGTACCTGCCCGAGGAGAAGGAGGATGCCGATCGCATCGCCGGCATCCTGCGCGAGGCCGGCGCGACCGTCGCCCAGATCCCCGGCGACCTGCGCGACCCGGAGTACTGCCGTTCGCTCGTCGCCCAGGCGGTCGAGGAGCTCGGCGGTCTCGACATCCTGGTGAACAACGGCGGAAAGCAGTTGTTCAACGAGGATCTCACGACCCTCACCGACGAGCAGTTCGACGACACGTTCAAGACGAACGTCTACGCGATGTTCTGGATCACCAAGGCGGCGCTGCCCCACCTGCCCGCCGGGTCGGCCATCATCAACACGACCTCGATCCAGGCGTACTCGCCGTCGGCGATCCTGGTGGACTACGCCTCGACGAAGGCGACCATCAACGCCTTCACGAAGGCTCTCGGGCAGCAGCTGGCACCGAAGGGCATCCGCGTGAACGCGGTGGCTCCGGGCCCCATCTGGACGCCGCTGCAGGTGTCGGACGGGCAGCCCCAGGAGAAGGTCGCCGAGTTCGGCGAGGAGACCCCGCTCGGCCGCATGGGACAGCCCGCCGAGCTCGCGCCGGCCTACGTCTACCTGGCATCCGCGGAGTCGAGCTACGTCATCGGCGAGACGCTCAACGTCAACGGCGGCATGCCCACGCCATAAGGGCCCGTCGCGACCGGTCGGGCAGTGCCCCGGCCGGTCGCGCAAACAGGGGGTGCCACAGGAACAGGCCGATTCGTCGAGAATCGGCCTGTTCTCCGTTCACGGCCTGTTCTCGCGGCCGCGACGCGGCGTCTCACCGGTGCCGGTAGGACTGACCTGCCTGGCCGAAAACCTGCATGCGCTCCGCCACCATGTTCTGCATGGCCACGCGCCCGCGAGAGCCGTAGAGGGCCGGGTCGCACCCGATGCCGTCCTCATCGAGGTAGGTGCGGACTGCCGCGGCATGGGCCATGTGGGAGTCCATGCCCTGGTTGATCTTGCGAATCCCCAGCTGCGTGGAACGGGCCTTCTCGGATTCCGGCACGCCCCACGATTCCGGAAGCTTGCCCCCGTGGGCGTTGATGACCTCACGAAGGTCGGCGGGAAGGGACGACGAACCGTGCATGACGAGGTGAGTGTTCGGCACGCGCGCGGCGATCCGTTCGATGAGATCCATGTGCAGAACGGTGCCGTCTGGGGGGCTGGTGAACTTGTAGGCGCCGTGCGAGGTGCCGATCGCGACGGCCAGAGCGTCGACGCCGGTGGCGGAGACGAAGCGCTCGGCTTCGTCGGGATCCGCGAGCACGATCTCTTTGCTGCTGGCACCGCCGTCCTCGGATCCCCCGATCGTGCCGAGTTCGCCTTCCACCGAGACGCCGTGCGCGTGGGCGTGTTCGACGACACGTCGGGTCACGGCGACGTTCTCCTCGAAGGTGGCCGGTGTGACATGGTCGTCGCGCATCGATCCGTCGATCATGACGCTGGTGAACCCCGCCGCGATCGCGCGTGCGCAGTCCTCGTAGGTGGCCCCGTGGTCGAGATGCAGAACGACGGGCACGTCGGGGTAGTGAGCGATGAGATTGACCAGCGCCTCCCAGAAGATCTCGTCGCGACCGTGCGTCGAGGCGCCGGCGATGGTCTGCACGATGACGGGGGAGTCCGTCTCGGCGGCGGCGTCGAGCACGGCTTCAGCCTGTGCGAGATCGGTGACGTTGAACGCACCGACTCCGTAGGATCCGGCGCGTGCAGCGTCGAGCGCGTCGGTGAGTGAGATGAGAGCCACGGGCTCGTCCTCCGTTTCGTCGGCCCGTCAGCGCGGGCGATTCTGACAACGGTAGACAGGCTAGGGGACCCGTGCTACTTTGTCCATCGTTAGACAGAGCACCGCCGGCGATGACGCCGACGAGGAACGCGGAGGCCGCAATGCGAGACGAGCTGCTGCTGGGCATCGACCTGGGCACGTCGTCGATCAAGGCGAACGCGATCGACCGCCACGGCCGGTCCATCGGCATCGGCGTGGCACCCACCCCTTTCGCCACCAGCGCCCACGGCGTGGAGATGAGCACGGAAGCGCTGTTCTCCGCCATCCAGGCAGCCATCGCAGATCTCGGCGTTCTGGCGACGCGCGTCGCGGCCGTCGGTGTGGCCAGCATGGGAGAGACCGGCACCATCATCCGGCCGGACGGGCCGAGCGATCTCCCGCTCGTCGCGTGGCACGACTCCCGCGGTGCGGAGATCGTCGACGCGGTGACCGCCCACTTCGGTTCCGAGGAGATCTACCGCCGCACCGGACGTGCTCCCCGCAGCGTGACGAGCATCGCCAAACTGGGCTGGCTCCTCCGCAACGGTCATCGCACGGGTGGGACGTGGACGGGCGTGGCGGGCCTCACCCTCTGGCGCTTGACCGGTGCCCTCGCGCAGGAGCAGTCGCTCGCGGCCTCGAGCGGTGCGTTCGATCCGCTCTCGGGGGAGTACGACCGCGAGATCCTGTCGTTCCTCGGCCTGGACTCCCTCGTCTGGGCCCCCGCGCGCATCGGCGGCACGGCGTTCGGTCGCGTGTCGGCGGAGGGGGCCGGATGGAGCGGCCTGCGCGCCGGCATCCCCGTGACCATCGCCGGTCACGACCACCCCGTAGGAGTGATCGGGGCCGGCGGCGACCACACGGAGGTGATCGACTCCATGGGAACGGGAGAGCCGCTGGTCGTGGCGTGGGCTCCCGCCACCGACGCCGTGCGTACGCATCCGCGCTGGCCCGATCAGTTCGGCGACCTCACGATCACCGCGTGGCCCGGAACGTCACGCCACATGCTTCTGTGGGAGACGCTGCGGCCCGGTTTGGCCATGCGCCACCTCCGCCACGCGCTGCGAGTGGATCGGGACGACATCGAGTTCGCGGCCATCGGCGTCGAAGCCGCACCGCTTCCTCTCTCGGTGCTTCTCGACCTGCAGGAAGGCGTCGTGTCCGAGGAGATCCGGACGCTCGCCCCCGAGGTCGCCTGGGCGGGCGCTCTCGAGGGATACGCCGAGACCTCGGCGGATGCGGAGCGACGACTGCGCGCGCTCTCCGGTGTCTCCGGCCAGACGCTCCTGATCGGCGGAGGGCTCCGCAGCCGCCGGTGGGTCGAGGCGAAGATCCGTCGTACCCGGCATCCGGTCGCGATGGCGCAAGAGCGCGAGGCGGTGTCTCGCGGAGCTGGACTGCTCGCCGGCGTGGCCGCGGGATGGTGGGAGCCCGAGAAGTATCCGCCCGCCGACGCGGTTCCCCTGGCGCCGGTGGAGCAGGCCGCACTGGCCCGGGGGCACCGGTGAGTCCGAGCACCCGTCCGCCGTGTCTGCCGATGACCGGGAGAGTGTACTCATGAACACCTCCTCGCCTCGCCCTGGTTTGCGTCCGCCCGCACGACTGGTCGACATCGCCCGCGCGGCGGGCGTGTCGACGAAGACGGTGTCTCGTGTGCTGAACGACGAGATGTACGTCACCGACGCCACGCGGCAGCGTGTCATGGACGCGGTCACCGAGCTCGCCTACGTCGGCGACGCTGCGGCGACGGGCCTGCGCACGCGCAAGTCCGGATTCATCGGACTGATCCTTCCGGACGTCCGCAACGGTTTCTTCGCCCTCCTCACGCGCGCCATCGAGGAGCGTCTCTCGCCGTCCTCGCCGACCCTGCTCTTCGGCGACTCGGACGAGGAGGCCGCTCAGGAGGAGCGCTATCTACGGACGTTCCGACAGCAGCGCGTCGACGGGCTCATCATCCTCCCCAGCGGTGCCCCGAGCCTCCCGGATGCGGTCTCCGAGATCCCGACCGTCATCGTGGATCGCACGGTGCCGTCGGTGCGAAAGATCGCCGATCACGTCCTGGCCGACAACTCCCGCGCTGCGGGTCGCCTGGTGGAGCATCTCGTCCGCCATCACGGCCTGCGCTCGGTCGCCCTCGTCGCGGGGAACACCACCGTGTCCAACGTGCGAGACCGGCAGGCGGGATACCTGCGTGTCGTCCGAGCGGCGGGTCTCGAACCCCACATCACCTCGGGGCACTCGACCCCGGACGACGCCGCAGCCGGTGCGCTCGAGCTGTTCCGCGATCTGACCCCTCCGTTCGGGGTGTTCGCCACGAACAACCGTATGTTCTGGGGTGCCATGGCCGCGATCGCCCGACTCGGACTGCATGTGCCGCGCGACGTCCTGGTGACCACGATCGACTCGATCGGTGAGGCGACCGTGACGGGACTCAAGCCCACCCAGGGCGTCGTCCCCGTCCAGACCGTGGCGGCCAAGGCCATGCGTCTCCTGGCCGAACGCACCGAGGATCCGACCCTGCCGCCCCGCCGCGAGACGGTCGACATCGACATCGAATTCGGCACCACCTGCGGGTGCATCCCGCTGACCAACCCTCTGATGATGGGGCCTGTCGGCCCCGCTCCCACCGCTCCCGTGCGCGACACACGGGAATAGCGCGAGGACTGATCCCGGCAGCCGCAAGCACGTCCGAGACCAGCCCCCGCATGTCGCACCAGCAGTCCCGAAAGTCACATCCTCAAAGGAGAGAAAAATGACCCGACACCCCCGAATGCGCTCCGCTGCTGCGGCCGCCGCGACGGTGACGATCCTAGCCGGGGCTCTCGCCGGTTGCTCAGACTCCGCCGCGCCGCAGGGCAGTGCGGGAGCCGCCAGCGAGAACAACGGCAAGATCGCCCTCGTCATCAAGCCTCTCGACAACACGTACTTCGGTGCGATGGTCGAGGGTGCGCAGTCGGCCGCCGACGAGGCCGGCGTCGAACTCACGGTCGTCGCGGCGGAGAACGTCACGGACGACTCGGGCCAGGCGACCAAGCTCAACTCACTCGTCACCGCGGGCTACGGCTGCTACATCGTCAACCCGACCAGTCAGACGAACCTGATCACCGGTCTCGTGCCGGTGACGCAGGCCGGTGCGCCCATCGTCAACCTCGACCTGCCGATCGATCTGGACGCCGCGAAGGACGCGGGCGTGAACGTCACGACGTATGTCGGCACCAACAACGAGACCGCGGGCGCGGCCGGCGGCGAAGCGATGCTGTCCCTCGTCGATGGAGGATCGCAGGTGGCGCTCATCGGCGGGCTCGTGGCGGATCCGGGCAACATCGCCCGACTGGCAGGGTTCGAGAAGGCCGTCACGGGCAAGCTCGAAATCACCCAGACGGTCGCCGCCGACTTCGACAAGGCCAAGGCCAAGAGCGCGGCATCCACGATCCTCATCGCGAATCCGGACATCAAGGGGTTCTTCACGCCCTCGGGTGACATGGCGATGGGCATCCAGCAGGCCGTGGAAGAGGCCGGCAAGAAGGGACAGGTGGCGGTCGTCGGCATCGACGGGACCCAGGACCAGTTGAAGGACATCGTCGCCGGGGGACAGCCGGCCGCGATCGAGCAGTTCCCGTACCTGATGGGTGTGCAGTCGGTGCAGGCGTGCGTCGCCGCGATGGCGGGCACCTCGATCCCTTCCAACGTGGAGACCCCGGTGCTCATCGTCGATGCGAAGAACGCTCAGGCGGCCCTGGACGCATTCCCCGCGCCGCCGAAGGGCTTCGACGTCCCGAACCCGTTCAAGTAACCCCTCACCACTGATCGGGGATCCTCACCCATGGCAACGAACACACCCCTTCGAACGAAGGTCTCGACTGACAGAGCGACGAGCATGCGCCGCGCGCTGGGCTCGGAGGAGATCTGGATGAAGCTGGCCGCTCCGGTCGCCCTCGTCCTGCTCTCCGTCGTCTTCACCGCGCTGAACCCGAGATTCCTCTCGTGGCCGAGCGTTTCCACAATGCTCGCGGACTCGACCATTCCGATCCTGCTCGCCCTCGGAGCGACGTTCGCCGTCTCCCTGGCAGGCATCGATCTGTCGCTCGCGGCGACGGTCGCCCTCGGCAGCGTGACGATGGCCACGGCATATCAGAGCGGGATGCCGCTCCTCGTGTGCTGCGCCATCGCCGTGCTCACCGGGCTCGCGGTCGGCGCCATCAACGGCACCTTCATCGGCTGGGTGAGGATCCCCGACTTCATCGTGACGCTGGGCTCGCTGAGCGTGGTGATGGGACTGAGTCTCATCGTCTCGCAGGGCAAGCCGGTCGCCATTCCCGAACGCGCCCTGACCTCGCTCAGCACGATCAGCGTCGCGGGCATCCGGGTCAATTTCCTCCTGGCGATCGCGGTCGCCATCGTGCTGCACATCGTGCTGTTCCACACACGGTTCGGCACGCACCTGCTCGCCGTCGGAGACAACCCCGACGCGGCGAAGGCAATGGGACTCAAGGTCCCCCGCATCAAGCTCGCGGGATACATGATCTGCGGGGCGATGGGCGGTCTCGGAGCCGTGCTGCTCACGTCCTACATCGGGTCGAGTCAGCCGGCCACGAACACCGACTACCTGCTGAAGGCCATCGCTGCGGTCGTGCTGGGCGGCGTGAGCCTCTTCGGCGGCCGAGCGACGATCTACGGACCCGTCATCGGAGCGATTCTGCTCACGTTCCTGCAATCCGGACTCACGTTGCTGGGCGTGAGCGCGTTCTATTCCCCGTTGGTGATCGGCATCGTCGTCATCGCTGCCGCGACGCTCATGAGAGGGCGGAAATGACCCACGACCCCGGCGAGAAGATCGTCGTCGACAACATCCACAAATCCTTCGGAAACGTCCACGCCCTCAAGGGTGCCTCGCTCAGTATCCGCGCCGGTGAGATCACCGCCATCGTGGGTGACAACGGGGCGGGTAAGTCGACTCTGGTGAAGTGCCTCACCGGCCTGTACGCGCCCGACGAGGGCGAGATCCGCATCGACGGTCGACCCGTGCGTTTCTCCTCGCCCCGGGACGCTCGCGAGCAGGGCATCGAGACGGTCTATCAGGACCTCGCGCTCAGCGATCAGTTGAGCGTGTGGCAGAACATGTACATGGATCGAGAGCTGACCCGTGGCATCCCGGGCCTGAGGTTCTTGGCCCGCAAAGAGATGAAGGAGCGCGCCGCGGAGCTGGTCGCGGATCTCGCCGTGAACGTTCCGGGCGTGGGGCGCCCCGTCAAACGGCTCTCGGGTGGGCAGCGTCAGGCTGTCGCGATCGCGCGCGGGGTCATGTGGGCCGAGAACATGATCATCCTCGACGAGCCGACCGCCGCCCTGGGCCTGAACGAGACGGCGCAGGTTGAGGCGCTGATCCGCCGAGTGGTCGATGGCGGCACGACGGTCCTGGTGGTCTCGCACAACTTCGAGCAGGTCAAACGGCTGTCCCAACAGGTCTGGGTGATGAGAGGCGGCCGCGTCGTCGGGGGTACCCGCACGGAGAAGGTGACGGGGGAGCAACTGGTGGGCATGGTGACCGGGGCCGTACGCACGATCGACTGACACATCGTCGTGCGGCTGAGGGGTCGCGCAAACAGGGGATGCCTGTTCTCGGCTCATGGCCTGTTATCGCCGCGGCGGCAGAGGTCGGCGCCCGGCGTGTCGGCCCGCGCCCACCGGCCCGCGTCGTCAGCGCAGCGGCTTGCGGTAGAAGATCTCGCCGTCGGGGGTGGTTTCGCTGCGGTGGTAGCCCTCCCGCTCGTAGAGGCGCTGGTTGGCCTCGCTGAGACCGCCGGTGAACAGCTCCGCCTCGGTGGCGCCGTCGCGGCGACCGCGCTCCTCGACCGCGGCGAGGAGCGTCGAACCCAGTCCTGCGCCCTGCTGATCGGGGGCGATCGCGAGACGCCCGATCAGCAGGAGGTCGCCGGCCCGCCGCGCGCGGACGGCACCCACGAGCCGGTGGCCGTCGATCGCCACGCAGCCGAGGTTCTCGACGAGCTCGGCTGCGAGCTCTTCGAGTGTCTGGGTGAGCGGGGGCATGTCGGGGTCGCCGTAGATGAGAGCCTCGCTCGCGAACGCGGCGCGTTGGATGGTCAGCACCTCCCCGGCGTCCTCAGGGCGGATGTCGCGGATGACGGGCGCGTCGGTCATGGTGCTCCTGCTGCTCGGTCGTGGCTAACTATCGTTGTTGCGATGGACGAACCTCTCGCGGTGAGAGGTTAACTACTATGGGTGACGGTGCCGCTCATCGTCGGGCACACGCCCCCCATGAACGACTTCTACGACACCCGCGTCCGCACCACGGACGTCGCCACCACCGAGGCGTGGTTGCGCGCCCAATACGGACGCGTCGACTTGCGCGCCGACGAGGCCGCCTACGCGGAGCACCTCGTCGGGGATGCCGCGTTCTCGCTGCGGCATCTGGAGTGGTCGGCCCGGGTCGACCTGTCCTACGAATCGGACCGCTTCCTCGTCGTCAGCTCCACGCCCGGCTATGCCTGGAGCGTCGGGCAGGACGAGGGGGAGTTCAGCGTCTCGCCGGGCATGCTGCAGCCGGGCGATCGGCTGGTGGCGCGCGTGGACCATCCCGACCTCGAGGTGGTCACCTTCGACCCCGATCGGCTCGCCGCGACGGCCCGCACGCTGTATGGAGACGACGACCTCGACGTGCGTTTCCGCGGGGTCGACCCGGCGTCGGCCGCGCTCCGCGACTACTGGGATTCGACCTTGCGATGGGCTCGGACCCAGACGCCGATCATGGCCGAACCGCTCGTGCGCGCCCACGTGCACCGCACTCTCGCGGTCGCGGCGCTCGAGGTCTTCCCCCTCGTCGCCGACGCGCGGGAGCGCCGGGCGTCGGCGCTGGAGCAGGCGGCGGTGTATCGATCGGCGACCGCATGGCTCGACGATCACGCCTCCCTCCCCGTCACGATCGAGGACGCCGCCCGCGCGGCCGGATCGTCGACCGGCGGACTGCGCCGCGCGTTCACGGCGAACGGGGGCGTGGCATCCACCCCCGAGGAGTATCTGCAACTCGCACGACTCAGCGCCGCGCACGTCGACCTCGTGGCGGCCGACGCCGCGTGCACGACGCTCGCCCTGGTCGCGCGCCGGTGGGGCTTCACAAACGTCGAGTCCTTCGCGGTCGCCTACCGCGCCGCGTATCGTCGCGATCCGCAGGCCACCCTCAACCGCTGAGTCAGCGATCGCGGTCGGTGTATTCGCCCGGTCGGTCGGTGTCGTCGCGTGCCTCGTCCCCCGTCGGCAGCTGCACGTCGGTGTAGGACCCCGGTTCGTCGGCGCGGGGGCGGGCGGTCGTACCGTCGGCGCGCTCGGTGTCGACGTACTCACCGGGCTCATCGAGGTTGCGGCCCGCTTCCTCGCCGTCGGGGAGCTCCACTTCGGTGTATTCGCCCTCTTCGGGTCCGGTGCCGTGCCCCGTGGTGTCGCGATCGCCCATGATGCGCCTCTCTCGTCGTGGTAGATCCGAGGCTAGACCGGCCGGGGCGCGCACGACGAGAGCTTGACAGCCGTTTGCGTCGTGGGGTCTCCCGTGTCAAGGGTGCGGGCGCGCCTGCGGTGAGGGAGGAGAGTGGATGCCATGCCAGCTCTCGCCATCCTCCTCATCGTCGTCGGTCTCGTCTTCCTGTTCCTCGGCATCTTCGTCGAGGCCGTGAAGTTCCTGCTCTGGATCGGCATCGTCATCCTCATCGTCGGCGTGATCGCCGCGCTGCTGCGCTTCGTGCGCCGCAACACCTGATCGCCCGCGCGAGACCCCGGGTTCAGGCCGAGAACAGGTCGCGGGCCCGGGGTCTGCGCATCTCTGCCACCGCATCGAGCGCCGGGCCCAGGTCGGGGTGCTGGAACTCGAAGCCGGCGTCGGTCAGGATCCGCGGCACGGCCCATCGGCTCTTCAGGACCAGCTCGGGCTCGCTCCCCAGGACGGCCATCGCCGGATCCAGCATCCACCGGAACGCGGGAAGCCCCACGGGCACTCGGGCGATCCGTCGCACGTCGGCCATGAGGGTGCGGTTGTCGCTCACGTTCGGTGCCGCGAGGTTCACCGGGCCCGCGATGTCGTCGCGGTCGCGGAGGAAACGCACCGCACCGACGACGTCGTCGATGTGGATCCAGCTGAACTTCTGGCGCCCGCGGGTGCGATGCCAGCGAGACCACGGGGCACCGGTGGGCTGCGCACCGATCCCGCGGTACCGGCGGTGCGGAAACCACCAGCTGTCGATCTGCGGGCCGCCCGCCCCCAGACGCCCGAGGGCGAACAGCATCCGGGTGGCCGGGCCGTCGCCGAGGACGATCGCCATGCGCAGCGCCACGCGGCGTGTGCCGGGGAGATCGCCGTCGAAGAACGCCCGTTCCCAGCTCGTGGCGACATCGACCGAGAACCCGTCGCCGATCACTCCGTCGACCTCGTCGTTGCCTCGCTCGGTCTCGTGGCGGTAGATGGTCGCGGTCGAGGCGTTCATCCACACGCGCGGCGGGCGCGCGGCATCCCGAACCGCCGCGTGCAGCGCCCGCGTGGTCGCCGTCGAGATCCTGCGGTCGCGGACGGCGACCACGCGGGCGCGACCGCAGGATCTCGTCGCGGTTCGCGTCCGTGTAGCGGCACGACACGATCTTGCCGGCGAGGTTCACGAGCAGCTCGGCGCCGTCGACGAGACGGGCGATCCCGGCGGGGTCCGTCCACGTGACGTGACCCGTGCGGCCCACCGTGACGACGTCGTAGCCGTCGTCGCTCAGTGCCGTCGCGAGCGCCCGGCCGACGAATCCGCTGGCTCCGGCGATGACCGCGCGTGGCCGGGGGCCGTCGTACTCCGAGGCGTTCACGGGGTCAGCCTAGGGCTGCGCGGCGGCGGGGGCGGCGACCTGGCAGAATGGGCGCCATGCGACGACAGGACCGGGGGACGCGCGTCGCGCGCGGTGCCGTCGGCGCTTCTCTCGCCACGTTCGTCGCCCTGCTCTCGCACGTCACGGCCGGCGGCGACGTCCCCGGGTGGCTCGGCATCCTCATCCCCTGGGCGCTGTCCTTCGTCGTCTGCACGGTGCTGGCCGGCCGGCGCCTCTCGTTGTGGCGTCTCGCGCCCGCCGTCGCGCTGAGCCAGCTGCTGTTCCACACCCTCTTCGTCCTCGGGGCGCACGACCCCGCCGCCGAAGGCCACGTCCACGGCGGTGCCCTCCCGTCCCTCGCGGGTCCGGACCTGACCATGGTCGCCCCGGATGCCGCGATGTGGGCCTGGCACCTCGTCGCCGCGACGGCGACGACGCTCGCCCTGCACCGCGGGGAGCGCACGATCGCCGTCCTGCGTACCCTCGCCGACCGGCTCGGGGCGTGGCTGCGCGTCCGGGTCGCCCTCGCCTCGGCTCTCCCGCGCCCCGTCGCGCGTCGCCGCGTCCTCGCCGAGATCGTCGCGGTCGTCCGCCCGACGTCGGTGCTGCTGGCCGGCTCCGCGAGGCGGCGCGGTCCGCCGCTCGGCGCTCTCTGACGCCCGCCCCTCCGCGCTCACGCTGACGGGGCCTTCCTGCCGCGCGCCGGGGCACTGTGCCCCACGGTGCATCGCGCCCGCGCGGTGGGGGATCCGCGTCTCTTCCGACGCTCCCGTTCATCGCCGCCCGCGCTCTCGCGTTCGAGGCGCACCGGGCACCGGCGACCGCCGGTCCCGCGCGGGCAGCCGGTCGCGCTCTCTCCCCTTCGGGAGATCTCGTGGCCGGACGACGGGTGCTCCGCGCACCCGAGAAGAGGTTCCTCTCCATGCATCGTCTCCGCGTCGTCGCGGCGGGGATCGCCGTGGCCGCCGTCGCCGTTCTGGCGTCGGTCGTCCCGGCATCCGCCCACGACGACTTGCTCTCCAGTTCACCCTCCGCGGGTGAGCGTCTGCCCTCCGCGCCCGATGAGATCTCGCTGAGGTTCTCGGCCGACGTCATGGACGTCGGCGCTCAGGTGATCGTCGCCGACGCCGAGGGCGCCGATTGGGTCGCGGCCGATCCGGCCGTGGTGGCCGACGCGGTCACCGTGCCCCTGCAGGGTGGCATGCCCGTCGCCGGGTACGAGGTGCGATGGCGTGTCGTCTCCAGCGATGGACACCCGATCTCGGGCGTCATCCCGTTCACCGTCGGCGACGCCGCGCCCCTCGAACGGGCTGCCGCCTCGACCGCACCCCCTTCCGACGCGGCTCCCGCGTCCGATGCCGCGCCGGGCCTCCCACGCGTCGTCGTCATCGGCGCGATCGGGGCGGGCATCGCGCTCGCCGTGTTCGCCGTCGTTCTCCTCTTCCGCCGTCGCGCCGGGCGCGACGCACAGCCCTGAAAGGCCACTCATGTCCACCACCCGCACCACCTCCGTCCTGCGCTTCGGCGCCCTCGCCCTCGCCGCGACCCTCGCCCTCGCGGGGTGCGCCTCGCCCGCTCCCGCCCCGGCCGCCCCTGCGGCCGAGGCGTTCTCGACCACCGACGTGTGGGTCAAGGCTGCAGACTCCGGCATGAGCGCCGGCTTCGGTGAACTCCGCAACGCCGGCGACAGCGACCTCACCGTCGTGTCGGCCACCAGCCCCGCCACCTCGGCGATGGAACTGCACGAGACCGTGCAGAACGAATCCGGGCAGATGGTCATGCGCCCGATCGAGGGCGGCTTCGTCATCCCCGCGCACGGGTCGATCGCGCTCGAGCCCGGCGGCAGCCACCTCATGTTCATGGACGTCACCTCGCCCCTGCGGGCCGGTGACGAGACGACCATCACACTGACGTTCTCGGACGATTCCACGGCCGAGATCACCGCCCCCGTCAAGGAGTTCGTCGGCGCGAACGAGAACTACGAGGGTGGCGAGCAGGACATGGGCGGTATGGGCGGCATGGAGTCGGGTCACTGATGACGCCTCGCGATCGATCCGCGCCGACCGGTCGCGGCCCGAGCCGGCGGGGGTTCCTCCTCGGAGGAGCCGTCGCCGGCGCGGGCGCCGCCGCCGCGATCGGCATCGACGCCGCCGTCTCGGCGAGAGCGACGGATGCCGGAGCCTCCACGCCGCTGAACGGCGATGCGATCGTGCCGTTCTACGGTGAGCACCAGGCCGGGATCGACACCGACGCCCAGGCCCACGTCTCCCTCGTCGCCCTCGACCTGCGCGCCGACACCGACCGGGAGGGCCTGCGGCGGCTGATGCGCACCCTCACCGACGACGCCGCGCGGCTCACGCGCGGGCTGGGGGCCCTGGCCGATACCGAGCCGGAGCTGGCGACCGCTCCCGCGCGTCTGACGGTGACGTTCGGCTTCGGTCCGGGCTTCGTGGCGCGCGCCGAGGCCCCAGCGCCGGCGTGGCTGCGGCCTCTGCCCGCGTTCACGATCGATCGACTCCGGCCGGAGTTCGGCGACGGCGACCTGCTGCTGCAGATCGCCGCGGACGATCCCGTGACGGTGGCGCACGCGACGCGCATGCTGCTTAAGGACGCGCGCGCGTTCGCGTCGCCGCGCTGGGTGCAGCAGGGGTTCCGGCGCGCGCACGGCACGGTGCGACCGGGGACGACGATGCGCAACCTCTTCGGCCAGGTCGACGGCACTGCCAACCCGGTACCCGGCACGACCGGGTTCGACGAGGTCGTGTGGGCGCGCGAGGGGTGGCTCACCGGAGGCACCGGCATGGTCGTGCGCCGCATCGCCATGGACCTCGATAAGTGGGACCGCCTCGACCGTCCCGGTCGCGACCAGTCGGTCGGGAGGACGCACGCCACCGGTGCGCCGCTGACGGGTACGGACGAGTTCGACGAACCCGACTTCGAGGCGAAGGACGCCATCGGCTTCCCCGTCATCCCGGAGTTCTCGCACGTGCGTCGCTCCCGCCCGGATGACCCCGCGCAGCGCATCTTCCGCCGCGGGTACAACTACGACGACGCGCCGCCGGCGGGGACGGTCTCGGACGCGGGGCTGCTGTTCGTCTCGTTCCAGGCCGACATCGACCGGCAGTTCGTGCCCATCCAGCGTCGGCTCGACGAGCTCGACCTGCTCAACGAATGGACGACCCCGATCGGGTCGGCCGTGTTCGCCCTCCCGCCCGGCTGTGCCGAGGGCGGTTTCATCGGAGAAGGAATCCTGTCATGACCACCACCCACCCGGGCGCCGGCCCCGCCGCCGACGAGGCGCCCGAGGGCGCGGCATCCCCCTCGCTCATCCATGACCCGTCGCCGCCGCGTGGCGCGCACGCGCGCGGTGCGAAGGGGTGGTTCACCGCGCTCCTGCGGCGATTGCACTTCTTCGCCGGGGTGCTCGTGGGCCCGTTCATCCTCGTCGCGGCGCTCAGCGGAGCGCTGTACGCGATCACGCCGACCCTGGACCGCATCGTGTACGCGCACGAGCTGACGGCGCCCTCCACCGCGGCCCCGCTGCCGTTGGCCGATCAGATCATCGCGGCCGAGCAGTACGTCGGCGGGGACGCGAGCCCCGTCGCGGTGCGTCCCGCCCCCGAACCGGGGGCGACGACCCGCGTCATGTTCGCCGATCCGGACCTGGGGGCGAGCGAGACCCGGGCGATCTTCGTCGACCCGGGGTCCGCGGAGATCCGGGGCGACCTCACCGCGTACGGCACGAGCGGCGCCCTGCCGCGTGGGTGAGTGATCTGCACCGGAACCTCCACCTCGGCGAACCCGGCCGGTGGTACAGCGAGCTCGCGGCATCCTGGCTCGGGATCGTCGCGCTCGCCGGACTCGGGCTCTGGATCGGAAGGATGCGGCGCAGTCGTCGCGGCCGTGCCGATCTCGTGCGCCCGAACCGGAAGCACACCGGCTACCGCGGGCTCTTCGGCTGGCACGCCTCGATCGGCGTGTGGGTCGTGCTCGGAGCGGTGTTCCTCTCGGCCACGGGCATCACGTGGTCGGCCTTCGCCGGGGCCAACGTCGCGGACCTCCGCGCTGCCGTGGGCGGGGGGACGCCGTCGCTGTCTACGACCCTCGACGGCGACGCTCCCGTCGGCGGAGAGCACTCCCACCACGGCGGAGCCGCGGCGGCCCCGACCGGCGCGGCCAACCCCGCGACGTTCGACGCCGTTCTCGCGATCGCGCAGCGGATCAACGTCAACACCGGCCAGGTCGAGATCAAGCCGCCCGCCGCGCCCGGCAAAGCCTGGGTCGTGCAGGAGATCCAGCGGAGCTTCCCGACCGAGGTGGATGCCGTGGCGATCGACGGATCCACGATGCACGTGACCGACCGCGTCGATTTCGCGGACTTTCCGCTGCTGGCGAAGCTCTCGCGGTGGGGCATCGACACCCACATGGGGTCGATGTTCGGCCTGGCCAACCAGCTCGTGCTGTTCGTACTCGCGCTCGGGATCGCGTCGCTCGTCGTGCTCGGGTACGCGATGTGGTGGCGGCGTCGGCCGACGCGCGGGTTCGCGGCGGCTCCGGCTCGCGGCGTGCTGCGCGGAGCGCCGTGGTGGGGGATCGGCCTCGTCCTTCTCGGCGCGGTCGCCCTCGGCTCGCTGTTGCCGTTCGTCGGCTACACGCTCGCGGCGTTCGTCGTGCTCGACGTCACCCTCGGGCTGGCGCAGCGGCGGAGGGTCCCGAACGGCTGAGAAGCCCGGTCAGTCGTCGTCGGGGTCGGGGAGGCTCTGGGCGATCTTGCTCGACTCCGCCGAGTCGCGTCCGACGCCCGGCTGGTAGTGCGCGATCGCCGAGTCGCCCGTCACGTGCGCCTCGCCCCCGGCGTTCGTCTCCCCTTCGGGGTGCGGCTCGGTCTCGTGTTCGTGATGGCGCGAGGTCGAGCCGCTCTCACCGCGCGCGTCGTCAGTACCGCGCTCCATGTCGCCGTCGGCGGCACGCGTGCCCACGCCCGGGATGTCGTTCTGGCTCGAGACGTTCTGCACGCGCGCATCGTCGTCGGTGTCGATCTCGGTGGCCGAGACCGCTCCGGAGTCGGCGCCGGCACCCCCGGCGGGGACGTCGGCGGCGCGCCCCTCGGCATCCGAGACGGTGTGCGCGTGGTCGGCTCCGGGCAGGTCTTCTGCGGGGGTGTTCACGATCGTGGTCCTTCCGGTGGGGTGTGAGGTCACGCTAGAGGGCGCGCCCGCGGGCGGGAACGGGGTTGACGCGCGGCCCTCGTGTCGGAGGGGCTGGATAGGCTCGATCCGACTCCCCGAAAGGAACCGCAATGCAGCAGCGTCCCCTCTCCCGCACCGGCCGCGAAGTCTCGGCAATCGGTCTCGGCACCTGGCAGCTCGGTCCCGACTGGGGCGGTGTCAGCGAAGACGAGGCGATGGAGGTGCTCGCCGCATCGGTCGACGCCGGGGTGACGCTCTTCGACACCGCCGACGTGTACGGCGACGGGCGTTCCGAAGAACTCATCGGCGCGTTCCTGCAGAAGACGGATGCCACGGGTATCACGGTCGCCACCAAGATGGGCCGTCGCGCCGACCAGACGCCCGAGAACTACACGATGGAGAACTTCCGCGCCTGGACCGACCGCTCGCGCCGGCTGCTCGCCCAAGACACGCTGGACTTGGTCCAGCTGCACTGCCCGCCCTCGGCGGTCATCGACGACGACGCCACCTACGACGCGCTCGACCAACTCGTCTCGGAGGGCGTGATCGCCGCGTACGGCGTCTCGGTCGAGACGATGGACCAGGCCCTGTCGGCGCTGCGTCGACCCAACCTGACGAACCTCCAGATCATCTTCAACCCGTTCCGTCTGAAGCCGCTCGACGAGGTGCTGCCCGCCGCTGCCGAGAAGGGCGTCGCGGTGTTCGCGCGGGTTCCGCTCGCGAGCGGCCTGCTGTCGGGCAAGTACACCGCCGACACCACCTTCGACAAAGACGACCACCGCACGTACAACCGCAACGGTGAAGCGTTCGACAAGGGCGAGACCTTCTCGGGCGTGCCGTTCGCCGAGGGGGTGGCCGCGGCCGATGAGCTCAAGGCCGCACTTCCCGACGGTGTGACGCTCCCGGCGGCGACGCTCGCGTGGATCGCGTCGCGCGAGGGTGTCACCTCGGTCATCCCCGGCGCCCGCTCGGCGGCGCAGGCCACGGCCAACGCCGCGGCGGCCGGCCTGATCGACGGTGGGTTCGACCTCGACGCGTTCGACGTTCTCGTGCGCGACGTCTACGACCGTCGCTTGCGCGCAGAGATCCACCCGCAGTGGTGACTCACCCCTGACGCGACGGACGCCGGCCCCCTCGGGGACCGGCGTCCGTCTTCTGTCCGGGTGTCAGCTGACGTCGCCGCGCCACGCGCCGGATTCGGCGCCGCGCGACTCGATGTACTCCTTGAAGTTCTTCAGGTCCTTCTTGACCGAGTGGTCGTCGGCGCCGAAGACGGCGCCGGCCTTCTCGAGGAGGCCCGTGGGCTCCCAGTCGATCTGCACGGTCACGCGCGTCTCGTCGTCGGACAGGCGGTGGAACGTGACGACGCCGGCGTGGTTCTCCTCGCCGCCGACGCTGTTCCAGGCGACGCGCTCGTCGGGGTGCTGTTCGGTGATCTCGGCGTCGAACTCGCGCTCGGCCCCCGCGATCTTGACCTTCCAGTGCGTCAGGGTCTCGGTCTTCTGGGTGATGGACTCGACGAAGCCCATGAAGTGCGGGAACTCCTCGAACTGCGTCCACTGGTTGTAGGCGACGCGAACGGGAACGTTGACGTCGACGGTTTCGATGACCTGGGCCATGATGTCCTTCTTCCTGTGTGATCCGGGGCTCGTGCCCAGTCTTCGCGCCTCCCGCTCGTGGGGGCCCCGGGGTTGAGAGATCGGCTCGTGTGGCCTATATGCGAGCGCTATGCCCGTCCGCGCAGGATGAGGTTCCAGTACACCCACGGCAGCACGTGGCGGTCGGCGATCCAGGTCGACCGTCGCTCGCGCGAGAGTGACCGCCAGAAGGGGATCGACGGACGGGGGGCGCCCCACCGATCGAACTCGGCGAAGACCACGGTTCCGCGCGAGACCGTGAACGGCACGACGCTATAGCCGTCGTAGCGGGCCGAAGGCTCGCGGCCGGCGAGGACGGAGCGCAGGTTCGCCGTGAGCACCTTCGCTTGCTTCCGGATCGCCCCGCCCGATCGGCGAGTGGCGACAGCCGCCGCGTCACCCAGCGCCCAGATCTCCGGATGCCGCCGGTGCTGCAGCGTCTCGGGGTCGGTGTCGACGAAGCCGTGCGGGTCGTCGTCCGCGGCCAGTCCGCTGCCGGAGATCCACTCCGGAGCGCGCTGCGGGGGAACCGCGTGCAGCACGTCGTAGGAGAGCGTCTCCTCGTCGGAGCCGTGACCGATCGTGAGCGTGCGGGTCTCGGCATCCACTCGCCGCACCTCGCGGGAGTAGTGCACCTCGACGCCGTAGCGGTCGAGGATGCGGTGCAGCTCGCGATCGATCGACGGCATGCCGAACGGGACGGGGTCGGGGAGCACCAGGATGACCCGGATGTCGTCGAGCACGCCGATCGAGCGCCACCAGTCGCACGCGAGGTACATCGGCTTCTGCGCCGCCGCGCCGCACGAGGCCGGTTCGGGCGGCTGGGTGAAGACCACGGTGCCGTGGCGCAGGTCGCGCAGCACCGGGGACGCTCGGGCGGCGAGCGTGAAGTCGTAGTTCGAGATCCCCTCGGGGGTGGCCATGGCCTCGGGGAGGCCGGGGATGGACTCCCAATCCATGCGAATTCCGGCGGCGATGACCAACTGGTCGTAGTCGAGGTGGCCGCCGGAGACGAGGTGCACCCGGCGAGCGCCCGGATCGACGGTGAACGCCTCGTCGCGCAGCCATCGGACGCCCGGAGGGGTGACGTCGCCCTGGGGGCGGACGGCACGGGACGCCCGTGCGGCACCGCCGGCGATGTGCGACTGCAGGGGAGCGTAGACGTGCCGCTCGCGCGGCTCGACCACCGTGATCTCGCCGACGCGGGCGCGGTGCAGGCGACCGGCGAGCGAGAGCCCGGCGTTCCCGCCGCCGATCACGACGATGCGGGGAGCCGGTCGGGGCGAATGCGGCATGGGTGTCCTTCCGTCGTCTTCAGACAACGCCCCCGAGCGCCCGGGCGCCAGCGGGTTGACAGAGGATCAGCCGAGGGACTCGGGCAGGGACGCGTCTTCTGGGGGTTTCGGCACGACGTAGAAGCCGGTCGGCGAGTCGGCCATCGTCATGCGGGCCTCCAGCCAGTGCCGGTTGACCGCCGGCGTGCGGCCGCCGTGGATGTGGACACGATGCTCGCGCGCGGGTGCACCCACACCGCTGTCCGACCGCCGCCGGTGCCGAGGTCGTCCTTCCCCGGGAAGGAGAACGGCTCCCCGCGACGGAGCGTGTTCCCGATCACCACCTGCAGGTGTGCGAGGAGTCGGTCGTCGAGGTCGCCCCGGACGGTGCCCTCGTGGATGAACAGCGGATACTCCACGATGTACGGGGAGGCGGGCGCAGGTGTCAAGGGGCGGTCGTGCATCCCGATCGACCGTTTGTATGGGACGACCCGGTTCACCGGCCCTGCGCGGACTTTGCGTAGGCGACGAGAGGATGCCCCCCCCATGAGCGACGCTTCGACCAACCCCGCCCAGACCGACGCGACCGTTCCCCCTGCGGTGGACGGTGTCGCGGGCGCCCAGCCGCTACGCGACGGTGACACCTCGGTCGTGGCCGATCCGTCGCTGGATCCGGCCCAGGTCGAGTGGGATGCCACGACCGCGCTCGACGAGGGCGTCGACCCCGCCGACCTCGATCCGGCTACCGCCACGGGTGCCGATCCGGCGGAGATCCCCGCCGAGGATTCGGACATCCCGCTCGAGGACCTCCACCCCACGGGCGCCGGGACCGACTCCCAGGGGCAGGATCCGGGGGTCGTCGAACTCGGCGACGAGGGTCAGGGCGACCTCGCTCCCGAGGATCTCTAAGTCGACTCTGCGAGGGACTTGCCCTGCTCGGCTAATGGGCGTAGCTTTTGGCTATGGACATTAGCCAAGTGGATGTGGACGGTGGGCGTCTTGCCGTCGAGGTGCGGGGGAGCGGGCCTCTCGTCGTCTGCTCCCCGGCGATGGGAGACGAGCGCGACGCCTTCGGACCCCTCGCCGATCGGCTCGCTG
Organism: Microbacterium sp. 5K110; assembly: GCF_005774735.1. Classification (GTDB taxonomy): domain Bacteria; phylum Actinomycetota; class Actinomycetes; order Actinomycetales; family Microbacteriaceae; genus Microbacterium. Next base: position 5,345 of record NZ_VBUM01000043.1, on the reverse strand, counting down.
CCGCGGGGTACCGTATCGCGCTGACCGATCTGCGAGGTCACGGCGACAGCGACATCGGGTTCGTTGACTACGGCGACACCGCCACCGCCGCTGACCTGATCGCCGTCATCGAGGCTCTCGGGGGCGGCCCCGCGGTGATCGCGGGAGCATCGTTGAGTGCAGCCGCGGCGATCATCGCCGCCGGCACCCGCCCCGACCTCGTGACAGGTCTCGTGCTGCTCGGGCCGTTCGCCCGAAACGGCAACGCGGTGATGGGTGCGCTTCTGCGTGGACTCCTCGCCCGCCCCTGGGGACCGGCCGTGTGGCGCGGATACTCCGCGTCGCTGTGGCCCGGACTCGGCGAGGACGCGCGGGTTCGAGCGACACACCTCTCCCGGCGTCTCGCTCGCCCGGGGCGATGGGCGGCGTTCGTCCGCACGACCCGGGCCGATCACTCCGTCGTCGCCCCCTTCCTGCCGCGCGTGCGGGCGCGCACCCTCGTGGTGATGGGCGCGGCCGACCCCGACTGGAAGGATCCGGCCGCCGAGGCGGAGTGGCTCGCGGGGGAGCTGTCGGCGCAGGTGCTCGTCGTACCAGGCGTCGGACACGCGCCGATGCTCGAGGCGCCCGACGCCGTCGCCCCGGCCGTGCTGGATTTCCTCGGGGAGGCGAGGGATGCCGCGCGCTGGTCTTGACACCGACGCCGTCGTACGCGGCGCCGCCGGGATCGTGGACGCCGAGGGAGTGGCATCCCTCACACTCTCGCGGGTGGCCGCGGCGCTGGGGGTGGCCGCGCCCAGTCTGTACAAGCACGTCGGCGGGCTCGCCGACCTGACCGACCGGGTGGCGTTGACGGCCACCCACGCCTTCGGTGAGGCTCTCGCGCGATCCTCCCGCGGTCTGTCGTCGCGCGACGCGCTGGCCGCCGTCGCCGAGGCGTACCGCGGCTTCGCGCGGGAGCGCCCCGGAATGTACGAACTCGCCCAGCGCGGGGGATCCGGCCCGGAGTGGGAGGTGGCGGCCGGCGCCGTCATGGACGAACTCACGCGGGCGCTGGCCGGGTACGGGGAGAGCGCGCGCGACGTGCATCGGATCCGATTCGTCCGGTCGGCGCTGCACGGTTTCGCCGACCTCGAGCGGCTCGGTGGGTTCCGTCAACCGGAGTCCGTCGACGAGAGCTTCGCCCGCCTGGTCGAGGCGCTGGACGCGGAGCTGTCGCGGCCGCTCCCGGAGGTGCGCACGAGCGCGTGACGGCGGCGCAGGACCCCGCGGACCCTCCCGTCGTCGCTCCAGCGCAGGGGGAGCACGTACTCCGCAGCGAGACGCCTCAGTCGTCGGTGCGGAACCCCGCGGGCTTGTGCGTGCCGTCGCAGAACGGCTTGATCGTCGACAGGCCGCAGCGGCAGAGCGCGACCGTGCGCCGGTTCTTCGTCACGGGACGCCCCTCGGGGTCGCGCAGTTCGACATCGCCCCGCACGATCAGCGGACCGTCGGGGTAGGCCGTGATGCTCGGCGCGGGGTCGTTCATCGCCCCACCTCGGGCCGCAGCGACGAGTCTCCGCGCGACCAGGCGTCGATCATGTGTGCGCCGACGCGCCCGTCGACGCCTAGGCACGCCGCCGCGCCGAACAGGATGTCGGGGAGCAGATCGGGGCGATCCTCCGCGAGCGCACCGGCGAGGTCACGCGCGGCGATCTGCTCGTGCACGGCGTCGGCCTCGACGTGCTCGTCGAAATACGCGCACACCTCGTCGCCGAAGCCGAGGCGTCGCAGTCCCTCGGCGTAGAGGCGGTTGGGGATCGACGAGGTCATCTCGAACGCGGCGAGATGACCGACGATCGCCCCGAGGAGTCGCCGATTGAGGCCGAACATCGACATCGCGTTGTGCGACGCCAGCGTCACTGCGGGCACGTCGTCGATGTACGCGCCGTACGTGTCGGACAGCCCCGCGGCCCGCACCGCGCGGGCGAACAGCGTCGCGTGCACGCGCTCGGGCTGGCCGCCGCCGTACTCGTCGGACTGGATCTCGACCAGCGCCGCCTTGGGTCGCCCCGTCAGTCGCGGGATCGCCCACGAGTGCGGGTCCGCCTCGCGCAGGGTGTACACGGTGCGGTGCACGAGGAACTCGTGCGCCTGGTCGAGGGTGGCCTTCTTGGCGAGGTGGCGCGACAGGCTCGGGCCGGTGTCGGCGGCGGTGAGGTCGAAGAGCGCACGGGCCACGGCATCCGTCGTCGGTGCAGGGAGGTCGGGGAGCGTGAGCCGCTGACGCAACGCCGCTTCGAACGCTCGCTCGATCACCCGCCGGGTCGCCACCAGGGAGGGATCCCACTCCAGGTCTGCGTCGAGCGCCTCGAACGAGCCGTACGCCGAGGCGAAGAGGACGAACAGCGCCAGCTGGAGGTCGTCGTCGGTCTCGATATCCGCAGTGGCCGCCACGGCCTGGTCGGCGAGGGCCGTGTGCGGGGTCGCCACGCGGTCGCAGAGGTGGCGGATCACCGCGGAGCTGACGGGCCCGCGCGGCGAGAACGGGAGGGATGCCGTGCCGTCCGTCTCGGGGGCGTCGTCGCCGGTGGAGCGAGCGCGGGGATCGTGGGAGGAAAGAGTCACGGACACCCCGTCACTCTGGGCGCGGTCGGCGGGATCACCGAGACCCTTGACAACCGTGCCCGCGCGAGGCCTCGGAGGTCCGGTGTGCACGAACCATCGCGCGATTGTCGCGCGGACCGGGGCGCACCACAACCCCCGTGCCGGATGCCGGGTCGCGCTCTTTCGTGGCTCCTGACGCCGAACCCCCCGGTCGGCGTCGACCGACGAAGGAGAGCGATGTACTTCCACCGGCAGGAACTCCAGCACGCAGCCACCCCCGAGAAGCCCGACGCCGTCTACGCGCGCAAGCTCCAGGAGGTGCTCGGCGGCCAGTACGGCGAGATCAGCGTGGCCATGCAGTACCAGTTCCAGGCATGGAACATGCACATGCCCGGCAAGTACCGAGACCTCGTTTTCGGAATCGGCGCCGAGGAGATGGGCCACGTCGAGATGCTCGCCGTCATGATCGCCCAGCTGCTCGAGAAGTCTCCGCTCGGCATCACCGAGGAGGCCGTGCAGGACGACCCCACGGTGGCCGCGGTGATCGGCGGGACCGACATCCAGCACGGGATCGTCGCCGGTGCGGGAGCGCGCCCCGTCGACTCCAACGGCAACCCGTGGCAGGGCAGCTTCATCACGGCCAGCGGAAATCTGCTCGCCGACTTCACCGCCAACGCCAACGCCGAGATGCAGGGCCGTGTGCAAGTGGCGCGGCTCTACCACCAGACCGACGACCACGGCGTGAAGGACCTGCTCGCCTTCCTCCTCGCCCGCGACACGATGCACCAGAACCAGTGGATCGCCGCAGCCGCCGAACTGCAGGAAGAGGGCTACGAGGCGCTTCCGGTGCCGAGCAACTTCCCGCTCGAGAAGGAGGATCGCGACGTGTCCTACCAGTACATCAACTTCTCCGACGGCGCCGCCGCCGGCGAAGGGCGCTGGGCCTCGGGTCCGACCCCCGACGGCAAGGGCGAGTTCACGTACCTCGCCACGCCCGAGCCGGGCGTGCCGATGCCGCCGCCCACGCACCCCGACGTGCGGCTCTACGGCACGACCGAGCTGCCCAACACGGTCGAGAAGCTCGCGGGCCGCGCCCAGGACGCGCTGCACAAGGAATGAGCGACGACGCGGGGAGCGGCGCCGAGGTCGGCACCGCTCCGGCGGTGCGCGGCGGAGAACGGCTCGGCAGCGGACACGAGCGCAGCGGCGCGAGCTTCCCGGCGATGCGTGCGGCGAAACGTCCGCGCGCCGCGGTGGCGGGGCCCTACGGGCACCCGTTCCACCCCGTCGCGGTGACGATCCCCATCGGGGCGTGGAGTTCGAGCCTCGTGTTCGATTTGATCGGCCTCGCGTCCGATGATCCCCGTGCCTTCGCCGCCGGCTCTCGGCTGCTCATCGCGATCGGGCTGGTCGGGGCTGTCGTGGCGTCCGTCCTCGGGCTGCTCGACATGTCGCGGATCGAACGACGGACGCCCGCTCGCCGAACCGCGGTGGCGCACCTCCTGCTCAACGTGACCGGGATCGTGCTGTTCATACTGGGGCTCGTCGTGCGCCTCCTGGATGCTGGCCGGATCCCCCTCGTCGCCTTCCTTCTCAGCGGGATCGCCGCGGGCGGCCTCTCCGTCTCGGGGTGGCTGGGCGGAAAGCTGTCGTACCGCTGGGGCGTGCGGGTGGCCGACGAGCACACGCAGCGCGAGGGCTTCGAAGCGGGGTGACCCGCGTCGGGTCCGGGCGGTGCCGTGGCTGTTGAGTCGGCTGTGGCGTCCGCGTCCACGGCTGTGCGGTGCCGTCGCGTTCGAGTCGGTTCGGTGCGTTGCTGTGCCGTCGCGTCCGCGGGTTCCGCGGGGGACCCGGTGCCACCCGCCGCTGATCGCGTCGGGATCCTGCAGAGGTGTGAGCACCGCCCCGGTGATGGCGGGTGCGGGGCGTCGCCGCGAACCCGAGAATGCGCTGCAGATCTGCGGGGTCCTCCTCCCCAGCGGGAGAACCTGACGAGTTGTCCACGGATGCCTTTGTCGACGGGGCAGAATGTCCGACCTCGGGGCTAACATTCGAACATGTCTTCGATTGATTCATCTGGTGGCGCCGGGTCTGCAGACCGCCCGAGCTCTACGCCGGGCGGTGACGTCGATGTGCTCGCGGGGCTGGTCACCGAGGTGGTGGTGGCGGAGGCGGCGGTGGCTTTGGCGGAGGTTGTGCGGGTGCGGGCGTTGGCGGCGGCGGGGCGGTTCGCTCTGGATGCCGCGGCTTCGGCGCGGGCATCGGCGCGGGCGTCGGATATGGCGATGCGGGAGGTGGCGTCCGAGGTTGCGGCGGCGTGCGGGGTGTCCGATCGGACGGTGCAGCGCGACATCGGCGATGCGTTGACGCTGGTGGAGTCGTATCCGGCGACGGTAGCGGCGTGGGAAGCGGGGGCGCTGTCCCGGCGGCACGTGCGGGTGATCACCGAGGTCGGGGCGGAGCTTCCCGTCGAGGCGCGTGAGGCGTTCGACGCTGTCGCTGTTTCGCTGGCGGGAGAGGCCTCGAGCCCGGGGCGATTGAAGACCCGGCTCGCGGTCGCGGCCCAGCGGATGCATCCGCGGACGGTGACCGAGCGGCACCGGGCGGGGCGCGAGACCCGGTGCATCCGGGTCGTTCCGGGCGTGGACGGGATGTCGGATCTGATCGCGACGCTGCCGACGGTGCTGGCCGAAGCGATCCACGACAGGGTGACGCAGCAAGCGCGGGTGATCGTCGACGCGGGCAGGGAGGCGAGGTCGGCAGGTGGTGGGGAGGCGGGC
>NZ_VBUM01000042.1 GCF_005774735.1 Microbacterium sp. 5K110 | reverse complement strand
GGGCATGGAAGAGGGCGTTGACGGCCGAGGTGATCATGACGGCCGAGACCAGCTCACCGTGCGTGTGGAACACGTCGCCCGCGCGATCACGAGAGCCGTGGTCGATCTCGATCCGCGCGATCGCCTCGTCGCTGCGATACGTCACGGCGACGCGACGGGGGACGAAGAGCACGTCGTTGGGAGCGAGGGCCGTGGGCGCGGCATCGCCGATCTGAACGCTGCCCGCACCGGCGACGTGGACGACGAGCGTGTCACGCTCCGGCTCCTGCGTCGCGGGACGCGACAGCGTCAGAGCCGTGTGCCACACCCGGCGGATCGCGACGTCGGCCACGATCGCCTCGTCGATGAAGGCGTGGGATGCCGCGAGGTCAGCGTCGGTCGCCGACCACCCACGCAGACGGAACCACTCGGCGACCTCGCGGCCTTCGAGGGGAATGCGACGGACGCGCCAGGACGACCGCGGCGGGCGGGGATCGGACATGGGCGGCGGACCTCCGAGGAACTCGATGCCCGGGGCAGGTCTCGACAATCTAGGGCCGGCGAGCCGAAGGGGCGCAGTCGCCTCACCCGACGAACGCTCGAGCCGTCACCCTCGGCACCAACGCTGGCCGGCCACCCGTCACCCGTCCGGGCGTCACGACGACAGCGCGAACGCGCGTGCGACAGGCGTGTCCGCGTCGGCCGCACCGGACTGCTTCATAGGAGACGGCACCCCGAACCCGAACCGAAGGAGCCCTCATGACCGACCTCTCGCGCGCCTCCCCGCCCGACGACGGCGTCGCCCGCCGTACGATCCTCGCCGGAGCGGCGTGGAGCATCCCCGTGATCGCGACGGCGACCGTGGCCCCGGCAGCTTCGGCCTCGGGCACGCTCGCGCTGGCGTTCAATCAGGCCAGCTACACCGGCACGGCCTGCTCGACGATCACCGGCGCGTACGTGACCGCGACGACGGACGGGTCGCCCACGGTCGGCGCGTCGATCACGGTCAGCGCGAGCGCCGATCTCACATTCGAAACGGGAGGACCCTCGATCACCGGCATCACCGATACAGACGGACGGTTCTTCTTGCCCGGCCTGCGGATGGGCCCGTCACCCGTCATCGGATCGATGACTGCGACAGCACCCGGCTCGGCGGGAGTCGCAACCGTAACCACGCAAGCAGGCGCGAGCGCTTTCGGGTACTTCGGCGGCAACAGCACCCCCCGCGACGCCATCAACGTCCCCGCCGGATCCACCAACGTCTACTCCGACTGGTTCCTCACCCCTGAGGGGAAACTCATCGCCGCCAACAGCGGTGCCACAATAGCCACCGGAATCGCCAGCGTCGGAAGCAACCAGGCCAACAGCTGGGTCGGCTTCACCCGACTCAACGGATCATTCGGGTACTTCGGCGGCAACAGCACCCCCCGCGACGCCATCAACGTCCCCGCCGGATCCACCAACGTCTACTCCGACTGGTTCCTCACCCCTGAGGGGAAACTCATCGCCGCCAACAGCGGTGCCACAATAGCCACCGGAATCGCCAGCGTCGGAAGCAACCAGGCCAACAGCTGGGTCGGCTTCACCCGACTCAACGGATCATTCGGGTACTTCGGCGGCAACAGCACCCCCCGCGACGCCATCAACGTCCCCGCCGGATCCACCAACGTCTACTCCGACTGGTTCCTCACCCCTGAGGGGAAACTCATCGCCGCCAACAGCGGTGCCACAATAGCCACCGGAATCGCCAGCGTCGGAAGCAACCAGGCCAACAGCTGGGTCGGCTTCACCCGACTCAACGGATCATTCGGGTACTTCGGCGGCAACAGCACCCCCCGCGACGCCATCAACGTCCCCGCCGGATCCACCAACGTCTACTCCGACTGGTTCCTCACCCCTGAGGGGAAACTCATCGCCGCCAACAGCGGTGCCACAATAGCCACCGGAATCGCCAGCGTCGGAAAAAATGAGGCCAACAGCTGGGTCGGCTTCACCCGTAGGGGGGTGTGCTGAGTCCCTTCGGCATTGAGTTCGTGGCACGTGCGGGTCGTGATCGACACCGCAGGTGTAAGCCGACCCCGCGGGACAGCGCTCACCTCGCCGTCCCGCGGGTCGGCTTACGGGGATGGAACTCTTGGCTACCGATTACCGCCCCTCGGCGGCCGAGTGCGAACTACGACTCAGACGAGCCCAACCACCCTTCGCTCGCTAACCAGCGCCCGCTCCGCGATCACCCGCGCGTACGCAAGCCCCGAGTCCTTCACGGTCCGCTTCTGCGTCGCGTAGTCGACGTAGACGATGCCGAACCGCTTCTCGTAGCCCCAGGCCCACTCGAAGTTGTCCAGCAGCGACCAGTAGAAGTACCCGCGCACGTCGACCCCGCGGTCGACGGCATCCAGGATGGCGGCGAGATGCGCCTCCACGAACTCCACCCGCTCGGTGTCGTGGACGCGCGTCTCGCCGTCTTCCGCGATCGGGACGTCGTCGTAGGCGGCACCGTTCTCGGTGACGTACAGGGCGACGCCGGCCTCGGCCGAGTACTCGTCGCTGACGCGCGCGAGGAGGCGCGTGAGCCCCTCGGGCTGTACCTCCCAGCCCATCGTCGTCCGGGGCAGGCCGCGGTCGTGCCAGTACAGGTTCTCGTGCGCGGGGAACGGCGACGCGATCGGGCGCACGGTAGGGGCGTCTCCCCCGGGCGGGTTCACGCGCGGCGGCGTGCCGCCGACGAACTCGCCGTGGTAGTAGTTCACACCGAGCGTGTCGATGGGCGTCGAAATGACCTCGAGGTCGCCCGGGCGCACGGCGTCCTGCCAGCGCCGCACCGCCTCGGCATCCACGTTCCGGAAGTCCTGGATGATGTCGGCCGGGTAGGTGCCGCGGAACACCGGGTCGAGGAACCACCGGTTGAACTGCCCGTCGATGCGCCGCGCGGCGTCGAGGTCGGCGGGGTTCGCGGGGTCGACGGCATCCGCCACCGTGAGGTTGAGCGTGAGCCCGAGGTTGAGCGACGCGTCGCGCGCGCGGAGCTCCCGCACCGTCTGCCCGTGGCCGAGCAGCAGGTGGTGGGCGGCGAGCATGCCCTCGGCCTGCGAGTAGTGCCCCGGCGCGTGCGCACCGGCGGTGTAGCTGAGGAACGACGAGCACCACGGCTCGTTGAGCGTCGTCCACACGTTCACCCGGTCGCCCAGGGCGTCGTGCATGTCGAGCGCGTACTCGGTGAACCGGTCGCTCGTCTCGCGGACGGTCCAGCCGCCGCGATCCTCCAGCGCCTGCGGGAGATCCCAGTGGTACAGGGTCAGCCACGGGAGGATGCCGGCATCCAAGAGCTCGTCGACGAGGCGCTCGTAGAAGTCGACGCCCTTCGCGTTGAGCGCGCCGCCGTCGGGACGCACGCGCGACCACGAGGTCGAGAAACGGTAGGTCTGCAGGCCCAGGCGCTTCATGAGCTGCACGTCGTCGCCGTACCGGTGGTAGTGGTCACAGGCGACGTCACCGTTGTCGCCGTTGATGACGGCGTCGGGCACGCGGCTGAAGGTGTCCCAGATCGAGGCCTTCCGTCCGTCCTCGAGCGCGGCGCCCTCGATCTGGTAGGCCGCGGTGGCCGCGCCGAAGAGGAAGCCCTCGGGAAAGGCTCGGGTGTGGGACATGGATCGGGTTCCTTCCGCGGGCGCAAGCGTCATCCCTTGACCGCCCCTTGCATGATGCCACTGACCAGCTGCTTGCCCGCGAAGACGAACAACAGCAGCAGCGGGATCGTCGACAGGAGCACGCCCGCCAGAACGATCGAGTAATCGACGAAGTAATTGGACTGCAGCAGCGACAGGGCCACCGGCAGCGTGGGGTTCTGGCGGTCGAGCACGATGAACGGCCAGAAGAAGTTGTTCCAGGCGCTCACGAACGTGAAGAGGGCGAGCATCGCCGCCGCCGGCCGCGCGGCCGGCACCCCCACCGTGAGGAAGGTGCGGAACGAGCTGGCGCCGTCGACGCGCGCCGCTTCGATGAGTTCGTCGGGCACGGCCTGGCGGAGGTACTGCGTCATCCAGAACACCCCGAACGCGCTGGTGAGCGCCGGAATGATGATCGCGCCGAGCTGCCCGGTCCACCCGAGCTCGCTGAACAGGATGTACAGCGGCACGACACCGAGCTGCGTCGGCACGGCCATCGTGGCCACGACGAAGACGAGCAGCCACGGTCCGCCGCGGAACTTCAGCTTCGCGAACGCCCACCCCGCGAGGGTGGAGAAGAAGACCACGGATGCCGCGATGAGCCCGGAGCTGATGATGGAGTTCAGCAGCGCCGGCCAGAAGTTGACCGCCGGGTCGCCCATGACGGCGGCGGCGTTGGCGAAGAAGTTGCCGCCGGGGATCCACGATCGGTTCGCGTCGCGGATCGTCGAGGAGTCCCCCGAGCCGATGAGCAGCGACCAGTAGAAGGGGAAGACGCTGGCCAGCAGCACCGCGCCGAGTGCGGTGTAGACGACCCACCCGGGCCGCGAGCCGCGCACCGGGCGCGGACGACGGCGGGGCTTGGCCGGAAGGTCGGGGTCGGCGATCGGGACGGGTGCAGCGTTGACGGCGGTCATCGACCCGCCTCCTCTCCGGCGGCGGAACGGCGCGAGGTCTCGGCATCCCGTTCCAGGTCCTTCTTGGCGGCACGCGCCTGGGCGCGCATCTCGCGACGGGACCGCGTATCGCGTCGGCCCTCGTCGCGCACGAGGGAGCGCGTGATGAACAGATTGACCACGCCGATGGCGAGGATGATGAGGAACAGGATCCAGGCCAGCGCAGCCGCACGGCCGAAGTTCCACTCCCCCCAACCGACGTTGTAGAGCCACAGCGTGACCGTGAGCCACTGATTGTCGGCGCCGCCGGTGCCGTACTGGTCGTACATCCGCGGCTCGTCGAAGATCTGCAGACCACCGATGGTGGACGTGATGATGACGAAGATCAGGGTGGGCTTCAGGCTCGGCAGCGTGATCGAGAAGAACTGCCGCGGCTTGCCCGCGCCGTCGACCGTCGCGGCCTCGTAGTACTCGCGGGGGACGGCCTGCATCGCGGCGAGCAGGATGAGGGTGTTGTACCCGGTCCAGCGGAAGTTCACCATCGTGGCGATCGCGATGTGGCTGGCGAAGGCGTCGGAGTGCCACGGGATGGCCGGCAGCCCGAGGCTCTGCAGCGTGGTGTTCACGACGCCGTACTGGTCGCCGAACATGTTGCTGAAGATGAGGGCGACGGCCACGGGCGCCATGACGTAGGGGATCAGCACGCTCATGCGCCAGAAGGTCTTGGCGCGGATGTTCTGGTCGAGCATCGCCGCGATGAAGATCGCGAGGATCAGCTGCGGGATGCTCGAGAGCAGGAAGATGCTGAAGGTGTTGCGCAGCGCGATCCAGAACTTCGGCTGGCTGAGCACCCAGGCGTACTGGTCGAAGCCGATGAACTCGCCCGAGTTGCGGACGAGATCCCAGTCCATGAAAGAGATCACCGCGGTGTACGCGATGGGGAACAGCCCCGTGATCGCGAACAGGATGAAGAACGGCGAGATGTAGAGGTAGGGCGAGAGCTTCAGGTCCCACGCGCTGCGGCGCTTGCTGAAGCCCACCCGCCGGGGCTCGCGCGCCCCCGATGACGGCGTAGCCGTCGAGGTGCGCCGTTCGAGTGTGCTGGTCACGGTCTGTGCTCCGTTTCTGCCGCGTGAGGGGTCAAAATGTGTCGCCTGGGATGTGGGCAAGCGACACTTTCTGACCTCTCACGCGAGAACGAGAAGGGGACGGGCGACGGATGCCAGGGGCCGAAGCCGCAGCCCCTGGCATCCGTTCGCTGGGGTCAGGACAGGGCGTCGACCTCGGTCGCCCACTGCTGCCAGGAGGTGGAGGCGTCCTGGGTGCCGTCTTCGACACGCGTCAGCGCCTTCTGCATGGCGTCGTTGATCTGGAAGTAGAAGGCGCCCTTGTACGGCGACACCTTCACCGCCTGAGCCCGCTCGGAGAGCATCTCGCCCACGGGGGCGTTGTTGAAGTACGCGTTCGTGCTGCTCAGGAGCGCGTCGGCCTTGAGGGCGTCGGTCTGGCTGGGGAACGTGCCGGCGTTCTCGAACGCCTTGACCTGGGTCTCGGGGTCGGTCAGCCAGTCGGCGAGCTCCTGCGCGGCCTGCACGTTGGCGCCGTTGCCGGGCACGGTCAGGTACGACCCGCCCCAGTTGCCCGCGCCGCCGGGGAAGACGTTGGCGATGTCCCAGCCCGTGACGTCGGGGGCGTTGCCCTCGATGACACCGAGCATCCAGCCGGGGCAGAGCATCGTGGCGAAGGCACCGTTGGAGAGACCGGCGAACCAGTCGTCGGACCACTGGCCCAGGTGTGCGGACTGCGTCGCGCTGGCCTTGAGGACCTGGTCGTAGATCTTCTTCACCTCAGGGTTGGAGGTGGCGGTGATCTCGCCGTTCGAGGGGTCCTCGTAGGCGGCGGCGACCTGGTTGATCGCACCCTGGTAGGTGCCGCCGGCCGAGTCGAAGAACGCCTTGCCCGTCGCGGCGACGTACTGGTCGCCGACCGAGAAGTAGGTCGACCAGTCGCCCTGGAGGAGCTTGGCGACCTCGGCACGGTCGGTCGGGAGGCCCGCGGCCGCGAACAGGTCGGAGCGGTAGCAGACGCCCTCGGGGCCGATGTCGGTGCCGTAGCCGACGAGGTTGCCCTCGGGGCTCGTGGCGGCCTCGACCTTGTAGTCGAGCCAGCGGCTCTTGAGGTCGTCGGGCACGGGGGCCAGCAGGTCGGCGTACTCCATGACCTCGGGCAGCCAGTCGACCTCGATGGCCTCGATGTCGGCGAGGCCGGTCTTGCCGAGCTTCTGGAAGTAGTTCTCGCGGGCCTCGTTGCTGGTCGCGGCCTTGTTGTGGACGATCTTCACGTTCGGGTGCGCGTCCATGTACTCCTGCAGGAGCGCGTCGGTGTAGCCGAAGTCGTTGAACGTCGCGATGGTGAGGGTGACCTCGCCGTCGCTCCCGCCCGAGGCGGAGCCCCCGCTGCCGGAACAACCGGCCAGAACGAGGGCGGAGGTGGAGGCGACGGCCGCGACGACGGCGGCACGGCGCAGGGCACGTGATTTCACTGGACACTCCTTCGTGGTGGGTGATCGGTGTGCTCCTGTGCGCGGCGCCCCTCGACCTCTGAATCGTGGGAGCGCTCTCACCGATCGGGATGACGCTATGGGATCGCTCCCACGCTGTCAAGAGAGCGCTCCCCAGACACGTCCGGGAGGAGCGGGGACAGCCCCGTAGAATGGCATCCACTGCCCTTTCCGACACCTGGAGCTGGAATGCCCACCATCGTCGTCGACGTCATGCCCAAGGCCGAGCTTCTCGACCCGCAGGGAAAGGCGGTCGCCGGCGCTCTGTCGCGTCTGGGCGAGAACCGCTTCACGGACGTCCGCATCGGTAAGCGCTTCGAGCTCACGGTCGAGGGCGAGGTCGACGAGGCCACCCTGGCCCGCGCGCGCGAGCTCGCCGACGAGATGCTCTCGAACGCGGTCATCGAAGACGTCGTGAACATCGAGGTCGTCGAGTGACGACGCGCATCGGGGTCATCACCTTCCCCGGTTCGCTCGACGATCGCGACGCGCAGCGCGCGATCCGTCTCGCCGGCGCCGAGCCCGTCGCCCTGTGGCACGGCGAACACGACCTCCGGGGCGTCGACGCCCTCGTGCTCCCCGGCGGCTTCAGCTACGGCGACTACCTGCGCGCCGGCGCCATCGCCGCGTTCGCGCCGATCATGTCCGAAGTGAAGGATGCCGCTGCCCAGGGCATGCCGATCCTCGGCATCTGCAACGGCTTCCAGATGCTCGTCGAGGCGCACCTGCTGCCCGGCGGCCTGATCCGCAACGCGCACCAGCAGTTCATCCGTCGCGACCAGCGCCTGCGCGTCGAGAACGCCTCGACCGCGTGGACCAACGCGTTCGACGAGGGCGACGAGATCGTCATCCCGCTCAAGAACGCCGACGGCGGATACATCGCGGATGCCGAGACCCTGGCCCGCGTCAACGGCGAGGGTCTCGTCGCGTTCCGCTACCTCGGAGTGAACCCCAACGGCTCGCTCGACGACATCGCCGGGCTCACCAACGAGCGCGGCAACGTCGTGGGCCTCATGCCCCATCCCGAGCACGCCGTCGAGCCCGGCTTCGGCCCCGGCACCCCGGCCGCCATGCGCTCGGGTGTCGACGGCCTCGGCTTCTTCACTTCGGCGATCTCCGCCGTGGTCGCCGCCGCCGCCTGACGCGAACCGGCCGACCGATACGTTCGGCGTCAAAGACCCCCGCGTGGGGGTGGATTGGCATATCCTCGCAAGGGGGGCGTGCCTTTGGGGGACCGCCGTTCCCGCGGCCGATCGCGAACCCGAATCCGCGTCCGACCGCCGTCCTGGGTGTCTGTCATTCCACGACACGATCGCTGTGCACCATCATCCGCGCGGTCGCGCTCGTCCGGCGGAGGTCACATGAGCGATTCCACTGGTTCCATTGGCCCGAGCGCGGCGCTCCGCGCGGCGGCGGCACACACGTCCCTGCGCCTGGAACCGGGGCACGGTCAACCGTTGCCGCGTCATCTGTCCCTCTTGGCCGAGGCCGAGCCCGGACCGGCACCCCTGGTGTGGACCGACACGCGCGCGATGCTGCTGTCGGCGATGCTCGTCGCGCGCGCCCGCAACGATGCCCTCGGCGACGGGATCGAACTGGTGTCGCGGTACTTCGACACCGGGCGGCTCACTCGCCCGACCGCCCTCTCGGGCCCCGCGCGATCGGGGCTATTCGCGAGCGTCGCGGAGTACTGCGCGGCCGTCGGCTGGCCGCAGATCGGCGGACATTACGCCTCGGAGGCGCTGCTGTTCGCCGAGACGCCCGAGCAGCGCTACCGCGCGTTGAGCGTGCAGGCACTGAACCTGGGCCTCAACGCCGAGTACCCGGCCGCGGCGCACGCGATCGCCGAAGGGCGGCAGCTCTTCGCCGATCAGGGCTGGGCGTCCGCCGACGTCTCGCACTGCCTGCTGCTGGGCGACGGCCTGGTCGCGGTCAGCCGCGCCGACACCGCGCACATGCGGGCGATCGCCGACGAACTCGAGCACGCCCAGCCCGAAGATCCGTACTGGGCCTTCTGCGCCGGCATGATCCGGGTCACGACGATGTTCGTCGAGCGCGACATCACCGAAGGTCTGGCCAAGACCTGGGAGATGCTGCACGGTTCCGGTCGCAGCCGCAGCTTCCGGATCGTCCGCGAACTGCTGCTGGGCCTGCACGCCGACATGCTCACCGCGCAGGGCGAGTTCGACGAGGCCCTGGCCGTGCTGTCGCACGCCGTCACGCACCCGGGGCACGCGGTGTGCTTCCCGATGCAGCGCGCTGCGACCCTGTTGCAGATGGGTCGCGAGCGCGAGGTCATCGAGACCACGAACGCGTGCGTCGCCCTGCACGACGAGCACTGCCTGCGCACCCTCACGCCGCTGCTGACACGGAGGGCCGTGGCCTTCCTGCGTCTGGGCAGCGAGAAGCGCGCCGTGCAGAGCATGGAGGCCGCGGTGATGCTGATCCAGCGCACCGGCGGCTCGGTCACGCCGTTCCTCATGATCCCGTTCGCCGACACCGACCGCCTGCTCGATCTGGTCGCCGCGCACAACGCGGACCTCGCGCCGACCGTGGCGATGATGCGACGGATGCTGCCGGCGATCGCCGCGCGATCCACCGACACCGACGTCCTCGCCACCCTCACCAGCACCGAGCGCGAGCTCGCGCACCTGCTCACATCGAGCCTCGGCATGCACGAGATCGCGCGGGCGCGGAACGTGTCGGTGAACACCGTGAAGTCCCAGGTGCGCTCGATCTACGGCAAGCTGGGGGTGTCGAGCCGGGAGGATGCCGTCGAGGTGCTGCAGCGTCCGCACGAGTGACCCCGAGGGCTCGCCGCGAACGAGGGGGCCCATGCGCGCGACGGACCAGGATGCCGTGATCGACCGGATCCTCGCACTGTGGAGCGGCGACCTCGACACCCTCCCGTCCGAGCCACGGCTCGCCGAGTTGACCGGAGCCAGCCGCGCCTCGGTGCGCGAGGCGCTCGTACGGCTGGAGGAACGCGGATACGTCCACCGCACGCAGGGGACGCGCACGACGCCGAACCGGCGGCTGCCGGACGTCGGGCGGCGGATCGACGAGCAGTTCGACCACTCGCTGTCCATTCGCTCCGCCGGATACGAGCCGCTGCTCGAGCTCGCGGCATCCGAGGTGCGCGTGCTGCGCGCGGGCGATCCGGGCCGCTTCGACGACCTGCCGGACGGCACGCGCGTGCTGCGGACAGTCAAGGTGTGGCGGGTGGACGGGGCGCCCTACGCCCTGGCCGAAGATCTCGTCCCGCTCGCGCGCGAGGTCGAGCTCGACCCGCGGCGACCGGTGTTCGAGCTGGCCGAGGAGGCCAACGGCATCCGGGTCGCGTGGGAGACGCTGTGGGTCGACGCGGTGAGTCTGGATGCCGAGCGCGCGGCGCTGCTGGCGACGACACCCGGAGCCCCGGTGGTCGAGATGACGTACTGCGGGTACGGGACGGGCGACGACGTCGGGTACTGGTCGCGCGAAGTGCAGGTGTCGGCCCCGTCGGGGCTGCGCAACGCCCTCATCCGGCGCGTGCGTCACGAGCGGGGCGTTTCGGGGTCGTAACGACGTTGTGAACGTGTCAGACAAGTTGTTCGATGACTTGTCTGACAGGCGTACGGTCGGACCATGACCGAGCCGCTGCCCCTCCACCGCCTGACCGCCGAGACCGTCACCGCCGAAGGGTTCGCCCCCTTCGGCGTCGCGCTCACCCCGATGGCCGATGGCACGCCCTTCACGTCCGAAGAAGCCGTGCTCGACGTGTCGGGCGGCATCCCGCGCTTCTACCTGATGGCCCTCGACGACAAGACGCCCGAGTTCACCCGCGTCACGCGGCACCTCGACACGACCCAGACCCTCATGGCCGTCGGCGACGTGGAGTGGACGATCGCCGTCGCTCCCGCGGGCATCGAGGAGCCGAGCCTCGACGACCTGCGCGCGTTCCGCATCCCGCCCCGCACCGCGATCACGATGCTCAAGGGCACGTGGCACGCGGGTCCGTTCTTCGCCGAGCCGAGCATGGACTTCGTCAACCTCGAGCTCGACGACACCAACGTCGTGGACCACCACAACTTCCGGCTCGACGACGCGTACGGCGTCCGCGTCGTCGTCGAGTGATCGTGCTCGAACCACTCCCCGACGCGACCGCCCGCCTCGCCGCACTCGAACAGGAGGCCGCCCACCAGGAGGCGCTCAGTGCGGGCGACGGCCGCGGGTGGGTCGGCGAGCGCGACGGCGAGCACCCGGTCGTCATCGTCGGTGCCGGCCAAGCCGGCCTCGTGCTGGCCCGCGGGCTCCGCCGGCGCGGAGTCGACGACGTCGTGGTGCTGGACGCGGCCCCGGCGCACGCGACCGGCCCCTGGACCACCTACGCGCGGATGCACACGCTGCGGACGCCGAAGGACATCGCGTGGCCCACGTGGGGCGTCCCGGCCGTGAGCCCGCGTGCCTGGTTCGAGGCGGTGTACGGCGAGGCCGCCTGGCACGACATCGCGTACTTCCCGACCGTCGCATGGCAGGGATACCTGCAGTGGTACCGCGAGGTCTCGGGGATCGCGACCATCGGATCGACCACGGTGACCGCGATCACCCCGACGACCCCGGACGGCCCGCTCCGCGTGGGGCTGGACGGCCCGGACGGTAGCTGGATCCTGCTGGCCCGCCACGTCGTACTCGCGACGGGCATCGAGGGGGCCGGCGGCCGGCACGTGCCCGCGCTGCTCGACGCGTTGCCGCGGGAGCGCGTGCGCCACACCCACGACGCGATCGACTTCGCCGCGCTCGACGGCGCGCGTATCGGCATCCTCGGCGCCGGCACCGGTGCTTTCGACAACGCTGCGACGGCGCTCGAGCACGGCGCGGCGTCCGTCGACGTGCACATGCGCCGCCCCGCGATGCCCCAGGTCAGCCCCTACCGGTGGATGGAGTTCGCCGGACTCATCGAGAACTACGGCTCCTTCACCGACGCGCAGAAGTGGGCGTTCAACGTGCACCTCTCGGCCGTCGACCAGCCGGCGACCCAGAACGCGATCTGGCGCGCCCACGCCTTCGACGGCTTCCGGTTCCGCACGTCGTCGCCGTGGCAGCGCGTCGAGTGGGACGGCAGCGAGGTCGTCGTGACGACGCCGCACGGCATCCATCGCTACGACCTCGTGATCGCTGCGACGGGGATCGTCGCCGACCTGGCGCGGCGGCCCGAACTCGCGGCGGTCGCGGGGGATGCCACCGTGTGGAGCGACCGTCTGACCCCCGCGCAGGTGGCGCAGAACCCCGGTCTCGCAGCCTTCCCGTACCTCGACGGCGACTTCGGCCTGGTGAGCCGGAGTGCCCCCGATGCCTCGGCGCTGTCGCGCATCCACATGTTCAACCACGGCGCGCGCCTGAGCGAGGGAATGCTGAGCCACCAGATCCCGGGGCTCGTCGGCGGGGCCACGAAGCTCGCCGCGGCCCTGTCGCGACGTCTCTTCGAGCGGGATGCCGACGCATTGCTGACCGAGTACCTCGCGTACGACGTGCCGGTCGGCGTACACATCGGCCGTCGGCCCGCCCCCGCGGACGCAGCGGTAGCGTGGAGCGGGTGACCGCCTCGCTCGTCGTATCCGTGCCCACTTCGCAGCTGCGTGATGACCTGATGCCCCTCCCGGAGGGGGTCGAGGTGCTCGTGTGGGACATGAAGGAGCCCGCACCGCGCCCGCACATCGACATCGTGGTCCCCCCGTACATGTCCATGGACGGCGTGATCGCCCGGTTGGCCGACGTGACGACCCGGCTCGTGCAGGGCCAGTCGATCGGCTACGACAACGTCGAGGGCCGCCTTCCCGCCGGCACCGTGTTCGCCAATGCCACGACCGTGCACGAGACGGCCACCGCCGAGCTCGCCGTCGCTCTGACCCTGGCCGCCCAGCGCGCCCTGCCGGACTTCGTGCGCGCCCAGGACCGCGGCGAGTGGAAGGGCACGTGGATGCCGGGACTCGCCGACGCGCGCGTGACCCTGCTCGGGTTCGGTGGCGTCGGCCGCGCGATCGCCGCGCGCCTGAAGCCCTTCGAGGTCCAGCTGCGCGGCGTCGCCTCGCACGGTCGCCTGCAGGACGACGTCGAGGTGCTGCCCCTCGGCGAGCTGTACGACGTGCTCGCCGCCACCGACGTGCTCATCGTGTCGCTGCCCGGCGGCGACAAGACGCATCACCTCGTCGACGACGAAGCACTCTCGGCCCTGCCCGACGGCGCGCTCGTCGTGAACGTCGGGCGCGGTCCCGTCATCGACACCGACGCCCTGGTCGACCACGTGCGCCGCGGCCGGCTGCGCGCGGCGCTCGATGTCACCGACCCCGAGCCGCTGCCCGCCGATCACCCGCTGTGGGCGCTGGAGGGCGTGCTCATCGCCCCGCACGTGGGCGGAGCCACCGGCGCGATGCGCCCCCGCATCGCGCGTCTCGTGCGTCGCCAGATCGACCACTTCCTCGCGGGCGAGGAGCCCGAGAACGTGGTGCTGCGCGGCTGACCCGGCGTCAGCCGGCGGCGCGCGCGGCGAAGGCGTTGGCCGCCGCCGCGACGTCGTCGACATAGCTGTCGAGGTGGTTGTACGAGAAGATCGCGCGCCGCCAGCCGGCCGCGCTCGTCATCTCGCCGGCGGCGCACAGGTAGCGCCCGGCCGCGAGCGCGGCGTCGTCGATCTGGTTCGGGTCGGCACGTCCGTCGCCGTTGCCGTCGGCACCCCACCGCTGCCACGTGGCCGGGATGAACTGCAGCGGTCCGACGGCGCGATCCCAGACGGCATCCCCGTCCCATTCGCCACCGTCGGTGTCGGCGATCGCGGCGCTCGCGCTGCCGTCGAGCGGGATGCCGCGGATCGCGGGCTGCGGATACCCGGCGGCGTCGAGGCCGCCGCCCGAATGCGTGCCGTGCGCGGACTCGATCGCCCCGATCCCCGCGAGGGTGTTCCAGCCGAGACCGCACGCGGGCTGCTCGCTCTGCACGGTGAGCGCGCTCGACGCGTAGGCGCGCAGTGCACGTTCCGGGATGCCGGTGGCCGCGGCGGTCCGTGCCGTCCAGGACGGGTCGGCGACGACGGGGCGGACGCTCGACGGGGCCGCGGCCGGAGCGGGATCCGCCTCCGGCGCCTCACCGACGTCTGCGGTGGTCGAGGCATCCGGATTCACCGTCGTCGCGATCTCGACGGGAGCCGGGACGGCGGCGGTGCGGTCCTCGAGCGGGCGCTCGCGTCCGGCGGCCTGCGCCGACACGACGAGCACGACGGCGATGCCGACGAACAGCACCGCCACGACGACGGCGAGCATCGAGAACCACGAACGTCCCCGGTCAGCGTCGAGATCCACGCGGACCCTCCCCCGGCGTCCGCTCGGGTGGCGAACACCGTGGCGAGACTAGCCCCGCGAATCGACGCGCCGGTGAACGCGGTCTGTCGAGCCGGCGCCGTCACGCCCGCGGTCCTCCGGGGGCCGGTGTCAGCCGCGGAAGCCGGCGGGATTGCCCAACAGGTCGGCGAACGCGAGCTCCGCGGGACCGATGAGCATGAGTCGGGAGCGCAAGTGGGCGCGCTCGAGGCGGATCGTCCGCCCCTCGGCGCCGAGCGGATGCACCCGCACGGCCTCGGCCAGACGCTCGCGGCTCACCGACAGCAGCGCGCCGAGGTATCCCGACAGCACCACCGTCTCGGGGCTGAAGGCGTTGACGAAGTTCGTCAGGGCGAGCGAGAGCACGTCGACCTGGCGGGTCACCTCGGCCAGGACGCGGGGATCGCGGGCGACGCCGAGCTCGACGTCGAGCTCGTCCTCGTCGAGCTTGCGACGCCCGAGCAGCGGCTCGAGCAGGTCGAGGCGCACCTCGGCCTCGAGGCAGCCCTTCCGCCCGCACACGCACGCGCGCCCCCGGGGATCGATCACCGTGTGGCCGAGCTCGCCGGCGTAGCCGGAGGTCCCGCGCAGCAGCGTGCCGTCGATGATGAGGCCGCCCCCGATGCTGTGCATCGCACCGCCGAGGTAGAGCAGGTTCGACACCCCCACCCCCACGCCGAAGCGGGATTCGGCGAGCGCGCCGATGCTGGCGTCGTTGCCGGCCGACACGGCGATGCCGAGCTCGTCGCTCAGCCGCGCGGCGACCGGGTCGCGCTTCCACCCGAGCGTCGGGGACACCAGGACGGAGCCGTTGGCGTTCACCAGCCCCGGCACGGCGAGCCCCGCGCCGACGACGCGGTAGTGGCGGTCGATGTCGGCGCGCATCGCCTCGACCGACGAGGCGACGATCTGGACGAACCGGCGGGGCGAGGGGGCGCTGGCGGTGTCGTGGCGCAGTCGCGCGTGCACCACACCCCCGAGCCCGACCAGGGCCACGGTGACCGCGTGCGGTTCGGCGCGCACGCTCAGCGCCGAGACGTGATCCTCGGGCTCGATGTCGAGGGTGGGGCGACCGACCTTGCCCGTGCGTTCACCGGCGGCGACCTCGCGGACGAGCCCTAGCTCGGTCAGTTCCATGACCAGGCCCGTGACCGTCGACCGGTTCAGTCCGATCGTGGCTCCGAGCTGTGCGCGTGAGAGCGCTCCCCGAAGGTGGAGCAACGACAGCACGGACGCGAGGTTCTGCTGTCGGATCAGGTCGTTGGTGGTACGACCTGCGGGCGGTGCGAGCGGCGTCGCTGGCTCGAACACGGCAGGGGTCATGAGGAGGGCACCTCCGCCATTCTCGCACTGCCCGCCCGTCGGATTTCGCCGGCGTGGGGAGCGGACGCGACCGCCGCGCTCCCCACCCGATCAGACACCGCCGTTGCGTCGCTTGTTGAAGATGTCGAATGCCACGGCCAGCAGCAGGACGATGCCCTTGATCGCCATCTGCCACGCCGCGTCGACGCTCAGAATGGACAGGCCCATGTTGAGCACGCCCATCACCAGACCACCGACGACGGCGCCGACGACCGTTCCGATACCACCCTGGACGGCGGCGCCACCGATGAACACCGCCGCGATGGCATCCAGCTCGTAGTTCTGACCGGCGGATGCCACGGCACCACCGGCGCGGGCGGTGCTGACCACGGCGGCGAGACCGGCGAGCACGCCCATGTTGACGAAGATGAAGAACGTGACCCACTTCGTCTTCACACCGCTCATCACGGCCGCGAACAGGTTGCCGCCCATGGCGTAGATGTGGCGACCGAAGGTCGTGCGGTTGAGCACGAACGTGTACGCCAGCACGAGCACCGCGAGGATGATCAGCACGATCGGGGTGCCGTTGTAGGCGGCGATCGTGAACGCGACGGCCATGATCGCCACGACGGCGATGGCGTTCTTCAGCCAGAAGGACCACGCGACCTCGCGAGGCAGTTCGAGGCGACGCAGCGTGGCGCGGGTGCGCAGCTGCTGCACGATGAGGAGCACGCTCGCGATCGCGCCGAGGACGAGGGTCAGGCTGTCCCAGTTGCCGACGTAGCCGAGCAGCGGCGGCAGCCAACCGGCACCGATCGCGGTGAATCCGTCGGGGAGACCGCTGATCGTGCCGCCGGTGAGCAGCACGAGCGTGAGACCGCGGAAGAGGAGCATGCCCGCGAGGGTCACGATGAACGCCGGTATCCCGACGAAGGCGACCCAGAAGCCCTGCCACGCGCCGACGATCGCGCCGACGATGAGCGAGAGGATCACCGCGATGAACCAGGGCAGACCCCATTGGTTCATCGCGATCGCCGCGATCGCGCCGACCATCGCCACCACGGATCCGACCGACAGGTCGATGTGGCCGGCGATGATCACCATGACCATGCCGATCGCGAGGATCAGGACGTAGGCGTTCTGCTGGATGAGGTTGTTGACGTTGCCCGGCATGAGCAGGCGCCCGCCGGTCAGCACCTGGAACAGCACGATGATGATGACCAGGGCGGCCAGGATGCCGAACTGGCGGAAGTTGATGCGCGCCAGCAGGCCGCGGCGCCGGGGTCCGGGTTGGGTCGGAGCCTCGACGGTCTGGGTGGATGCGGTGGCCATTGCAGTCAGTTCCTTCCGGCGGTCATGTGCCGCATGAGCGTCTCCTGGGTGGCATCCGCACGGCTGACCTCGGCCGTGATGCGCCCCTCGGAGATGGTGTAGATGCGGTCGGAGAGGCCGATGACCTCGGGCAGCTCCGACGAGATGACGATGACGGCCTTTCCCTGGGCCGCGAGTTCGTTGATGATGCCGTAGATCTCGTACTTGGCCCCGACGTCGATGCCACGGGTGGGCTCGTCGAGGATGAGCACGTCGGGACCCGTGAACATCCACTTCGACAGGACGACCTTCTGCTGGTTCCCGCCGGAGAGACGTCCGGTGATCGCGGCGACGCTGGGCGCCTTGATGTTCATCTTGTAGCGGTACGAGTCGGCGACCTTGTACTCGCGGTAGCGGTCGACGACGCCGAGGCGCGCGAGGCGCGACAGCGCTGCGGCCGAGACGTTGACCTGGATGTCGCCGATGAGATTGAGGCCGTACCGCTTGCGGTCCTCGGTGGCGTACGCGATGCCCTGCTTGATGGCCGCGTCGACGGTGCGCACGTCGATCTGCTGCCCGTTCTTGTACACCTCGCCCGAGATGCCCGTGCCGTACATGCGCCCGAAGATGCTCATGGCGAGCTCGGTGCGACCGGCGCCCATGAGACCGGCGAAGCCGACGATCTCGCCCGCGCGCACCATGAAGGAGGCGTCGTCGATGACCACGCGCTCCGTGTCGACGGGGTGGTGCACGGTCCAGTGCTCGACGCGGAACAGCTCGTCGCCGATGTCGGGCTCGCGCGGCGGGAACAAGCTGTTGAGGTCGCGACCGACCATCGCGCGGATGATGCGGCCCTCGTCGGTCTCGGGGTCGTCCCGCTCCATCGTCTCGATGGTGCGCCCGTCGCGGATGATCGTGATGCGGTCGGCGATGCGCAGCACCTCCTTCAGCTTGTGGCTGATGATGATGCAGGTGATCCCCTGGTCGCGCAGCTGATCGATGAGGTCGAGCAGGTGCGCGGAGTCGTCGTCGTTGAGGGCGGCGGTCGGCTCGTCGAGGATCAGGAGCTTGACCTCCTTGGCCAGCGCCTTCGCGATCTCGACGAGCTGCTGCTTGCCGACGCCGATCTCGTAGATCTTGGTAGCCGGGTTCTCGCGGAGCCCCACCCGCTTGAGCAGGTCGGCGGCGGCGGCGTTCGTGGCGTTCCAGTCGATGACGCCGCGCTTGGCCTTCTCGTTGCCGAGGAAGATGTTCTCGGCGATCGAGAGGTAGGGGCTGAGGGCCAGCTCCTGGTGGATGATGACGATGCCGGCGGCCTCGCTGTCGTTGATCGAGCGGAAGGCGACCGGCTGGCCCTCCAGGGTGATCGTGCCCTCGAAGCTGCCGGCCGGGTAGACCCCGCTCAGCACCTTCATCAGCGTCGACTTGCCGGCACCGTTCTCGCCGCAGATCGCGTGCACTTCACCGCGGTGCACGTCGACTGAGACGTCGGCGAGCGCCGGGATGCCGTTGAACGACTTCGAGATCCCCGACATGCGCAGGATCGGTTCGGTCATGGTGTCTCCCTCCGTCGCCGCGCGGCGACAGATAGAGCGGCGGGGCGGGCGAACCCGCCCCGCCGCAGAAGTGGATCAGAGCCCGACGTCGGAGGCCTTCAGGAAGCCCGAGTCGATGAGCTTGGACTGCACGTCGGCCTTGACGACGACCTCCGGCGTGAGGAGGTACGACGGGACGACCTTCTTGCCGTTGTCGTAGGTCTCGGTGTCGTTCACCTCGACCGTCTTGCCGTCCTTGATCTCCTGGACCATCGTGAAGACGCGGTCACCGAGCGCGCGGGTGTCCTTCCAGACCGTCATGGACTGGAGACCATCGAGGATCGCCTTGACGTTGGCCTTGTCGGCATCCTGACCCGTGATGATCGGGTAGTCCGCACCGGCGGTGTAGCCGGCCGACTTGAGGGATGCCTCGATGCCGATCGCGAGGCTGTCGTTGGGCGACAGGACGACGTTGACCTTCTTGCCGTCGCCGTAGAACGACGAGAGGCGGTTGTCCATCTCGGCCTGCGCCTTGTCGGAGGCCCAGCCCTGGATGCCGATGCTCGCCCACGCGTCGTCGTTGGCGGGCGACTTGCCGCTCGGGACGACGAGCTGGCCCTTCTCGACGTACGGCTGGAGAACGTCCCAGGCACCGGCGAAGAAGAACTTGGCGTTGTTGTCGTCGGGGCTGCCGGCGAAGGGCTCGAGGTTGAAGGGGCCCTTGCCGTCCTTCAGTCCGAGCTGCTCCTCGATGTACTGCCCCTGGAGGGTACCGACCTTGTAGTTGTCGAACGTGGCGTAGTAGTCGACGTTCTCGCTGCCGTTGATGAGACGGTCGTAGGCGATGACGGTGGCGTTCTGCGACTTGGCCTCTTCCAGAACGGGGCCGAGCGTCGAACCGTCGATCGCGGCAATCACGAGGATCTTCGCGCCACCCGAGATCTGGTTCTGGATCTGGCTGATCTGCTGGTCCGTCTTGTTGTCGGCGTACTGCAGGTCGACGGTGCAGCCCGCGTCGGTGAGCTTCTTCTGGAGCTGCTCACCGTCGTTGATCCAGCGCTCGAGGCTGCGGGTCGGCATCGCGATTCCGACGTTGCATTCGCCGCTGCCCCCGGCGGCGTCTCCGCCACCGTCGGCGGGGCGCGTGGAGCTACAGGCTCCGAGGCTCACGGCGAGCGCCGCGATGGCCGCACCGGTCAGGATTTTCTTCAGCATTGTGATCTGCGTTCCTCTCTGAACTGCAGGGACCCCCGTGGTCGTGCCCGGCGCCCTCCGCGGCGTCGGATCGGGCACGTCCTCGTCCCGGCTTCCTGGCTCCGTCGTAATTATGACGGCTCCGTGAACATATCCCCGGGTCCGCGCGTTTGTCCAGGGCCTCCCCGCTTCCCGAAAGCAACGAACGCGTAACGGACGTCCGGTGTCAGCGCTCGTCGCGGTCCGCGCCCGACCAGAGGTCGCCGCAATCCACGGCGGCCGCACCGTGCCCTCGGAGGTACGGGCGGGCACCGACGTCACCGCGAACTCCGGCGGCGAGCGCGTCCCAGTGCGCGCGCCCGATCAGCACGGGATGGCCGGGGGCTCCGGCGTAGGTCGCGGACGCGAGGGCTCCCGGGCGCGCGCGTCGCGCCAGGCGGGCGACGGCCGCAGCGGGCAGCTCCGGGGTGTCGACGGGCACCACGACGACGGCCGGAGCGGACGTGGATGCCACGGCCTCCAAGCCCGCGCGCAGCGACGCCGAGACCCCCTTCGACCATGCCGCGGCCCGCACGATCCGGACCCCGTGCGGGACGAGACCCGCGGCCTCGTCGGCGCCGGCGCCGAGGACGACGACGACCGGATCGCAGCCGCCGTCGCGCAGCGCGCGGACGGCCTTCTCGACCCACGGGATGCCATCGGGGTCGCGCGCGAGCGCCTTGGGTCCACCGAAGCGTCGACCGGCTCCGGCGGCCAGCACGAGGCCCGCGGGCGAGGCCTCGTGCGTCGTCCCCGCGGCGTCGGACGAGGGCTCGGCGGGCATGGTCACGACAGCGTAGCGTGCGCGAAACACGGCGCGGATACGGTCGCCAGCATGCTCGAACTGGCCGCCGAACTGCTGCCCCTTCTCGAGTCGGGAGTGCCCGTCGCGGCGGTCACGGTCACCCGGGTCGTGCGCAGTGCGCCGCGCGGAGTCGGCGCCACCCTGGCCGTGACGGCCGACGCGCGGGTGATCGGATCGATCTCGGGCGGCTGCGTCGAGGGCGACGCGGTGATGCTCGGCCTCGACGCGTTGCGATCGGGGTCGGTGCGTCGCGGACGCTTCGGGTTCGTCGGTCCCGACGACGCCGTCGTGGCCGCGGGCCTCGCCTGCGGCGGGGCGGTCGAGGTCGCCGCCTACCCGATCGACGGCGACGACCCCCGCGTGCGCGCGGCCCTGATCGATGCGGCCGCCGGCCGCGAAAGCACTCTGGACCTCGCCCTCGACGACGGCATCCCGTTGCGACTGCACCGCCCCGCCCGGCCCCGCCTCATCGTGCTCGGCGCCGGTGAGCACGCGGCGGCGCTGTGCCGTCTGGGCGCGGCGGCCGGGTTCGCGGTGACCGTGTGCGACGCGTGGGCCCTGCTGATCACGCCGGAGCGTTTCCCCGAGGCCGACGAGCTCGTCGTGGCACCGCCGCACGAGTACCTCGCGTCCCTCGAGGCCCCCGACGACCGCACGGCCGTCTGCGTCCTCACCCACGACGAGCGGCTCGACGTCCCCGCCCTGCGCGCGGCCCTGCGGCTGCCCGTCGGGTTCGTCGGCGCGATGGGCTCGCGCGCGACCGTGGCACGCCGCGCGGAGCTGCTGACGCAGTCGGGGGTGACGGACGCCGAGCTCTCGCGGCTGCACTCCCCCCTCGGCCTGGACCTGGGGGCGCAGACCCCCGAGGAGACGGCGCTGTCGGTCGTCGCCGAGATCGTCGCGGCCCGCGCCGGCAGGAGCGCTCGACCCTTGCGTTCCGGGGACGGACCGCTGCACACCACGACGACGGCGGCGTGTGCACTCCCGGAACCGGTGCCGGCCCGATGACGGCGCTCGTGATCCGCGACGCGGTGGCCGTCGTCGAGTCCGAGGGGCGCGTTCGCACCGGCGACGTGGTGTGCGTCGACGGGCGGATCGTCGACATCGCCGCCCCGGCCGACGCGACCGTGATCGACGCGTCCGGGTGCGTCGTCACGCCGGGTCTCGTCAACGCCCACCACCATCTGCTGCAGACCGCGTTCCGCACGCTGCCGGGCACCCGTGGCATCCCGATGCGGGAGTGGCTGCCCGCGATGGCGGCGGCATATGCCGCGGCGGGTATAGACCCCGGACTCACCGGGATCGCCGCGCGCGCAGGACTCGCCGAAGCCCTGCTGAGCGGCGTCACCACGGTCGCCGACCACCACCTCACGTGGCCGTCCGGAGCCGACACGGTCGGCATGGCGCGGGCCGCCGCGGAGGCCGCGGCCGGTCTGGGCGCCCGGCTGGCGTTCGTACGCGGAGCCGCGCGGGACGACCCGGAGGAAGCCGCCCTCTCGGCCGAGGCGATCGCGGCCGCGCTCGTGGACGGATGCCCCGCCGGCGTGACCCCCGACGGGATGCTCCAGGTCGCCGTGGGGCCCGCGGGCGTGCACAGCGACCCGCGCGAGACCTTCACCCTGCTCGCCGAGGTGGCTGCGCGCCGCGGGCTGCGGCGGCGCACGCAGGCGAACGAGGTCGTGGACGTCGAGATCGCGCAGCAGAAGTACGGGCGACGTCCGCTCGACCTGCTGGAGGACTGGGGCTGGCTCGCCCCCGACGTGACGCTCGCGCACTTGTGCGGTGTCACCGACGACGAGATCGCCCGGATCGCCGCGGCCGGAGTCACCGCGACCCACGCCCCCGGCTGCGATGTGCCGATGGGGTGGGGCGTCGCGCCCGTCGCGAAGCTGCGGGATGCCGGCATCCCGGTGGGACTCGGGACGAGCGGGGGCGGCAGCAACGACGCCGGTCATCTGCTCGCCGACGCCCGGCTCGCGCTGCAGGTCTCGGCGCTCGTGGGACCGCAACTGGCGGCCACCGCCGTGCTGGCGATGGCCACGGCGGGCTCGGCGGACGGCCTCGGACGACCCGAGCTCGGGCGCCTGACACCGGGGTCGGCCGCGGACCTGTGTCTGTGGGACGTCACGGGCGTCGCGGACGCCGGGGTCGCCGATCGCGTCGCGGGCTTGCTGTGGGCCGCGCCCGGGCGGCGGCCGCGCACGGTGGTCGTCGCGGGTCGCGTCGTCGTCGAGGACGGGCGACTCGTCTCCGCCGACGAGGACGAGATCACCGCGCGACTGTTCGAGAGGGTGGGACGATGACCACCATGGCCCCCGCGATCCCCGCCGACGATCCCACCACCGGCGATGAGCGCCTCGGCGCGCACTTGCGCGGTCTGCGCAAGGCGCGCGGACTCACCCTGACCCAGCTCGCCGAAGCGGCCGCCCTGTCGCATCCGTTCCTCAGCCAGCTCGAGCGCGGTCTCGCTCGTCCGAGCATGGCGAGCCTGGAGCGGCTGGCCCGGGCACTGGGCACGAGCCGCGTCGAACTCATCGCCGCCTCCGAGCCGCCGCGTCCCGACGAGAAGGCGCATCCGACGTTCGTGCGCGCCGACGAGGGACTCGTCGGGCCGTATGCCGAAGGCAGCGCGCGCATGCTCGCCGAGGGCCCGCGCCGCTTCGAACCGATGGAGTTCACCGGGGCCAACACCGAACCGGGCGACCACTACGTCCACGACGAGGACGAGTTCCTCACCGTGCTAGAGGGGTCGATCGTGATCTCGCTCGGCCCGTTCGGTGAGACCACGCTCGCCGTCGGCGACTCGGTGTACTGCCGCTCGGGCACCCCGCACCGGTGGCATTCGCCCGGCGGAACGCCCTACCGGCTGCTGATCGTGAAGGAACTGGTGCACGGCTCCCCCGCCGAGCCCGTCGAAGGAGAGACATGAGCGGTGGTCTGACGTTCGAGGTGACGGTGCGCGCGCGTCGGGACGCGGCCGACGGCATCGTCGTGCTCGACCTCGAGCGTGCCGGGGGCGCGCTTCCGCACTGGTCGCCCGGGGCGCACATCGACGTCGTCCTGCCCGGCGGCGTGGAGCGGCAGTACTCGCTGTGCGGCTCGCCCGCCGACCGCGGCACGTGGCGGATCGGCGTCCTGCGCGAGCGCGAGGGGTCGGTGTGGCTGCACGAGAACGCCCACCCGGGGACCGCGCTGCGCGTGCGGGGCCCGGCCAACCACTTCCTCTTCGCCCCGACCGCGGGCCGGTCGTACGTGTTCGTCGCCGGCGGTATCGGGATCACGCCGCTCATCGCGATGATCGAAGCCGCCGAGGCTGCGGGGGCACCGTGGACGCTGCTGTACGCGGGCCGCTCGCGGCGCACGATGGCCTTCGCGGGCGACCTCGTCGAGCAGTACGGCGACCGTGTCGAGGTCTACGCGACGGACGAGGGCCGACGCCTCGATCTGGCGTCCCGCCTGGGTACCCCGGTGTCGCGCGCGGTGGTCTACGCGTGCGGCCCCGCCCGTCTGTTGGAGTCGCTGGATGCCACGATGGCGGGCTGGCCGCGCGGGAGCCTCCACGTCGAGCGCTTCGAGGCGAAAGTGCTGGGTCCTCCGGTGTGGACCGAGCCGTTCGAAGTCGACCTCATGATGTCGGGGCTGACCGTGACGGTCCCGCCCGAGAAGTCGATCCTCGAGGTCGTCGAGGAGTACGGCGCGGTCGTGCCCTCGAGCTGCCGCGTGGGCACGTGCGGCACGTGCGAGGTCCCCGTGATCGACGGCGAGGTCGAGCACCGCGACTCGGTGCTGTCACCCGAGGAGCAGGAGGCGAACCGCACGATGATGCTGTGCGTCTCGCGCGCGGCGTGCCCGCGCATCACGCTGGAGCTGTGACCCCGGCCTCACCCGCAGACTCACCCCAGAGCGGCTAGATCTCCACCCGACGGCCCGCGCGGCCGGACACCGCGTCCGCGACGGCGCGGCGGATGACGCGCATCGGCCGCCACCGCCGCGTCGCGGCCGCGCACGCGAGGCACAGCGCGAGGAACAGCGCGCCGTTCGCGGCGCGGGGCACGCTCCACCGTCGCCCCGTGCCGAGCTCGCGGTGGAGGCGATTGCGGAGGAAGTAGTACAGCAGCGCGGGGTTCGTCGACAGGAACATCGCGCGCACCTCGAACCCCGGCGGCATCCACCGTTCGCCGCGAGGATCCACCACGACCGCATCGGGGACCAGGACGAGGCGCCCGCCGCCCGCGCGGATGCGCGAGGTGTACTCGAGGTCGTCGCCGTAGAGCACGAAGTCGGCGCGCGGCAGGCCGATGCGGCGGAGGACATCGGCCCGGGCGAGCAGTCCGCCGTACGGCGCGTAGGCGAGATCCGTCCCCGCCACTCGCCGACGGGGGCGCCGCAGACCGACGCGCTCGAGGAAGCGCCGCGCGAACAGACCCGCCTCGACCCCCGCGAACGAGACCGCCTCGCGGGGACTCTCACGCGCGCGCTCCGCCGCGACGACCTCGGCGATCGTGGCCGGCTCGCCGTCCGGAACGCGGAGCGGCGCGACCGCGGTGAGGTCGTGGCCGGCGGCGCGCAGCGCCTGATCCGCCGCCAGGAGCCGGTCGAGGGCCCCGGGTTCGGGCAAGTTGTCGTCGTCGAGCAGCCACACGTAATCGGTGCCGAGATCGCGCGCGCGGGCGATCGCGGCACCGAACGCGGGCGCCGATCCTTCGTTGCGTGGCATCCGGTGCACGACGATGCGCCCCGCGCCGGCCGCAGCAGCGGCGTCGAGCGCGGCGGCCGACACGGGCGTGGAGCCGTTGTCGATGATCACGACCGGGGCGACCCCGGCGTCGATCATGCGGGCGACGACGGCGAGGCACGAGACGTGGCGGGAGCCGTACGTCACCGTGGCGCCGGCGACAGTGGGGCGGGAGTCGGTCACGGTGTCGGTCCTCCGTACACGTCCGTCAGGGCGCGCCGGAAGGCGGCCCCCGAGAATTCGTCCGCGACGGCGTCGCGCGAGCGGGCGGCGTCGCGGCGCGCGCCGACGGGATCGGCCAAGGCGCGCACGATCGCCGCTGCGAGGCCGCGGGCATCGTCGGCGACGGCGTACGCGCGGATGCCGTCGCCGACGATGCCCTCGATCCCGACACCCGTCGAGACCACCGGGATGCCGCGGAGCATCGCCTCGACGGTCTTGAACTTCACCCCGGCTCCGGCCCGCAGCGGCACGAGCACGACGTCGGCCTCGGCGTACGCGACGTCGAGCGACTCGAGGCGACCCGTGACGACGAACGCGCCGGGACGCGTGGCGGCGATGCGGCGCATCTCGTCGGTCGGACGCGCGCCGGCGAACACGAAGCGCACGGAGGGGTTCACCTCGAGCACCCACGGCGCGATGTCGGTCATGGTCCACACCGCCGCCTCGGAGTTCACCGAGCGATCGAAGGCCCCGACGAAGAGCACGGTGGGGGCGGGATCGCCCCCGCGCACGCACGACTCCACCCCGTCCGCGAGCGGCGGACGGACGACGACCGCGCGGACCGGCGCTCCGGCGGCGCGGTGCACGAGAGCGGCGTCCTTCGCGCTGAAGGTGAGCACGGCGTCGGCGCGGCGGTAGACGCGACGCTCGTCGCGGTGCACGCTCCACCGCCGCCAGCGCGCGAGAAGCACCCGCGGATGCCACGGCGGCCCCGGGGCGGCGGCGAGGAAGCGCTCGTAACTCTGCAGCAGGACGTCGTGGGCGACGACGATGCGGCGCGGGGCGCCGGTCGGTCGGCGACGCACGCCGAACCACCCGGACTCGGTCCACTGGTACTCGATGACGTCGGCCGCCGCGAGCACCGCCCGCGCCGCGCGGCTGCGCCGGAGGGCGCGACGCCGCCGGGCCACCGGGCGCACCGGGAACAGTCGCTGCTCCTGGCGCTCGATCCCCTCGACGAGGCGGCGGGCGAACGGGCGGCGCGGCCGCGATGCCGGCACGAGCACGACATCGACGGCATCCACCAGGTGGTCCGCCGCGGCGCGGTTGTCGCGGTCGTCGAACGACACGACGGTGACGCGATGCCCCAGTTCCCGCAGCGTCCGGAGGTGACGCAGCAGGTACTGGCCGCCCGCGTGCGGGATGCCGTCGTACGGGACGACCGGCGACAGACAGACGATCCGCATGCACCCTCCCCTTCGTGCCGCGCGGTCGGCACGAAGAACCAGCGTGCAGGTCGCTCGGCGGCGAGGCCGCGGCATCCGGATCCGCCGGAGCCAGGTGAAGCAATGGCAGCCGGGGGACGAGAGCGCACGTGAACGCCCCGGGCGGCGCGCGGGGCACCGGGGCGAAGGCGGCACGACGCATCGCACCGCCCCTTACTGTGTGTCGCGGCGGCGGCCCCGGTCCGCTCGGGAGGAGACAGACCGTCGTGAGGATCACCCACCTCCACAGCACATTCGTCACCCCCTGGGGTGGCGCGGAGGCCTATCTCTTCGCGCTCGCGTCCGCGCAACGGGCCCGCGGACACGATGTCGCGATCATCACGGCCGTCGCGGACGGCGAGAGCATCGCGCGCGCAGCCGCGGCCGGCGTGAGGGTCACCGTCCGCCCGACGTGGCGACCGTATGCGCCGGACCGGCACGGGTCCTCGGCGTTCGTCCGGGCCGTCTTCCACGGTGTCGACACGGTGCACGGTGTGCTGCTCCCGCGCGCCTATCGCCGGGTGCAGGACGATCGCGACGTCGTGCACGTCCACCGGTTCCAGGGGGTGGGGGCGAGCGTTCTGCGCGCACGCCGTGCCCCCGTCGTGCACACCGCCCACGACTACTGCCTCGTCGACACGGCATCCACGACGATGCGCCGGGGGGCGCTGCCCGCTCGTCTCGGTCTCGTGCAGCGGCTTCGGGCCCGGATCGTGTCGACCTCGGCGCGACGGGCGACCGTCGTGGTGTTCCCGAGCGAGCGGACGCGACGCCGGCACGCCGAGCTCGGATTCCGGGCGGGTCGCGCGCGGTGCCTCGTCGTCCCCCACGGATGGCCGGCACCGCCCCTCCCCGCGGAGGGGACTCCCC
>NZ_VBUM01000041.1 GCF_005774735.1 Microbacterium sp. 5K110 | reverse complement strand
CCGGTGGACCCGTCCGGCCTGCCCCCGTCCCTGCCCGTCAGGCCTTCGCCGGCTCCTCGTCCGCCGTGGCGGAGGAAGCATCCTCGCGCAGTTCTTCGGCGAGCCGGCGAGCGCCGCGCACGGCGATCGCCACGCTCATCAACGTCGGATTCATCGTGTTGGCCGTGGGGATGAGCCCATTGCCTCCGACGAGCAGGTTTTCGAAGCCCCACACGTGGGAGTGCGGGTCCGCGACCGATGTGGCCGGGTCGGTACCGGCGCGCATCGTGCCCATGTAGTGCAGGCTCGATCCGTTCGGCAGCAGCCGCGGCTCGGCGATGAACTCGCCGAGGGCGTTCCCAGCGCGACGCAGGCGTTCGGTCGCCTCCGCGATCTCGGCATCCTCCCGGTCGGTCAGCGCGTACTCGATCGTGAAGTTCGGCAGTCCGCGGTAGTCCCGCTCGTCGTCGCTGAAGGTGACACCGTCCTCGACGCGCGGAAACTTGCGCACGCCGAAGCCCATGTTCACGTACCCCCACCGGTTGCCCGAGGCCGGGTGTGCGGGATCGAGGGCGAACGGGGGATCCTCGGCGTACATGATCTGCGCCGAGTACGGGTGGTCCGGCTCCGAGAACGGGATGCGATTCACCGCCGCCACGGGGTCGGCCGGGTTCGTCGCCCGGCGCGCGAGCTCCTGCTGCAGCTCGTCGTCCGACACGAGGGCGCTCATGCGCTCGGCATCCAGGGCGACGGTGCTGATGACCACGTGGTGCTCGGTCAGGTAGCGGCCGAGCGGTGCGGGGCGAATGCCGGACGCCCACAGCAACTGGGGCGACCGGAACGCGTCGGCGGCGACGACCACGGCATCCGCGGCCACGACCGACTGCTGCCCCGTCCGCAGATCCTCGACGACGACCCCCGTCGCCCGGCGACCGTCGTGCTCGACGCGGCGCACGAGCGTGAGGTCGCGCAGCTCGAAGCGCGACGCGACCTCGCTGTCGGAGTCGAGGAGCGGCCCCAGCACGGTGTCCGCACCCGCCCAACGCATCGAGCCGTCGGGCTGCGGGTCACCCGCGACGGGAAGGGTGCTCACGCCGTACCCGTCGGGCAGCTCGGCCCCGAACTCCCGGTCGAGCAACGTCCGGATCGCCGCGCCGACCGGGGAGTCCGCGAACGCCGCGCTCTGCGCGTGCAGCAGCCCCTCGGCGGTGGTGATGAGGTCCTCCCACTCCTCGCCCGCGATGAAGTCGAGCTTCTCGCTGAACGCCGGGCGCGGGATCGCGCAGGTCCAGTGCGCTCCCTGACCGCCGACGTTCGTCGCCGCGGCCGCCGCCGGGAAGGTCGGGGCGTGCGCCGATCCCTCGCCGCCGAAGTCGAGCAGGTGCGTCCCCTGCCGCGCGGTGAACATGCCCTCGACGACGGTTCCGGCGGGGATGCCGAGCGAGGCGCGGAACTCCCCGGCCTGCGGCCCCTGCGAACGCTCGCGGGCACGGGCTTTCTCGTCGGCATCGACGATGTTGCGCACGCTCGCGCCGGCGGGATCGGTGACCTGCGGTCCCGCCTCGAACATCACGACGCGCGCCGCGGGGACGCTCTCGAGGATCACGCGGGCGTAGGCGGCGCCGATCGGGCCACTGCCCACGACGACGACGGTGGGGGTGTCAGACATGTTCTCTCCTTCGAGGTCGGACGGATTCAGGGGTCGAGACGGGGGCGGATACGGGCATCTCGTCCGAGAGCCGCCCCGCGGGCAGGAGAAGGGCGATCACGAAGCCACACGCGTACACCGCCGCCAGGCCGAGGAACACCGGCGCGAACACGTCGTGGTAGGCGACCGCGATCTCGCCCTGCACCGCGGGAGTCGCCGCGCGGGCGGCCGCGGGCGTCAGGGTGGTGGCATCCAGCCCGGCAGGGAGCGCGGCAGCCACGCCGAACCCGACGATCCCGCCGATGACCGCGGTGCCCACCGCGGAGCCGATCTGGCGCACGAGGTTCGTCGTCGCCGTCACCGCGCCGAGGTCCTCTCGGGAGGCTGCGCTCTGGACGACGGCGAAGATGATGTTCATGAAGGAGCCGGTGCCGACACCCACGACGGCCATGACCGCCATCGGGACCCACAGCGGCATCTCGGCCGGAAGCGCCGCCATCGTCGCCAGACCCGCCGCCGCCATCCCCGTGCCGAGCACGGGGTACAGGCGGTAGCGCCCCGAGCGGCTCACGAGCCACCCCGTGAGCAGGTTGCTCACGAGCATGCCGAGCACCGTCGCGATCGGCACGAGCCCCGAGACCGTCGCGCTCGTGCGGTACGCCATCTGCACGTAGGTGGGCACGTACGCAACGATCGCGAACAGCCCCGTGCCGATGATCAGCGACAGGCCGAGGCACGCGAGGACCGTGGGGTTGCGGAACAGCCTCGGCGGCAGGATCGGCGCCGCCGCGCGCCGCTCGATCACGACGAGGGCCAGGATGCCGATGACCGCCACCGCCGCGCACGCGAGCGCGGCCGACCGCAGGACCTCGTCGCCGACCCAGGTCACGGCCAGCACCAGGGCGACCAGAGCACCCGTGAACACGAGCGAGCCGGGAACGTCGAACCGCGGGTGCGCGCCGCCGGGCAGGCGAGGAAGAGCCACGAGCGCCAGGGCGAGGGCCGCGAGACCGAGGGGGACGTTGATCCAGAAGACCCACGACCAGCCCCAGAAGTCGGTGATGAGCCCGCCCACGACGGGTCCGACGACGATCGCCACGGGGAACGCGGTTCCGATGATCGCCATGTATCGGGGACGCTGACGGGGGCTCGTGACGCGGGCGATGATCGTCTGCGACATGAGCTGGAGGCCCGCGGAGCCGAGGCCCTGGATCACGCGGGCGGCGATGAGCCAGCCGAGGTCGGGGGCGAAGCCGCACGCCAGCGAGGCGACGAGGAAGAGACCGAGCGACACGACGAAGACGCGGCGGGGGCCGACGACGTCGCCGAGCTTTCCGAGCACGGGCAGCATCACGGTGGCGGCGAGGGTGTAGCCGACCATGATCCAGCTCATGTGCTCGAGCGCGCCGAGATCACCGGCGATCGTGGCGAGCGACGTCGACACCACCGTGTGGTCGAGGGCGCCGAGGAACGACACCGCGAGAAGAGCGACGACCAGGATGCGGACGCGCGCAGGGGAGAGAGTCATACGCGGGGCGCCCGTACGACCGGGCGATCGACGCGACCGTATGTGCCGCTCCGGCTCCCTCACCGGGCGAACGGACCCGCGGGCCCCGACGTCGCGCCCAGCATACGCCGACTTTTGTCTTATTTCAACATTAGTGCGCGGTGTGCGCTTCGGCCCGGAACCGTGCCCGCGACCGTTCCCGCGCCCGAGACACCGCCGGTGCGGCGACCCGCTCCCCCACGACGTTGACGATCTCGCCGACGCCCTCGATGACCATGCGCACCTCGTCGCCGGGCTCCAGCGGACGCGGGTCGAGGCCGCCGCGGCGGCCCCACAGTTCCCCGAGGCACCCGCCGTTGCCGACGGTCCCCGAGCCGAGCACGTCGCCCGGCACCACCACGGAGTTCCGCGCGGCGTACGCCACCAGCTCGGGGAACGGCCAGCCCATGTTGGACACGAGGTCGTGCCCGATGAGCTCGCCGTTGACGAACAGCTCGGCGCGCACCGCGAGGAACCCGTCGGCATCCACGAACGGCTCGAGCTCGTCGGCCGTGACGATCCACGGCCCGAGCGTCATCGCGAAGTCCTTGCCCTTCGCCGGTCCCAGCCGCACCTTCATCTCACGCGACTGCAGGTCACGTGCCGACCAGTCGTTCATCACGGTGTACCCGAAGATGTGGGCCGCGGCCGAGGCGGCATCCAGGTTCTCGCCCTCGGAACCGGGCACGCCGCCGATCACCGCCGCGAGTTCGAGCTCGACGTCGAGCCGCTGCGTCTCGGGGATCGCGACCACATCGCCCGTCGCGCGCACGGTGTGCGGGTTGGTGAAGTAGAACGTCGGGGCCTCGTACCACTCGGGCACGACCTCGCTCTTGCCGTCGACCGACGCGCTCACGCCCTCGACGTGCTCTTCGAACGCGACGAAGTCACGGATCGAGGCCGGTACGAGCGGGGCGAGGAGGCGGACGTCGGCGAGGGGGCGGGCCGCCCCGACCTCCCGCCGTTCGTACAGCACCGAAGCCGCCGAGAGACCCTGCGCGAGCACCTCCGCCACCCGCAGCCCGTCGGGGAACGGGATCACCGAATCCCCGTCGACGAACCCCTCACCGATGTCGGCACCGTCGACCCACCGGGCGATCCTCACGCGCGCAC
The DNA here is from genome assembly GCF_005774735.1 of Microbacterium sp. 5K110. Taxonomy (GTDB): domain Bacteria; phylum Actinomycetota; class Actinomycetes; order Actinomycetales; family Microbacteriaceae; genus Microbacterium. The sequence goes on along the minus strand of NZ_VBUM01000041.1, from coordinate 26,095 downwards.
CCGCGTGCGCAGCAACGCCTCGGCGTTGGCCCCGAGGATCGCCGCGACGTCGGCCTCGGCCAGCCCCGATCCGCGCACGAAGGCGGCCGGGTCGTCGAGCCCCATGTCGAACGGGAAGTCACTGCCCAACAGCACCCGATCGGCCCCGACGGCCTCGACGAGCCAGCGCAGCGCCCGCTCGTCGTGGACCACGGTGTCGAACCACAGCTTCGACAGGTACGTCGAGGGGGCCTCGGCGCACGCGTGCGCTTCGGGCCGCACCCGCCACGCGCGGTCGGAACGCCCGATCGCCGTGGGCAGGTACCCGCCGCCGTGCGCCGCGACCAGGCGCAGCTCCGGATGCCGATCGAGCACGCCCGCGAAGATGAGGTGCGACAGCGCCACGGCGTTCTCGACGGGCTGCCCGACCGTGTTGGAGAGGTAGAACCGGTCCAGTCGCTCGTCGAGCGAGCAGCCGAACGGGTGCAGGAACACCAAGGCGCGCAGCTCGGCGGCGCGGGCCCAGAACGGCTCCAGGCGCTCGTCGCTGAGCTCGACATCGCCGGCGAACGACGAGATCTCGACTCCGGCGAGCCCGCGACCGAGCACCGCGTCGTCGAGCGCGTCGACGGCGAGGTGGGGATGCTGCAGCGGCACCACCCCGAGACCCACCAGCCGATCCGGCGCCTGAGCGACGTGCGCGGCGATGAGACGGTTCGCCTCGCTCGACGCCCACGTGGCGAGCCCCTCGCCGGCCCACGGGTAGAAGTGGTTCGGCGACGGACTGACCCACTGCCGGCCCACCCCTTGCGCATCCATGGCGGCGAGGCGCGCGGTGATGTCGGTCAACCGCGGGAAACGTTCGCCGATCATGCGGCCCGAGGCCTGAAGGCTGGCGAGACCGTTCCGACGCAACTCGAGATCGGCCGCGGCCTGCACCTCGTCGGGCACGCGCCGCTCGACCTCGGCGTGCAGCCCCGGCATCAGCAGGTGGGCGTGGACATCGACGACCTCGCTCACGCGCGGGCCGCCGTGAGCTGTGCGACGCGGAACATCAGTCCGCCCATGTCGGCGTCGCGGGCGCCGTCGAGCTGCCACTGCCCGAGCTGGACCGAGGCGTCGACGATGGCGCTCGCCCGCGCGACGCGGCGGTCGTGGAACTCGTCCCAGAGCGCCGAGTCCACGGCATCCCGGTTCACAAGCAGCTCGGTGAGGACGGCGGCATCCTCGAGCCCCTGGGCCGCGCCCTGGGCGATCGTGGGCGGGCAGCTGTGCGCCGCATCGCCGATGACGACGGCGCGGCCGCGGTTCCACGGCGCGTCCACGAGGTGCCGCGTGAACCACGTGTAGTTCGCGTCGGCGCCGGCCTCGATGTCGGCGCGGATGGAGTTCCACGGTCCGTCGTACGCGCGCGACTGCTCGACCATGATGCGGCGGGCGTCTTCGGCCGAGACACCCGAGCGATCCTCGGACTTCTCGACCAGGAACGCGTACATCGTGTCGTCGCCCGTGGGGGTGTAGCCGGCGATGTACATCGGGCCGCCGTAGTACAGCTCGCTGCGGTCGACATCGGCGGGGAGCGAGACGAACGTGCGCCAGATGCCCATCCCGGTCTGTTCGGGCACCACCCGGATGCCGATGAGCTCGCGCACCGTGGAGTGCAGGCCGTCCGCGCCGATGAGGAGGTCGAACACACCCGCCGACTCCCCGTCGACGATCAGCTCGACGCCCGCGTCGCTCTGCTCGACACCGGTCACCCGACGCCCGAAGTGCACGCGTGCGCCGTTCTTCTCGGCGGCGGCGAGGAGGATCCGCGCCAGGTCGGGGCGCGACATGCCCATGGTCGAGGGGTAGTCGGGTCCGCCCGTCTTCAGGTCGGGGAGGGCGGCGACCACGGGCGCACCGGGCCCGGGCGCGCGCAGGTTGAGACCCTCGAACGCCTTCCCGGCGGCCGCGACCTCGTCCCACACGCCGAGCTCGTCGAAGACGCGCAGCGCGTTGCCCTGCAGGGTGATGCCCGAACCGCGGGTGGGCAGCGACGGTTGGGCGTCGAAGACGTCGACGTCGACTCCGGCCCGGGCGAGGAAGATGGCGGATGCCAGGCCGGCGACGCCGGCGCCGGCGATGGCGACTCGTTGAACGGCGGTCATGTCAGAACCTCTCTGTTCTTTCGACGGGGATCAGGTTTACAGCAGGGCGACGGGATTCACTGGTGATCCCACGGCGCCGGTGATCGGGAGGGGCGGCGCCGAGACGAGGAACTCCCAGCGTCCCGCAGACGCGCACGCTTCGGCCAGCGCGTCGAGGTTCCACATCTCGCCGATCGTGAGTCCGATGTTCGGGATGACGACCTGGTGCAGCGGTTGGAAGGCGGGAACGTCGAACTCGTTCGGCCGCACCTCGAAGCCCCACGTGTCGGTCGCGATCGTGGCGATCTCGGTGCGGTGCAGCCACCCCGCCGTGGTCAGCGACAGTCCCGGCGCGGGGCCGCCGGCGTAGTCGCCCCACCCCTCCCGCTGCACGCGCGTGAACTGTCCGGTGCGCACGAGCACGATGTCGCCGCGCCCGACCGCGACGCCCTGTGCCGCGGCGCACGCGTCGAGGTCGGCGGCGGTGATGGCGTAGCCGTCGGCGAGCTCGGTCGTGTCGGGGGCGAGGTGCCGACCGAGGTCGAGCAGCACTCCGCGCGAGACGATGACGTCGGCGGCGTGCTCGATCCCGGTGACGAGGTCGCCGTCGCTCGTGACGACGTCACCCGCCCGGCGCCCGTTCCAGGCGAAGCCGTGGTCGAAGATGTGGCCGAGACCGTCCCACTGCGTCGAGCACTGCAGGGGCATCGCGATGACGTCGTCGGCGCCACCGATGCCGTGCGGGAAGCCCTGGTTGCCGCGCTCGGCATCCGTCCCCGTGTCGGTCATCGTGTGCACGGGGTTGGTGCGTCGGCGCCAGCCCTTCTGCGGACCGTCGGTGTCGAAGCGCTGCGAGAGCGAGATCGAGACCCCCTCGCGCACGAGCGCGGCAGCCGCGCGACGCTTCTCGGCGTCGATGAAGTTGAGCGTGCCCAGGACATCGTCCTGCCCCCACCGCCCCCAATTCCGGTAGGCCTCGGCGCGCGCCGCGATCTCGGCCTCGGGGTTCTGGCGGTCGAGGTCGCGGGGGTCTTCCGAGAGCGCGCTCACTCCGCCGCCTCCGCGACGCAGCGCACCGTCTGCGTTCCGAGCGCCCCGATCGTCCCGGTCATGACGTCGCCGTCGCGCAGGAACCTCTTCCAGTGCTGGCCGTTGCCGGCCGGGCTGCCGGTCAGCAGCAGGTCGCCGGGGAGCAACGGGTGGGTCTGGGATGCCGCCGACACCAGCGCGGGCACGTCGAAGAGCAGATCGGAGGTGGTGGCATCCTGCATCACCTGACCGTTGAGCTCGAGTCGCACGGGGGTGTCCGCGGGGTCGACGAACCGCGCCGGCACGAGGAGCGGCCCCGTCGGCAGGAACCCGGGAGCGTTCTTGGCGCGGTACCAGTCGGTGCCGATCTCCTTCATGTCCGTGCGGAACACGAGATCGCGCGTGGTGATGTCGTTGACGATCGTGTACCCGGCGACGTGGTCGAGCGCGTCCTCCCGCGAGACGCGGAACGCCTCACGACCGATCACGACGGCGAGCTCGAGCTCCCAGTCGTGCACCTCGCTGTACGCCGGCAGGATGAGCGGGACGTCGTCGCCGACGACGCACGCGGGAAGACCGACGAAGAAGTACGGCTCGCCGCTGCGGGCGCGCTCGTCCATCATGTCGGCGGCGAACGCGCGCGCCTCCTCGGGCGTGCGGTCGGTGTTCTGCGTCAGCCCCGCGGCCACGAGCTCGATGACGTGCTGCCGGTAGTTGGCTCCCGTCTGCAGCACCTGCCGCGGCTCGACGGGCGCAGTGAGAGTGACTTCCGAGAGCGGATGCCACTCCCCCGGCGCCTCGATCAGGGCTTCCAGCCGATCCCAGTCGGGGTCGGCGAGGAAGACGTTCAGCCCGCCCCCGAGCTCGCCGTCGGAGAGCGCGCGGATGCGGTCGCCGGCCACGAGACCGATGCGCACGGCATCCCCGTCCCGGAATCTCGCCAGGGCGAAGGGGGCGGTCGTCATCGTCAGCCCCGACCCTGGACGGCGTACGGGTTGAGCAGCGCGTCCTTGATCTCGTCGGGCACGCCCTCTTCGGTGGCGCTGGGGCCGTCGGCCGGCGGGAACGACTCGGTCATCGACATCGGCATGGCGCCGTTGCGGTACATGTTGTTCGACCCGAGCGACGGCTTCCAGGTGTTCGCCTCCCAGTCGGGGACGTAGTTGCGGTAGCCGCCGGTGTTCAGCTCGATGCGCAGCGTCGACGGTTCGCGGTAGTAGAGGAAGGTCTGCTCGCCGATGCCGTGGATGTTCGGGCCGTACTCGATCGGGATGCCGTTCTCCATCAGGGTGTCGGCGGCGATGAGGAGCTCTTCGCGGGTGTCGACCCAGAACGCGTAGTGGTTGATGCGACCGGCGCGCGTGGAGCCGTCGAGCACGACGCCGAGGTCGTGCGACTTCTCGTTGGTCGTGAGCACCGAGAACACCGAGATCGGCGCCTCGTCGAGCACGGTGCGGGCCATGAAGCGGAAGCCGAGCGTGTCGACGTACCACTGCACGAACGCGTCGACGTCGCTCGTGGCGACGGTGACGTGATCGAGCTGACGCGGCGCCCCGGCGACGGAGCTGCGCTTCTCGGGGCGGTCGGGGAAGATCGACGCGGTGTGCGGCTCGGCGCCGTGGCGCTCGACGTCCCAGTGCAGCGTCATGTTGTGACCGAACGGCCCGGTGAAGCGATAGGCGCGTCCGATGCCGCGGCCCTCGAACCACTCGCCCTGGATGCCGGTGGCCTCGACGCGCTTCGCGGCCTCTTCGAGGGCTTCGGCCGACGAGGTGCGCCAGGCCATGGTCTCGAGGGCCGGCTCGTCGCCGCGGACCACGACGACGGAGTAGGCGTAGTAGTCGCCCCAGCAGCGCAGGTAGACACGGTCGTCCTCGCGCGCGACCTCGGTCAGGCCCACCTGTGTGACATAGAAGTCCACCGAGGCATCGACGTCGGGCGTCGTGATCGCGACGTAAGACAGGTGCGAGAGAAGCTTGATCATCTTCGATCCTTTCGGGGAATCGGGCCGTTCCGACTCCTCTTCCACTATCCGACCGAAGTCGGTATCAGGGAAGCCGATCCCGTGGATGCCGAGTATCGATTCAATTGATGAAGACCCGCCCGCACTTCAGTATGAATCATGCGGAAGTGCGAGGTTAGTGAACAATAGCGGCCTCGAAACTCGGGGTCGAGGCACGGGCTTATGTGAAGATCGAGCATGGCCAACGACTCCACCCTTCGATTCGGGGCTCAGACCGACGAGGTGACCAGCCTGCTCCGGATCGTCAACATGGTCCGCCTCGGCGAGGCGGTCACCCGGCCCGAGATCGGCCGCGTGACCGGCCTCGGGCGCGGCGTCGTGACTCAGCGGGTCGATCGGGCCATCGAGATGGGCTTTCTCGAAGACGCCGAGTACGCCCCGTCCTCCGGGGGGCGAGCACCTCGCACTCTGCGTTTCCGCGCCGAGCGCGGTCGGATCGTGGTGTGCGCGCTCGGCGGCCTCCACATTCACGTCGGCGTCACCGACCTCGACGGCGAGATCCTCGCCGAGGCTCACCGGGAGTGGGACATCGCCCGGGGCCCCGAGTCGACGCTCGCGACCGCGACCGCGATGGTCGACGACCTGCTCGCCACCGGCGGGGACCCGTCGGTCTGGGCGATCGTGGTGGGCCTGCCCGGCCCCGTCGACTTCGAAACCGGACGGCCGGTGGCGCCGCCCATCATGCCCGGGTGGAACAACTACGACGTGCGTTCGCACTTCGAGCAGCGGTACGACGCGCCCGTGTGGGTCGACAACGACGTCAACCTGCTCGCGGCGGGAGAGCGTGCGCGGCGCCGCGACGACCACCCCGACCTCATCTATTGCAAGGTGGGCACGGGCATCGGCGCCGGACTGGTCTCGCACGGTCGCCTGCACCGCGGGGCCAACGGCGCCGCCGGCGACGTGGGCCACGTCCGCGTCCCGGGCGCGCAGCAACAGTGCCGGTGCGGAAAGACCGGATGCCTCGAGGCCGTGGCCGGCGGGTGGGCGCTCGTGCGCGATGCCCACGACGCCGTGGCCTCCGGCGACACCGGGGCGATCGCCGACATGCTCGCCACGGGCGACACACTCACTCCCGAACACATCTCCATCGCCGCCGACCGCGGCGACGCGCTCGCGATCTCGCTCGTGCGGTCCTCGGCGCGGCAGGTGGGCGAGGCGATAGCGACGTTGGTGAACATGTTCAACCCCGGCGTCATCGTCGTCGGAGGCGCGGTCGCGGCGGCCGGCGAGCTGTTCCTGGCCGAGGTGCGGCACCGTGTCTACGAACTCTCGCTGCCCCTGGCCACGCGCGACCTGTCGATCGTGATGAGCGTCAACGATGCCCGGGAGCCGGTGCGCGGAGGAGTGGACCTGGCCCGCGAGCAGCTGTTCGAGGTCGTCTTCCCCCGCTGGTTCGCGGTTGGGCGGCCGACCCTGGCGGCGATCCGCGGCACGACGGCATCGTCCTGATCCGAGTTCCTCCTCTTCTCGACATCCGCCACCCGGCACCCGGCACCCGGCCGCACCTCGACTACCACACCCACTCCGCCACCGCCGCCCCCTCGGAGTCCCCTCCCGTCCGTGGTTCGACCCCGAGCGCTTCCGCGGCGTCGATGACTACGAAGCACTCGCCGCGTTCGTCCCGCACGGCGGTGCCGACGTGGCCACCGGCCACCGCTGCCCCGGCGAGAAGCTCGCCATCGCCGGCCTCGCCGCCGCGATCGCGACCCTCAGCGACCCCCGCATCCGCATCAGCGGCCGCGGGCTCGGGGTGAACCGGCGACGGATGCCGACCAAGCCCCGTTCCGGTGGGCGCGTGCGCCGCGCGGACGCACCGTCGAGCTGCCCCTTCCACCGGGGCTGAGGCCCGGCGGCGTCAGCCCTTCGTCGAGAACGCCGCGTCGAAGAGCTGGTGCGGCGGGGTGATCTCGCCGAGCTTGCGCACGAAGGCCAGAGCCTCGGGCCCGCCGACGAGGCGGTCCATGCCGGCGTCCTCCCACTCCACGCTCGTCGGACCGTCGTAGCCGATCGCGTTGAGCGCCCGGAACAGCGGCTCCCAGGGCACGGCGCCGTGACCGGTCGAGACGAACGTCCATCCGCGGCGGGGGTTGTCCCACGGCAGGTGAGAGCCGAGCACGCCGTTGCGGCCGTCGAGGTTGGTCGTGGACTCCTTGCAGTGCACGTGGAAGATGTGGTCCGCGTAGTCCAGGACGAACGCCACCGAGTCCAGCTGCTGCCAGACGAAGTGCGACGGGTCGAAGTTGAACCCGAAGCTCGGGCGGTGCCCGATCGCCTCGAGGGTCTTCTTCGCCGTCCAGTAGTCGTAGGCGATCTCGGAGGGGTGCACCTCGAGCGCGAAGCGCACGCCCACCTCGTCGAAGACGTCGAGGATCGGGTTCCACCGGTCGGCGAAGTCCCGGTACCCGGCCTCGATCATCGCCTCCGAGGCGGGCGGGAACATCGCGACGTACTTCCAGATGCTCGACCCGGTGAACCCGGTGACCGTCGTCACGCCGAGCTTCGCGGCGAACCGCGCGGTGTTCCTGAGGTCTTCGGCCGCGCGCTGCCGCACGCCCTCCGCATCCCCGTCGCCCCACACCCGCGCGGGCAGGATGTCGTGGTGCCGCTCGTCGATGGGGTCGTCGCACACGGCCTGCCCGACGAGGTGGTTCGCGATCGTCCACACCTTCAGACCGTGGCGCTCGAGGATGTCGAGCCGCGACTGCACGTAGGCGGCGTCGTCCCAGCGGGACACGTCGATGTGGTCGCCCCAGCAGGCGATCTCGAGGCCGTCGTAGCCCCACTCGCCCGCGAGGCGCGCGACCTCTTCGAACGGCAGGTCGGCCCACTGGCCGGTGAACAGGGTGATCGGGCGTGCCATGACGAGACCTTTCACGCAGGAAGGGAGGATGTGACGATCGTCCACGCGGACTCGCGTGCCGAACTGCGCTCGACCGCGTCGAGCACCCGCTGCACGGCGAGGCCCTCCGCGAACGAGGGGTGCGGGTCGGTGCCGCCGTCGATCGCGCCGACGAGGTCGACCACCTGATGGGTGAAGCCGTGCTCGTAGCCGAGCAGGTGACCGGCGGGCCACCACGCCGACACGTACGGGTGCACGGGCTCGGTGACGAGGATCTGCGTGAACCCCTGGCGTCCCTCGGGAGCCGTGCGGTCGTAGAACCGCAGGCTGTTGAGGTCCTCGAGGTCGAAGGCCAGCGCTCCGCGGTCGCCCGACACTTCGATCGTGAGGGCGTTCTTGCGGCCCGTGGCGAAGCGCGTCGCCTCGAACGAGGCCAGCGCGCCGTTCGACAGTCGTCCGGTGAAGATCGCGGCGTCGTCGACCGTGACGTCGCCGACCCTCTTGCCGGCCGACCCCGACAGTCCCGACCCGGCGGCCTGCAACGGCCGCTGCTTCACGATCGTCTCGAGGGTGCCGGTGACGCTCTCGATGCCCAGGCCCGTCACGAACCGGGTCATGTCGATGATGTGCGCACCGATGTCGCCGAGAGCCCCCGATCCGGCGTGCTCCTTCTGCAGGCGCCAGGCGAGCGGCATCCCGGGGTCGACGAGCCAGTCCTGCCGGTACGCCGCGCGCACCTGCTGCACGGCGCCGACCGCGCCCTCGGCGATCATGTCGCGCATCAGGGTCACCGCCGGCACGCGGCGGTACGTGAACCCCACCATCGACCGGATGCCACGTGCCCGCGCCCGCTCCGCCGCCTCGGCCATCGCCTCGGCCTCGGCCACGGTGTTCGCCAACGGCTTCTCACACAACACGTGCTTGCCCGCCTCGAGCGCGGCGATCGCGATCTCCGCGTGCGAATCGCCCGGGGTGACGATGTCGACGACGTCGATGTCGTCGCGCGCGATCACCTCGCGCCACTCGGTGGACGACTCCGCCCACCCCCATTTCATGGCGGCGGATGCCACGGCATCCGCGTTCCGGCCCACCACGACGGTCATCTCTAGCGCGCGCGGGAGGTCGAACACGCGGGGCGCTTGGCGCCAGCCGACCGAGTGGGCGGCCCCCATGAAGCCGTAGCCGATCATGGCGACGCGGAGCGGCCGGGCAGTGGTCATGCCAGCACCGGCTCGCGCTCGACCCCAACACGGGCGAGCCCATCGTCGGTGCGGCGGACGTCCTTCTCGGGGAGGAGCGAGTCATGGCCCCACGCGGCCTCGGTGAAGAGCAGGTCGAGGTTCGGAGCGAGCTGGTACATGGTGTCCTTTCGACGCGGCGCGACGGTCGACGGATGCCGGATCTCCTGGCATCCGCGGGGCGGGTCTCACCCCTTGAGGCCGCCCGCGAAGCCCTGGATGAAGCGCTTCTGAGCGAACATGTAGAACACGAGGATCGGGATCATCGAGATGATCACGACGGCGAAAATCTTGTTCCAGGCCGAGACCAATCCGCCGACGTAGGTGTACATCGCGACCGGTAGCGTCTGCGTCGTCGAGCCGCCGAGGAAGATCAGCGAATTGAAGAAGTCGTTCCAGACGATGAGGCCTGCCAGGATCGCCACGGTTCCGGTCGCCGGGGCCATGAGCGGCAGGACGACCCGGAAGAACGCCTGCGTGGGTGAGGCGCCGTCGATCACCGCCGCCTCTTCGTACTCGGTCGAGAGTCCGCGGAAGAAGCTCGCGTACAGGAAGACCGACAGCGGCATCAGGATGCCGATCCACAACACGATCATGCCGACGGCGTTGCCGGTCAGCCCGACCGAGCGCGCCCCGATGTACAGCGGCACCGTACCGAGCTGCGCGGGCAGGATGATCGCGATGAGCACCAGGTAGTACGTGATGGTCGTCCACCTTCGCGTCCGGCGGGCGATGACGTAGGCGGCCACCGAGCCGAACAGCACGAGACCGAGAATCGACCCGGCAGTGATCACGACGCTGTTGAGGATGCTCATCGGGATGCTGTTGCGACCGGTCGAGGTCAGCACCGCGACGAAGGCGCTGACGTCGATGCCGCTCGGCGGGGCGACGGCGCTCGTGGTGAGAGCTTCCTGGTCGCTCTTCAGCGACGTGGAGACGAGGATGTACAACGGCAGCAGCCCGATGAGTGTGATGACCCAGACGAGCGCCTCGCGGACGGCGGTGAGTTTGGTGTAGCGGAACATCACGAGACCTTCCCGACCGTGCGGTCACGGGTGGCGTACTGCTGGGCGATCGCGAAGACCAGGATGATGACGGTGAGCACGAGCGCGAGCGCGGAACCGAAACCGAATTGCCCGAGTGAGAAGGCGTTCTTGTACACCTCGGTGGCGAGCGTCTCGGTGGCCCCGGCCGGACCGCCGCCCGTGAGGGCGAGGATCTGATCGAAGATGCGCAGGCCCTGGATCAGCCCGAGGGTGGTCGCGATCGCGATCGAGGGGCGGATGGCCGGGACGACGACGTGCCAGAATCGGCCCCACACACCGGCGCCGTCGAGGGCAGCGGCTTCCTCCACCTCGATCGGGACCGACGCGAGCCCCGCCAGGTAGATGACCATGGTGAAGCCGGTCTGCTGCCAGACGACGGTGATGAGGATCGCCCAGATCGACCACGTGGGATCGGCGAGCCACGTCTTCTGTAGCGACTCGAGCCCCAGCGCACCGAGCATCCCGTTCAGCGGGCCGTTGAACTGGAAGATGAACTTCCATACGTAGGCGACCGCGAGCGGACTGAGCACGACCGGCATGAACAACAGCGTGCGCAGGATGTAGCGCGTCTTCAGCGTGCGGTTGATGGCCAGGGCGAACATCAGGCCCAGCACGTTCGTGAGGACGACCGACCCGAAAGCGAGGAACAGCGTGTTCCCGACAGCGCCGAGCAGCCGCGGCTCCGCGAAGATCCGGGCGAAGTTGTCGAAGCCGGTGATCTGGAACGAGCCGAGACCCGTCCAGTTCGTGAAAGCGAAGAAGCCGCCGGTGAGGGTGGCGGCGTAGTGCACGCCGAGCACGAGGACAATCGCGGGGAGCGCCCACCACCACTGGCCGTAGCTGATGAGGGGCCTGCCCCCGCGTGCCGGCCGCTGAGACGTCCGACGCGCAGAGGGAGGCACGGTGAGCGTCCGCGTGGTGTCCTGTTCGATGGTCACTGTCATGTGCTCTCTGACTTCTTCGTCATTGCGCTGCGTTGCTTTGAGCGCCCGATCCTTCGACTATTGCACCCTTGTGTCGAAAAGACACATTAGTGGGATGGATGGACCGCATAAGGAGGTGGATCCTCCTTCTCCCCGCCGTCGATGCGAGGATTCGGCAGTGACGACGACGCCGCACGATGACTCTCCCGACGACCTCTGGACCCGCTTCATCGACCCTCCCGACGAGGCCCGCCCCCGCGCCTGGTGGCACTGGATGGACGGCAATGCGGATGCCGCAGGCGCCGTCGCCGACCTTGAGTGGCTGCACCGGATCGGCGTGCGCGGCGTGCACATGTTCGACGGAGGCATGGGCATGCCGCTCGTGGTCGACACGCCCCGGCATCCGGGAACTCCCGAGTGGGACGACGCCATCGAGGCGGCCACGCTCACCGCCGCGCGCCTTCGCATGGAGATCGCGATCGCCACGTCCGCGGGCTGGAGCGCGTCGGGTGGCCCCTGGGTCGAGCCCGTCGACGCGATGAAGAAGATCGTATGGAGCGAGACCGTCATCGAGGGCGGATCGATCGACATCGCGCTCCCCCCGCTCCCGGACGTCGCGGGCGGTTTCCAGGACGCCCCCCGCCACGGCGGCGACGGCTCGCCCCGGTGGAGCACCGACTGGCGAGTGGTGGCCTTTCCCGCGGATTCCGGGCACGAACCCCTTCTCCCGGCCGCGTACCGCGTGGACGGGAGCGACATCGAGGCGACGGCACTCACCGACCGTTCCTTCGGTCCGGCCGTCCGCCTTCCCCGCGATCCCGATGCGTGGTCGTCGACGACGCTCGAGGCGGTGTTCGACGAGCCGGTGACGGTGCGTTCGGTCGTGCTCGGCCTCCCCGGCCCCCGCGGCTTCGGCGCCGCACCGGCTCCGCACGCGACTCTGCAGGTCGAGAGCGATGGCGTTTTTCACGACATCGTCCGGCTCGAGCCGACGACCGTGACGGCTCGGACGGCATCCTTCGCCGCCATCACGGCCCGGCGGTTCCGTCTCGTGCTGTCGGCGGCGAGCGCGGCCGAGGCTCTGCCGCCGGTCGCCGCGGGGGTACGGATGCCACCCGTGCTGCGTCGCGCCGACGCGTTCGAGGTCAGCGAGTTCGCGCTCTTCGCCGCTGCCCGCGTGCATCACGCCGAGACGAAGGCGGGTTTCGCGACCGAGTCGGACTTCTACGCCTCCGACACCGTCGACGACCCCTCGGCGCGAGTGATCGACCCGACCGAGGTCGTCGATCTGACCGATGCGGTCGAGGGCGGGCGCCTGCGATGGGACGCCCCTCCCGGGTCCTGGCGCATCCTGCGCCTGGGTGCGTCGCCGACCGGACAGACGAACGGCCCCGCCCCGGCGATCGCCACGGGTCTGGAGGTCGACAAACTCGACGCTCGACGGGTGGCGGCCTACCTCCAGACCCACCTCGAACGGTACCGACCGCGCACCGGACGCTTCGATGCGCTGCTCAGCGACAGCATCGAGGCCGGGGCGCAGAACTTCACCGACGACATCGCTCGGCGCTTCGCGGACGCCCGCGGATACGACCCGACCCCGTGGCTGCCCACCCTCGCGGGGTACGTCGTCGGCGGGGCGGCACAGAGCGACGGCTTCCTCTACGACTACCGCCGCACGCTGAACGAACTGCTCGCGACGGCGTACTACGGCACCCTCGCCGACGAGGCCCACCGGCGCGGCATGACCTACTACGCCGAGGCGCTCGAAGACGGCCGGCCGCAATGGGGCGACGACCTCGCCATGCGCGCCCCGGCCGACGTCCCGATGGGCGCGATGTGGACCTTCGACCCCGCAGCGGGGCCCCGACCGACCTACGTCGCCGACCTCAAGGGAGCCTCTTCGGTCGCGCACGTGCACGGTCGGACCTGGACGGGTGCGGAGGCGTTCACCTCTTTCGGCGACCCCTGGGGATGGATGCCGTCCAACCTCAAACACATCGCCGACCTGCAGCTGACGCTGGGGGTCACACGGTTCTGCGTCCACACGTCGCCGCATCAACCGGCATCCACCCCGCCGCCGGGCATCGCTCTGGCGCCGTTCCTCGGACAGGCGTTCACCCGACACGAGACGTGGGCCGAGATGGCGGGGCCGTGGATCGACTACCTCGCGCGCTGCTCGGCACTGCTCGCGGCCGGGCGGCCCGCCGTCGACATCGCGGTGTTCGTGGGGGAAGAGGCGCCGGTGACCGGCTTGTTCGAGCACGAGCTCGACGGGGCCGTCCCCGGCGGCTTCGACTTCGACTACCTGGGCATCGACGGTCTCGATCTGCTCCGCGTCGAGGGGGACGAGCTCGCCGTTGGGCACTCGCGCTATCGCGTGCTGTTCCTCGGCGGGTCGAGTCGGCGTCTCACGGTGCCGACGTTGCGCCGCCTGCGCACGCTGGTCGCGGCGGGAGCGAGCGTCGTGGGAGCCCGCCCCGAGAGCACGCCGTCCCTCGGCGACGACCGTGCGGAGTTCGCGGTCCTCGTGGCGGCGATCTGGGGCGCCGCGAACGTACACGACACCGCCGACCTCGCCCGGGCACTCGCCGACCTCGGCCTCTCCCCCTCCCGCCCGATCGAAGGGGGGAGTGCGCGACGCATCGCTCGGGTCGTCGACGGGCGCCGGGTGGAATTCCTCGCCAACCCGTCGGCCGACGCGGTGACCCTGACGCTGTCGGGGTTGCCCTCGCGGGTGGAAGTGTGGGATCCGGTGCATCGGCGGCGCGGCGCCCTCGCCCCCGTCCACGGCCGCGCGGACGTGACCCTGCCGCCCTTCGGGTCGGCCTTCGTCGTCGACGGCGGCGACGCACCTGCGCTCACCACGAGCACGCCCCTCGCCCTCGACGGATCGTGGCGCGTGGAACTGCCCGGCCTTCCCGCCGTCGCACACGGCGCCCACCCGCATCCGTGGACGGAGGACGGCGTACGCGCTCGCGGCTTCTCGGGGGTCGGCGTGTACCGAGCGCGGCTGACGGCCCGGGAGGCCACGGTCGGCGGTGCCCTGGATCTCGATCTGGGCGACGTGCACGGCGTTGCCCGCGTCCGCGTGAACGGGCGGGACTGCGGGATCGCGTGGACGACGCCCTACCGCGTCGACGTCACCGCCGCGTGGCGCGACGGCGCGAACGACGTCGAGGTCGATGTCGCCGTCCCCTGGCGCAACCGTCTGATCGCCGAGGCCGAGCGGTCCACCGGCGAGATGTTCGCACCGATGACCGAGGTGTTCACGCTCGCAGCGGTGCCGCGGCCGGGAGGCCTGGCCGGCCCCGTGCGGCTCGTCCGGGCCGCGGCCGACTGACGGGGATCGCTCCCACTATTGCACGGCATCAGCAAATCTAATGTCGGTTTCCGACAGATGTGTGCCACGCTGATTCTGCGGTCACGCGGCCGAGCCAGCGATCCCCGGCTGGCGACAATGAAGTCACGAAAGGGTACGTCCATGCCACAGCACTCCACCCTGCGGCCCCTGCGCCTTCCACTGCTCGCAGCGCCCCTCGCCGGCATCCTCCTCCTCGCCGGCTGCTCGGGCGGCGGCGATTCCGGCAGCGGTGGCGCGGCGACCGGGTTCACCGTCATGGTGGCCCAGGCCAACGACGACGACCAGGCCTACGCCAAGACGCTCGAGGCGTACGGGAAGGAGAAGGGCATCGACATCGAGGTCATCCCCTACCCCTCCGACGCGTACAACACGCAGGTCACCACGCAGTTGCAGGCCGGCAACGCCGCCGACGTCATGGTTCTGGCGCCCGGGACCGGCCAGCCGATCTCGATCATCTCGCTCGCCGAAGCAGGCCTGTTGGCACCCCTGGCGGATTCGTCGGCCAGCGTCATCCCGAAGAACTCCGAAAGTCAGTATCAGGTCGACGGCAAGACCTACGGCCAGCCGACGTCGCTGATCCCCGTCGGCCTCGTCTACAACAACGGCGCCGCCGCCGAGGCGGGCGTGTCGAAGTACCCCGAGAGCTACAAGGCGCTGCTCGAGGACTGCACCACGGCGCGCACTGCCGGCAAGAGCTTCACGGTTCTCGCGGGAGCCATCCCGTTCAACACGGGCCTCATGGCCCAGCTCGTCTCGGCCACCCGCGTGTACGAGGCCCAGCCCGACTGGAACGCTCAGCGCGCCGCAGGCAAGGTGACCTTCGCCGGGACCGCCGGCTGGAAGGAGACGCTCCAGGACCTCGTCGACATGAACGCGGCCGGGTGTTTCCAGGACGGCGCCGCGGGTGGCACGTTCGACAACATCACCGCGGGGCTCGGCGGCGGTACCGCCCTCTCAGCGGCGATCCCGGGGAGCGCGGCCAGCTCGATCGGCGCGGCCACCGGTGCCGACCTGACGGTGCAGAGCTTCCCGCCCTCCTCAGGGCAGAAGCCGTTCCTGCTCGCCTCGGCCAACTACGCCTGGTCGGTCAACGCCAAGGTGGACGACTCGAAGAAGCAACTCATCCAGGGCTTCCTCGACTGGGTGGCGACCCCGGAACAGGCCGCGGCCTTCGCCGACCTGTTCGGCGGCGTACCGATCGTCGGCGCGTCGGAAAGCAGCCTGCTCCCCCAGTACAAGAACGTCGGTTCGCTGCTGGAGTCGAACTCCTACACGGGCCTGCCGAACGCCGCCTGGCCGAACCCCGCCGTCTACGACGCGCTGGGCGCCGGCGTCCAGGGCCTGCTGACGGGCCAGAAGACGGTCGACGCGGTGCTCACCGACATGGACAACGCCTGGGGCTGATCCCTCGTCCGACGATCGGCTGCCGCCTCCGGGCGGCAGCCGATCGTCGTTTCTGGGCCCGCTGGGGATCGCCGTGCGCAGATCACGATCAGGAATGCGATCAGCCATCCCATCGACGTGATTGATACGCTCGAGGTCCCGATTCGTTCCGCGCCCGGCACGAGGAGAACACGACGACGTGTCCGACAACTCCGCACTCTCCCGCCTCGACCTGAACCTCCTGGTCTCCCTCGACGCGCTGCTCACCGAGCGCAGCGTCACCCGCGCGGCCGAGCGGCTGCACCTGAGCCAGCCCGCCCTCAGCGCCTCGCTCGCACGATTGCGCACCCACTTCAACGACCAGATCCTCGCCCGCCGGGGGAACGTCTACGAGCTCACGCCGTTCGCGGTGCGCCTGACCGATCACACGAGCACGGCCCTGGAGGCGGCACGACGCGTGTTCGAGAGCCAGGCCTCGTGGTCACCGTCCGAGTCCTCGCGCGAGTTCTCGATCTACGGCTCCGACTACGGCTTCGTCACCGTCGGCACCGTGGTCTCGCAGCTGGCCGCGGAGCGCGCGCCCGGCGTGCGCTTCCGGTACATGCTGCACAATCCGGGCATCGTCGAGGACGCGGCGAACCGTCTGCGCTCGGCCGACGCGATGATCATCCCCCACGGCCCCGTCTCGGATCTGCCCTACCTCGACCTCTGGCAGGACGACTGGCTCGCCGTCGTCGCCTCCGACAACGACGAAGTCGGCGAGACCCTCACGATGAAGAATCTCGCGGACCTGCCCTGGGTACTCACCTTCCAGTCGAGATCGGCGTTCACCTCGGCCGCCCGCCAGGTACAGCAGCTCGGGGTGGAGGCAAGGATCGAGGTCGTGCTCGAGAGCTTCCTCTCGGTGGGCCACTTCGTCAGCGGTACGCGACGCGTGGGCCTCGTTCAGTCGGCACTCGCACCGCACCTCCTGCGCATCGGCGGGATCCGCGTGGTGCCGCTTCCCTTCGCGGCGACGCCCCTCGTGAGCGCGCTGTGGTGGCACCCCTCCCACACGCGCGACCCCGAACACGAGTGGATGCGCGGGCTCTTCGCCGAGGCGGGGCGGATGATCGCCGCCGGCACCGCACCCGCCTGAAGATCGGTGTCAACCCGACACGACCATCCTGTGTTCGCGCCTACAGTCGGCCGGTGAGCACAGACACCTGGCATCCCTCCACCCTCCGGCGCGGAATCGGCGGACCGCTGCTGTTCGCCTTCATCCTCGGTGACGTCCTCGGAGCGGGGATCTACGTGTTGATGGGCGTGCTCGCCGAGCGTGTCGGCGGGATGCTCTGGGCTCCCCTCCTGCTCGCCCTCCTCCTGGCCCTGCTCACCGCCGGATCGTACGCAGAGCTGGTCACGAAATACCCCCGTGCCGGAGGTGCCGCCGTCTTCGCCGAGCGCGCGTTCAAGAACCGATTGGTGGCGTTCCTGGTCGGCTTCAGCATGCTGGCCGCGGGGGTGACGAGCGCCGCAGGGCTGTCCATCGCCTTCGCCGGCCAGTACCTGCAGACGTTCGCCACCCTCCCGGTGGTGCCTGCCGCCGTCGTGTTCCTCGCCGTCGTCGCCGCACTCAACGCCCGCGGCATCCGGGAGTCGATGGGCGCGAACGTCGTCATGACCGCCATCGAGGTCAGCGGACTCGTCATCGTCGTGGTCGTGGTCGGCGTGCTCCTCGCCGGAGGCGGGGGCGACGTCTCTCGCGTCGGACAGGTGCCCGAGGGGACCGGCGTCGCGACGGCCGTGCTCGCGGGGGCCGTCATCGCGTATTACTCGTTCGTCGGGTTCGAGACCTCGGCGAACATGGTCGAGGAGGTCAAGGAGCCGTCGAAGACCTACCCGCGGGCGTTGTTCGCGGCGCTCCTGACCGCCGGCGTCATCTACCTGCTGGTCGGCCTCGCCAGCGGTATCGCGCTCCCCGCCGAGGAACTGTCCGGGTCGAGTGGACCGCTTCTGGCCGTCGTCGAGGCGAGCGGGGTCGCCATCCCCTCGTGGGTGTTCAGTCTCATCGCGCTCATCGCCGTCGCGAACGGCGCCCTGCTGACCATGATCATGTCCAGCCGCCTCGCCTACGGCATGTCCGAGCAGGGGCTGTTGCCGCGCGCGCTGTCGCGCGTCCTCCCCCGGCGACGCACCCCGTGGGTCGCCATCCTGGCCACCACGCTCGTCGCCATGCTGCTGACCCTCATCGGCGACCTGACGCTCCTCGCGGAAACGGTCGTCCTGCTTCTGCTCTTCGTCTTCCTCAGTGCGAACGTGTCGGTGCTGGTTCTGCGCCGCGATCGCGTCGCGCGCGACCATTTCCGAGTGTGGACCTTCGTCCCGGTCCTCGCGATCGCGTCCTGCCTCCTACTCCTGAGCCAGCAGCCGCTCGCCGTCTGGCTGTTCGGCGCCGTCCTGCTCGCGATCGGTGTGGGGCTCTTCTTCCTCACGCAGTGGGGACGAGCCCGCGGCGAGCGCACCCGCGCCCCGGAGTCGGTCAGGCCGACGCCGTCACGGCCCGCATCGCCGACCGGATGAGGTCGTGCTGGCGCCGCACGAGCAGCAGCGGGTCGACCTCGCCGAGTTCGGCGAAGGCGTGCCCCTCCCACTCGCTCGACCAGAAGCCGCGGTACCCGCCCTCGATGAACACGCGGACGAGTTCGGGGTAGTCGATCGCGGGCTCCTGCCCGGCGTCGTCGATGTCGTAGAACTTCGCGTGCACGTGCAGGATCTGCGGCATGATGTCGGCCCACTCCCGCGGATCGACGTGACCGTGCATGTTGAACGCGAGGTGGGCGAACGAGCCCAGACGCCCCGGGTCGAAGTCCCGCCCGCGGAGGTAGCCCAGGAACTCCTGCTGACGCGCCGGCATCGTGGCATCCGTCGCCCAGATCTCCTGCAGCTTCGCGACCGCGTCGTCGTCGAGCCCGGCCCGACGCACGGCGCGCAGCAGGGTCGGCGACATCGCGTGCATCGTCGACGAGAAGTCGGCGACGAAGCCCAGCAGGGGCGAATCGAGGTCGGCGTACGTCTCGCGCACGCGCAGGATCGCCTCGGCGTTCGGCCCCATCGGGGCGTGGATCTCGTACGCGAGCTTCAGCTCGAGATCCTCGGCGATCGGCAGCAGCCGGCGCAGCAGCTCGGGCTTCGCCGACTGGATGCGCACGAGCGGGAACCCGAGCTTCTTCGCGCCCTCGAACATCAGCTTCGAGAAGGCGAACTCCTCGTCGGGCGTCATGTCGCGATCGCGTCGGCGACCCATGTCGAGGTTCGCCCCGAACGAGCTCTCGACGAAGCCGTGCCGGTCGAACGCGTCCCTCCACGTGCGGACGAAGTCGTCGCCGACGACGGGGTAGGTCGGCACCATCTGGGATGCCACGATCTCGATGCCGGGGCCGATCCCCAGCTCCGCCACCCGGTCGAGGAGGCCGTCGAAGTCGTACCAGCCCGCGCGGAACTCGGCGCTGGCCGAGTAGAGGGTGAGACCGAGGCGGAACGGATCGTCGGCGGCGGCGACCGGCGGCGGGACGACCTCGTGCACGAGCGCCGGAGGTGCGGCATCCGTGTCGACGACCGTGAGGGACTTCGCATCGTGGACGACGTTCGGCACGTAGATCCCCGGCCCACCGTTCTGTCCCGGCGCGATCTGCATGTACGGCAGGCGCAGCTCGCCGTGCAGGACGACGTCGTGCGTCTCCCCGAGGGCGACGGGCGTCGCACGGCGGGCGACGAGCAGCGGGTGCTCCTGCAGGAACCACAGGGTCTCGCTCTGCGCGGGCAGCTCGTCGAGGCGCCAGGACCGGTCACCGAGTTCGAACCGGAGGTCGGCGGCATCCACCCGTTCCCCGTCGACGGTGAGCTCGAGCGTGGTCACCGACGAGAGCCACAGGCTGCGATACCAGGGGAGGGTGAGCCTCAGCGCGAGCCCGTCGGGGTGCGCGCGCAGGCTGTCGTCGTGGATCAGTCCGTTGGGCATGGTCGTCTCTCTCAGATCCGGTCGGTGATCTGGCGCATCAGCGAGTGCTGACGGCGCACCTGCTCGATCGAGCGCCACGGTTCGCGCTCGCCCTCGTACTCGCTCGAGAGGTAGCCGGTGTACCCGGCGTCCTTCAGCGCTTTCAGCACGGGCTCCCACGGGATCTGCTGGTCCTCGAGGTCTTCGTCGATGTCGTGGAACTTCGCCTGGATGAACACGACGTGCTCGATGATGTCGAACACGTCGGCGGGATCCACATGGATGCCGTCGAGGAACGCCGGCCGCCGGCCCGGCAGCTCGCCGGGGCGGAGCGGAATCGGCCGGTCCTGGAAGATCCCGGTGTCCAGCAGCAGACCGAAGTGCTTCGTGCCGGTGCGGCGGATGAAGGCGATGTAGTCGTCGACGACCTCGTGCGTGATGGGCGTCGGCGAGTGGATCTCGGGGCAGATGATGACGTCGAGCTCTTCCGCGAGCGGGAGGGACGCCTCGACGACCTCGGTCCAGATCGGGTGCGGGATGAGGTCGCTCGACACCACGCCGATCTTGGGCCGGACGAACCGGAACCCGAGACGCTTCGCCAGCCGTAGGTCGCGCTGCAGGGCGGCAGCTCCCTCCTCGACCGTCATGTCGCGGGCGTGCGGGCCGCTGGAGTGCAGGCGCGTGTCGATCCACGAGCCGTAGTTCGTGGGTTCGAGGCCGTACTTCTCGAGCAGATGGAACCACTCGTCGACCCACTCCTGCGGGGGGTCGGGGTAGTTCGGCACATGCCCCTCGCCGAGGATCTCGACGCCCGTGGCCCCGAGGTCGGCGATCGAGGCGAGAGCGGTCTCGAGGTCCATGACCGTGCCGTAGTCGCCCATGTAGCTGTAGAGCGAGACGCCGTAGCGGAAGGGAGCACCGGATGCCTCGGGCGCGAGGGTCACGCTCTTGGCGACGCGGTAAGTGCTCGGCTGGTGCTCCTCGGGGATGTACGACATCCGCAGACGCAGGTCGATCGCCAGCTCGTGCACGCCGTCGGGGAGCCCGCCGGGCAGCGGCACCGTGATGATCGCGGCATCCTCGAGCGGCCAGCGCACGCCGTCGCCGTCCCACAGCTCGGCGAGCGTGTACTGACGACCCTGGAGAGTCCACCGCGGCACGTCGGGTTCGACGTCGACGAGCCCGGGGATGCTCACCCCGATGCCGTCGATGAGCGAGGCCGCCATGCCGCGGTACGACGGCATCCGGACGCGGAACTGGAAGCCCGTGATCTCGCCGCCCTCCCGGACGTTGCGGAATCCGACGGACTGGATGAGGTCTCTCTCGAGAAGCATCGTCGCTCACTCTCTGTGGTGTCGCTTCGACGCTACCCGCTTATGCCCGATTCAGACATAAGCGTTCCTGATCCCCCACATCAGACCGCGTGAGGGGTCAGTTTCTGTCGCTTGCGGCATCTCGAAGCGACAGAAATTGACCCCTCACGCCTCCGAGCGGAACACCTCGGTCGCGATGCGGAACGCCGTGTTCGCGGCGGGGACACCGGAGTAGATCGCGGACTGCAGGATGACCTCGCGGATCTCGTCCACGGTCAGGCCGTTGCGGATCGCCGCACGCAGGTGCATCGCGAGCTCCTCGTGATGCCCGTGGGCGATGAGCGAGGTCAGCACTGCGATCGAGCGCGAGCGCCGGTCCAGGCCCGGCCGCGACCAGATGTCGCCCCACGCCACGCGCGTGATGAAGTCCTGCCAGTCGGCGGTGAGCTCGGTCGCCGCCGCGGTGGCGCGGTCGACGTGGGCGTCCGAGAGCACCTCGCGCCGCACCGTCATGCCCTGGTCGTAGCGCTCCTGATCGGTGGTCATCGCGTGCCTCCCTCGGCGATGGATGCGAAGAACGAGCGCAGCAGCGCCGCCACGGCCTCGGACTGCTCGGCGGGTGGCAGATGCCCGGCGTCGTCGATGCGCGCGACGCGGCCGTGCCGCACTCCCTCGGCGATCTCGACGGCCTTGGCCTCGGGGGCCACCGCGTCGAACTCCCCCCAGGCCGCGAGAAGCGGGGCCTCGATACGCCCGAGGTCGCCGCGCACGTCGTACGCCGCGAGCGCCTCGCAGCAGCGGGCGTAGCTCTCGTCGTCGGCGTCCTGCAGGACGTGGAGGAGGCGCCCCGTCAGGACGGGTCGCCGCGCGATCGAGTCCGGAGCGAACCACCGCTGCGCGGAGCCGATGAGAAGGCTCGACGTGCTCTGCGTCCGCGCCTGCGCGGCGCGATCGGCCCACGCGGCGGGGTCGCCGAGCTGCGCTCCGGATGCCACGATGGCCGCCGCCCGCACCCGGTCGCCGTGGCGCAGGGCCAGTTCGAGACCCGTGGCCCCACCGAGCGAGACGCCCGCGTAGAGGAACGTCTCGTCGGGCACCGCCGCAGCGACGGCGTCGGCGAGGTCGGCGACGGTGAACGGCTCGCGGGCGACGGGAGCCGCGCCGTGGCCGGGGAGGTCCCACGCCGAGACGCGGTAGTCGTCGATCAGGAGCGGCACCACGTCGTCCCACAGGATCGTCGAGGTACCCAGCGACGGGCCGAGCACGACCAGGGGCGCGCCGGCGGGTCCGACGGGAGCGGTCAGGGCGATCATGCGCGCCCCTCCTCACGGGCCAGGCGCGGCGCGAGACCGAGGTAGCCGGCCGGGTCGAGCAGCGCGTCGATGTCGAGGTCGCGAGCCTCGGGGAGCGTGCGCAGCGCGTCGCCCAGGTCGGCGTCACCCGCGACGAGCGCGGTGAATCGCTCGGCGCCGATCAAGGGCACGAGGACGCCGCGCAACCGCTCGCTGACGATGCGGCCGCCGGTGAGCGCGACGGTGCGGGCCGCGGCATCCGGATCCACCCGGAGGTGCGCGGCGAGCGAGGAGGCGTGCCACGACGCCCCGAGAGCGAGGCGCAGCAGTTCGCGCAGCGTCGGCCACTCGGCGTGCCACGCCCCATCGGGCCGCTCGTCCACGGCGAGCGCGGCGGCCAAGTGCAGGGTTGCGCCCAGCTGCGGGGCGCGCAGGGCCGCCGAGCGCAGGAGCACGGCCTCGGCGGGGTTCTGCTTCTGCGGCATCGCGGAGGAGCCGCCCCCGGTCCCCTCGGCGACCTCCGCGATCTCGGTGCGGCTGAGGGTCGCGACGTCGGCGGCGAGCTTGCCGACCGCATCGATCGCCTGCACGAGCGCGTCGCCGAGCTCGGTCACGGGCCAGCGCGTGACGTGCCACGGAGCGTCGGGCGCCTCGAGCCCCGCCGCGCGTGCGAAGGCCGCGGGCAGGGCGACCGCGGCATCCTCGGATCCGGTGATCTCGACGAACGACGCGAGCGTTCCGCCGGCACCGGCGAGCTGCGCGGGGAACACGAGCCCGTCGAGCCGGTCGACGGCGCGACGGATGCCACGCTCCCACGCCGCCACCCGGGCACCGACCGTGGTGGGGACCGCGTGCTGCGTGAGGGTGCGGGCCGCCGCGACGGTGTCCGCGTGCGCCTCGGCTTGCGCGCGCAGCCACTGCGAGGTGTGAGTGAGCGAGGACCGCACCTGGGCGACGGCACGGCGCGCGACGATCATGGTCGCGGTGTCGAGGACGTCCTGACTCGTGGCTCCGCGGTGGATCCACGGCGCGTACTCGGCCGGGACGCGGGCCTTCAGCTCGCCGACGAGCGGGATGACCGGGTTGCCGCCGGCGACCGCGGCGACCGCGAGAGCCTCGACGTCGATCCCCTGCGACGGCCGCCCGTACTTCTCGTCGAGACCGAACGCGTGGTCGACGGCGACGGCCGCCTCCGACGGCGCGATCCCGAGCTCCGCGTAGGCCGTGACGAGGGCGCATTCGGCCCCCACCATCGCATCCAGGTAGACCCGATCGGCGACGAGATCGTCGTGACCGGCGGTGACGGGCGAGAGGAGCCCGGCGTCGAGGGGGTCAGAAGGCAAGGAAGACCGTCTCCTTCTCGCCCTGCAATCGGATGTCGTGCCGGAGGTGGCCGTCGGGCGTGCGCGTCGCCACGAGGCTAGCGCGCTCCGCCTCGTCCAGCGAGGACAGCAGCGGGTCGGCGGCGAGCGCCGCGGCGTCGCCGGGCACGTAGATGCGGGTGTGCAGCTTGTTCGGCAGCCCGCGGGCGAACACGATCGCGGCGAAGAAGCCGGGACGGCCCTGGATGCCACCGGGCTCGCGCGTCCAGAACTCGAAGTGCCCCTCGTCGTTCGTGAAGGTCCGTCCGAAGCCGGTGAAGGTGTGGTCGTCGCGACGGAACGCCCCGCGGGCGCGGGGCACCGCGCCGTCGGCATCCGCTCCGAAGATCTCGACGAGGGCGTCGGGGATCGGGGACCCCGCACCGTCGAGGACCGTACCCGAGAGCACGATCGCGCCAGGCGAATGCGGGAAGACGACCTGGTGCTGCTTCGGGAACTCCAGACCGTACGCGAAGAACGGACCGACCGTCTGCCCCGGGGTGGGCCGGTGGGTCTTTGCGGGGACCGTGCTCATCACTCGTCGCCTTCCTGCTCGAACCACGTCGCGTCGGCACCGTCGACGACGATGTCGAAGCGGTAGCCGGTCGCCCACTCGGGCGAGGTGAGGTCGTGGTCGTAGACGCCGACGAGGGCGTCGCGATCCTTCTGTCGGGGGATGCTGTTGTAGATCGGGTCGAGCGCGAACAGCGGGTCGCCCGGGAAGTACATCTGGGTGATCAACCGCTGCGTGAACGACGAGCCGAACACCGAGAAGTGGATGTGCGCGGGGCGCCAGGCGTTCCGGTGGTTCTTCCACGGGTAGGGGCCGGGCTTGATCGTCGTGAAGGCGTACTCGCCGTTGTCGTCGGTGATCGCGCGACCCGCACCGGTGAAGTTCGGGTCGAGCGGGGCCGGATGCTGGTCGCGCTGGTGGATGTAGCGTCCGGCGGAGTTGGCCTGCCAGATCTCGATGAGCTGGTTCGCGAGCGGACGACCCCACGAGTCGAGCAGGCGTCCGCGCACGGTCAGGCGCTCGCCGAGCGGCTCCCCCGCGTGCTGCAGCGTCAGATCGGACTCGATCGCGGCGACGTCGCGCTGCCCGAACGCGGGCGAGAACAGCTCGATCGTCTCGGGGTCGACGAGCTTCGGGTTCTTCGTCGGGTGGCGCAGCACGCTCGACCGGTAGGCCGGGAAGTCGTACGCGGTCGCCGGCACCGCCTCGCCCGCGGCCTCGCGGGCGGCGAGCGCCGCGTGGGCTGCGCGGATCTCGCGCGTGATCTCTTCTTGCGTCGCCTGGTCGGGGGCGGCCAGCAGCGTCTCGGGCGCCGCGGCGGAGGGATGGGACATGGGGTCTCCTTCGACCAGGCCATGTTCCGGCACCGCGCGGCGCGGGCGCCAGCCAGTTCTCGCTGAATGGGAATCGTGGCATCCTGAAGCATGGCCAACTCCCCCTCGGGCGACTCGGTGACCGACCGTCTGGTGCGGATCCTCGAGACCTTCACCCCCACGCGCACGGCCCAGACCACCGCCGAGATCGGCCGGCGCGCGGGCCTGCCGAGCTCGTCCGCGCACCGGATCGTCAACGAGCTCGTGGATGCCGGTCTGCTCGAGCGCGACGAGGAGCGCCGGGTGCGCGTGGGCATGCGGCTGTGGGAGCTCGCGACGCGGTCGTCGCACGCACTGCGACTGCGCCAAGCCGCGCTGCCGTTCATGGAGCGCGTGCAGATGCGTGTGCGCGAGCACACCCAGCTGGCGATCCTCGAGCAGGAAGAGGCGCTGTTCCTCGAGCGGCTGAGCGCGCCGGATTCGGGCGCCAACATCACCCGCGTCGCGGGACGGCTTCCGCTGCACGCCTCGTCCTCGGGACTCGTCCTGCTGGCGTTCGCCCCGCACGACCTGCAGGAACGGGTGCTCGGGGGCCCGCTCGCGCCCGTCACCCCCGCGACGATCATCGACCCCGCGGCACTGCGGCGCACCCTCGCCGAGATCCGCACCCTCGGCCGGGTCATCGCGCCCGGGTACGTCGACGAGGTGTCGACGGGTGTCGCGGTGCCCGTGCGCGACGAGACGGGGGCGGTGATCGCGGCACTGTCGGTGGTGCTCCCCCGCGACGCCGAGACCCAGTTCGCCCTCGGCGAGCTGCACCGCGCCGCCCGCGACACCGAGCGCGCCCTAGGCTACCGCCGCTGACCCCCCC
>NZ_VBUM01000040.1 GCF_005774735.1 Microbacterium sp. 5K110 | reverse complement strand
CGCCGACCCCGACCGCGGAGCCGACGACGAGCCCCGCGCCCACCCCTGCGCCCGGTGGCGACCCGAAGATCATGGTCGGCGACAACACGGTCGCCCCCGGAGGAGCCCTGTCCGTCTCGGGTACCGGCTTCGTCGCCGGCGAGCGGGTCGCCGTCGAGCTCCACTCGACGCCGGTGACCCTGTCGCTGGTGACCGCCGATGCCACGGGCGCGCTCAATGCGACCGTCACGATCCCGGTCGGCACGGAGCCCGGTGAGCACTCGATCGTGCTGACGGGCCTCGATTCGAAGCGCACCGCATCGATCGGGATCGTCGTGACCCAGCCGGCCGTCGGTGCCGCATCGCTTCCCGCGACGGGAGCCGCACTTCCGGTCACCCTGATGGTTCTCGGCGGCGTCCTCGCCGCGGGCGGCGCCGTCCTCATCCTCCGCTCCGTCCTTCGCAACCGAAAGGCCTCCTGATCATGGCCCGCATCCGTACAGCCGGTCGCGTCCTTGCAGCCGGTGTCGCCTTGGGTGTGATCGCGACCGGCGGCGTCATCGCCACCGCGGCGCCCGCGTCCGCGGCATCCGTCCCCGCCGCCGAGCGCTACGCGCCGTCGATCGTCCCCGATCGCATCACGCTGCTGCCCGCGGCCGATCCCACGACGCAGCAGGTCGTGAAGTGGCGCTCGTCCACCGGCGTCGCGCAGGGAGTCGTGGAGTACCGCAGCCTCACCCCCGCGCCGTACCCGGCGAACGTGCTCTCGGTCGACGCGCAGAGCCGCGTCGAGCAGGCCGCCGATCTCGGGTACACGAACGTCGTCCACACGGCCACCCTGAGCGGTCTGCAGCCCGGCGTGTCGTACATGTATCGCGTCGGTGACGGCACGAACTTCAGCGAATGGCAGGACTTCGACACCGCGGCCGCCTCCGGGGACGACCGGTTCTCGTTCGTCTACCTCGGAGACGTGCAGAACGGGATCCTCGGTGACGCCTCGCGCGTGGTGCGTAACGCGTTCCGTGACCGCCCGAATGCCGACCTCGTCGTGCAGGTCGGCGATCTCGTGAACGACGCGCACTCCGACCAGCAGTGGGGCGAGCTCTATGAGGCCTTCTCGTACGGTCTGGGCACGCAGCAGTTGCTGACCACGCCGGGAAACCACGAGTACGACGGGGTGCTCTCGTCGCAGTTCTCGAGCATGTACACCTACGCCGACAACGGTCCGCAGGGCGAGGGCGGGGTCTACGACAAGCTCGCCGGCACGGTGTACTACGCCGACCACGAGGGCGTTCGCTTCATCTCGCTCAACAGCAACGTCTCCGATGCTGAAGGCCTGCGCGTCCAAGGCGAGTGGCTCGACAAGGTGCTGACGGAGAACACCCAGCGGTGGGCCGTGGTGTACTTCCACCACCCCGTCTACTCGCTCGACGAAGGTCGGAACAACCTCGGCATCCGCCAGGAGTGGGGGCCGATCATCGAGAAGCACAACGTCGACCTCGTGCTCAACGGACACGACCACGCATACGGTCGCGGCAACCTCGTCGCCAACGAGAAGAACCTGCCGGCCGGCGCAGACCCCAGTCGGAGTTCGACGGGCCCGGTGTACGTCTCGTCCAGCGTCGGGTCGAAGTTCTACGATGCGGGCCCGCGCCACTGGAACGAGAACGCCGCGCACCTGCGTCGCCTCGAGACCGGCCTGCAGACGTACCAGATGATCGACATCAACGGCGGCACGCTCCGTTTCGAGTCGCGTACGGCCGACGGCAAGTTCTTCGACGGGTTCACCATCACCAAGGACGGCGACACCAAGCTCGTCGTCGACGGCGTCGAGCCGCAGGTCATCGATCCGGGAACTCCCGTGCCGTGCCTCGGTTGCGAGCCGAACCCCGATCCCGGGCCGACCGATCCGACCGATCCCGAGGTCCCCGTGGGCGACTTCGAGTACGAGCAGACGGCCCTGCTGGACGCCGTCATGCCGAACAGTGTCGGTGGGGATCACACGGCGGCGTTGCCGGCGGGTGTGGCGTATCACCAGGGTCGTGACGTGCTGTACCTGGGCGACCAGAACGGCCGGAAGATCTTCGAGATCGACCCCGACACCGACACGGTGCGGCGCGAGATGACTCTGCCGGAGAACATCCGTGATCTGGGGATCGATGAGGAGCGTCAGCTTCTTTATGTGGGTCAGCAGAACCGGAACTGGGTGGTCGTCTCGATCGCGGATGACACGTTCGGGCAGGTCGTGCGTGGGCCGTACCCGATCATCGAGTCGCAGCGTTCGATCGACGTCGACCCGGTGAACGACTACGTCTACGTCGCCGTTCCCGCTCGCGGTATCGAGGTCTTCAAGGCCTCGACCGGTGTGTCGCTCGGCGTCGTGCGCGGGACGGCGGATGCGTACTACGTCGCGGCCGACCCGGCCACCGGCGTGGTCGCGTCGACGAAGTTCCAGGGTGTTGCGGGTACTCCTGACATCCAGGTCTTCGACGCCAAGAAGGGCTTCGCCCAGGTCTGGGAACGTGAAGTGCGCCCCGGCGCGCGTCAGCTGGACATCGACAGCGAACGGGGGCTGCTCTACGTCGGCTACACCGGCACTTCCTCCGACCGCGGTGGGTTCTCGGTGCACTCGCTGGCCACCGGTGAGAAGTACGCCGACCAGGTGGGTCCGCAGTTCGGCAAGGACGGTTACGGCATCGCGATCGACGAGGAGGACCAGCGCGTCTTCGTCGCCAACCGCGACTTCCGCCTCAACCCGCCCGGAGAAGAACTGGAGCCCCAGGCGGTGACCGTCAGCGCTCGCGCGACGACGGACCCGACCGACCCGACGGACCCGACCGACCCGACGGACCCGACCGATCCGACGGACCCCGAGGTTCCCGGTACTCCGTACGAGCCGAAGGCGCTCACGGTCTTCCCGACCGAGGGCGCGCCGGATGCCGCAGAGATCCGTCCCGTCGGCTCGGCGGTCGACCCCGCCACCGGCTTCGTCTACGTGGCCGACGAGATGCGACCCGCGCGGGTGCACGTCGTCGACCCGAAGACGGACAAGATCGTCCGCACCCTCACGGCGCCCACGACGGACCCGGCCGAGGACGGTCTGCGCGACATCGCGTTCGACCCGGCCACGGGCCATCTGACGGTCGCGTTCGGTGGGAACTGGGTGGTCATGGACGCCATGACCGGCGACAAGATCGCGGGGCCCTTCGCCTTCAGCGGCGGGGTTCGAGGGATGGACGTCGACTTCGCCGGCGGACGCGTCTTCGGTGGTCTCCGTGGCACGGGCTTCGACGTGCGCAACGCGGTGACGGGCGAGCTCATCACCGCGGTCGAGGGTCCCGCTGACGGTGGACCGTGGCGTACCCACGGTGTCGCGTACGACGAGAAGAACAACCTCGTCTACGTCAGCAACAGCGACACCTCGGGGTCGACCCAGGGCATCCGCGTCTACAACGGCACGGACTACACACTGGTCGACACGCTCGCCATCGACGGCGCGGACTTCCGCTCGATCGATGTCGACTCCGCCACCGGCGCGGTCGTGGTCGGGCACCAGTCGACCACGTTCGAGAACTCGGGCGTCTCGGTCTACCGCGCGGCCGACCTCGGGCTCGTCGAACGGCTGTCGGCCCACACCTACGGCAACAAGGTCTACGGGGTCTCGATCGACCCGAAGAGCCACGCGCTGTACGTGTCGGCACGCGACCGGTTCCCGACCGGGTTCATCCGCGTGACGCTCCCGGCCGAGCTTCCCGCCGCGCCGGCCGAGCCCTGGGTCGCTCGTGCCCTGGGCGCCATCCCGACCGAGGGGGCGGCCGACGCGGCCGAGATCCGTCCGGTCGGGTCGGCGGTCGAC
This sequence comes from Microbacterium sp. 5K110, assembly GCF_005774735.1. GTDB lineage: Bacteria > Actinomycetota > Actinomycetes > Actinomycetales > Microbacteriaceae > Microbacterium. The sequence goes on along the minus strand of NZ_VBUM01000040.1, from coordinate 26,972 downwards.
CCGGCGACCGGGTACGTGTTCGTCGCCGACGAGATGCGTCCGGCACGCGTGCACGTGATCGATCCCGCGACCGACACGGTCGTCCGCACCCTGACCGCGCCGACGGCCGACCCGGTGCAGGACGGTCTGCGGGACATCGCGTTCGATGCGAAGAACGGGCTGCTGTACGTCGCGTTCGGCTCGAACTGGGTGGTCATGGATGCCGAGTCCGGCGCCAAGGTGCGCGGTCCGTTCGCGTTCAGCGGCGGTGTGCGCGGCATGGACGTCGACTTCGGTCGCGGACTCGTCTACGGCGCCACCCGCGGCGGCGGCTTCGATGTCGCGGACGCCGTGACGGGCGAGCTGAAGCAGACCGTCGCCGGTCCGTCCGACGGTGGCGCGTGGCGCACGCACGGTGTCGCCTACGACGCGGTCGCCGACCTGCTGTACGTCAGCAACAGCGATGCCGACGGCTCGACCGAGGGCATCCGGGTGTACAAGGGGTCCGACTACTCGCTGGTGCAGCGCCAGCAGGTCGCGGGCGCCGACTTCCGCTCGATCGCGGTGGACGGCAAGAGCGGAACGGTGGTCGTGGGCAACCAGAGCACGACCTTCGATCAGTCCGGGGCGACGGTGTTCTCCGCCGGTGACCTGAGCCTCGTCAAGCGGCTCTCGGCACACGAGTTCGGCAACAAGGTCTACGGGGTCTCCATCGACACCGAACGCCACCTGCTGTACGTCTCCGCGCGCGACCGGTTCCCCGCGGGCATGATCCAGGTGACGCTGCCGCAGGGCTGAGTCGCCGCATCCGTCGGGCCGCACTCCCTTCGCCGGGAGGGCGGCCCGACGTCGTCGCGGCGGGGATGCCGCGGGGTCGCGACTAGACTGGCATCCATGCCCCGCGCCCCCAAGCTCGCCTCGTTCCCGGCGATCCGCGGAGCCCTGAAGTTCTACCAGATCTGCTCCATCATCACCGGTGTCGGCCTGCTTCTGCTGGTCGCCGAGATGATCGTGAAGTACACGCCCATCCACAAGGAGCTCTTCCTGGGCGGATCCGGCGGCTTCCTGTGGTTCGCGGACGCCATCCCCGGTCCCGGATGCCAGTGGTTCTCGCTGTTCGTCCCCGGCGGCAGCGGGTGTGACATCGTCTCCACCGGCGACGGCCTGAACATCTCGCTCGCGATCCTCGTGGTCCACGGCTGGTTCTACGTCGTGTACCTGTTCTCGTGCTTCCGCGTGTGGAGCCTCATGCGCTGGCCCTTCCGCCGGTTCGTCTTCCTCGCCCTCGGCGGCGTGGTGCCCTTCCTCTCCTTCTTCCTCGAGGTGCGCACCGCCCGCTCCGTGCGCGCCTATCTCGCCCAGCGCGAGGCCGACGAGGCCTCCGCTCCCGTCTCCGCCCCGGAAGGATCCCGGTGACCGAACAGACCGAAACGTCGCAGCGTCCCGTCCTCGTCGTCGACTTCGGCGCCCAGTACGCGCAGCTGATCGCCCGTCGCGTGCGCGAGGCCGGCGTCTACAGCGAGATCGTGCCGCACACGGCCTCGGCCGCAGAGATCGCGGCGAAGAACCCGGTGGGCATCATCCTCTCCGGCGGTCCCTCCTCGGTGTACGAAGAGGGTGCCCCGCGGCTGGACGAGGGCGTCTTCGACCTCGACGTGCCCACGCTCGGCATCTGCTACGGCTTCCAGGTCATGGCTCAGGCGCTCGGCGGCGAGGTCGCGAACACCGGCTTGCGCGAGTACGGCGCGACGGATGCCACGATCGTCACCGAGGGCACCCTGCTGCAGGGTCAGCCCGCCGAGCAGAACGTGTGGATGAGCCACGGCGACCAGGTCTCCCGCGCGCCCGAGGGCTTCGACGTCCTCGCCCGCACCGCGCACACGCCCGTCGCCGCGTTCGCGAACGACACCCGTCGCTTCTACGGGGTGCAGTGGCATCCCGAGGTCAAGCACTCCGACCACGGTCAGAACGTGCTCGAGAACTTCCTGCACAAGGCGGCGGGTCTCCCGGCCGACTGGAACAGCGGCAACGTCATCGCGGAGCAGGTCGCGCGCATCCGCGAGCAGGTCGGCACGGGCCGCGTGCTGTCGGCGCTGTCGGGCGGGGTCGACTCGGCCGTGTCCACCGCGCTCGTGCACGAGGCCGTCGGCGACCAGCTCGTCGCGGTCTTCGTCGACCACGGGCTCCTCCGCAAGGGCGAGCGCGAGCAGGTCGAGAACGACTACGTCGCGTCGACCGGCGTGCGCCTGATCACCGTCGACGCCCGGGAGACGTTCCTGAACGCCCTCGCCGGCGTCAGCGACCCCGAAGAGAAGCGCAAGATCATCGGCCGCGAGTTCATCCGCGCGTTCGAGAAGGTGCAGGCCGACCTCGTCGCCGAAGCGAAGGCCGACGGCGAGCCTATCCGCTTCCTCGTCCAGGGCACGCTGTACCCCGACGTCGTGGAGTCCGGCGGCGGCGCCGGCACCGCGAACATCAAGAGCCACCACAACGTCGGCGGCCTTCCCGAAGACCTGCAGTTCGAGCTCGTCGAGCCGCTGCGCACCCTCTTCAAAGACGAGGTGCGCGCGATCGGTCGCGAGCTCGGTCTGCCCGAAGCGATCGTCGGCCGTCAGCCCTTTCCGGGGCCCGGTCTTGGCATCCGCATCGTGGGCGAGGTCACCGCTGACCGTCTCGAGATCCTGCGTGATGCCGACGCGATCGCCCGCGCCGAGCTGACGAAGGCGGGACTGGATGCCGAGATCTGGCAGTGCCCCGTCGTGCTGCTGGCCGACGTCCGCTCGGTCGGGGTCCAGGGCGACGGTCGCACGTACGGTCACCCGATCGTGCTGCGCCCCGTCTCGTCCGAGGACGCGATGACCGCCGACTGGACGCGTCTGCCCTACGACGTGCTGTCGAAGATCAGCAACCGCATCACCAACGAGGTGCGCGAGGTCAACCGCGTGGTGCTCGACGTCACGTCGAAGCCGCCGGGGACCATCGAATGGGAGTGAGCCGGTTCTGACACCGGCTCCCGCGCCGGTGCCGTCGCCCCTCCAGCGGGCGGCGGCATCGGCGCTGTGTCGTCAGGAAGATGAGGGGACGAGAGTGGACTTTCCCGACGCGTGGTATCTCATCCTGTCGAGCCGACTCATCCCCGACCTCGACGGCGGGTACACGATCTCGACGCTCGCGCGGGCGCAGCAGATGGCGGATGCCGGAGCCTCGGCGCTGCTGCTGACCGTCGACCCCGGCACCAGCGAGGCGCACGCCGCGCACCGCGCGGAGTTCGTCGCGCGCGGGGCGGCGACGGCATCCGATGTCTTCCGCAACCTGTTCGACGAGGCCGTGGGGCCCGACGGCGGGGCTGCCGACTGGCTGCGCGCGGCGGCGCGGCGGGGCGCGGCTGACTCGGCGCTGGAGTACCGCAGCGTCGCCGGGGGAGCGGTCGACCTGCCGAACGTCATCGATCCGCACTGGCACCTCACGACGGCGCCGATCGTGATCCGGGATGCCACGGGCGCCGACGTCGGGGTCATCGACGGGTTCGGGGCGCTCTACCGCGCGTGGCTCGCTCACGTCGTCGCGGGGCTCCGCGCCGAGCGCGACGTGCCCGTCGTGGTCGTGTGCGAGTCGCGTCAGCTCGGCGAGCTCATCGTCGAATGGGACGACCCCGACGTGCGGATCGTGCACACCGTGCACACGATCCACCTCGAGCCGCCCTTCACCGCCGACGCTCCGATCAACGCCCTGTGGGAGCGATGGCTGGCGGTCGCCCCGCGATTCGACGCGGTGCTGTGGCCGACCGCGTGGCAGCGCGACGACGTGCGCGAGCGGTTCGGCGCGGACCGCGTGGACGTCGTGGCCCCGCACGGGGTCCCGACACCCGCCGTCGCGGCCCCCGCGGAAGATGGACCCGTCGTGGTGCTCGGCCGACTCGCGCCGGGGAAGCGCCTGGACCACGCCGTCCGCGCCTTCGCGCGCGTCGCCGCGGCCATCCCGACCGCGCGCCTGGAGTTGTGGGGCGCGGGCGCCGAACGCGACCGCCTCGAAGCGCTGGTCGCGGCGCTCGGCGTCGGCGACGCCGTGACACTGCCCGGGCTGACCCTCGACCCCGGTGCCGTCCTCGACTCCGCGTCGGTGTACCTCACGACCTCGGCGTTCGAGGGCCAGGGCCTCGCGCTCGCCGAGGCGCTCGCCCATGGCATCCCCGTCGTGGCCTACGACATCCGGTACGGCCCTCGCGACATGCTCGCCGCAGGCGGCGGCATCCTGGTTCCGGACGGCGACGAGGACGCGCTCGCCGACGCCCTCACGCGCATCCTCGGCGACGCGGCGCTGCGGCAGCGGCTCGCGGCCGAGGCTCGGCTGGCTGCGACGGCGCTGAGTCCCGCGCGCGCGATGGACACCCTCGCCGCGGCGGCTGCCGAGGCGCTGTCGCGTCCGACCCGGCGCTAGCCCGGTCGCCGGCCGTGTCGCCAGGCCGGGGCCGCCGGGACACAACGCAGGAAAAGCGCAGCGGGAGGCTCATCGATCCGCGTCCTCACGGGAGGCGTGGACCGCATCTCCTTCGTTGTGTATCGGGAGGGGCTCAGGGCCGGCCCGCCCAGGGGTCGTAGTCGGCGATCAGTTGCTCCTGCGGCGGACGCTCGGCATCCGGGACGTGCTGCAGGTTCACCCGCACGCGGTACCAGAGCGAACTCGACCCGCGCATGCCGTCGAGCAGGACGTCCGCGGGATGCAGAGCTGACGCGGCCTCCGGATGCCGCGACCTCCAGGTCTCGAGGGCGTCGAGCGCCTCGGGCTTCGTCTTCGTGCGGGCGACCTCGATGAGCGGCATCGTCGATGCACGGCGCCCCGAGCCGTCCGAGCCGCGCGGCGGCTTCTCGGCCGGCCCCATCCGCTCGGCGAGCGCCAGGAGCCCCTCGAGGGACCCGACGGCGTCGTCGATGCCCGCGTGGGGATCGCCGATCGCCGCGAAACGCTCGGGCACCGTGAGCACGGTGAACTCCTCCGGGCGGCGCTCGCGCACCTCGTCCCACGTCAACGGTGTCGACACGCGCGCGTCGGGCAGCGGCCGAACCGAATAGGCGGATGCCACGGTGCGGTCCTTCGCGTTCTGGTTGAAGTCGACGAACACGCTCTCTCCGCGCTCCTCCTTCCACCAGCGAGCGGTCGCGAGGCCCGGGGCACGGGTCTCGACCTCACGCGCGAGGGTTTCCGCCGCGAGCCGCACGTCGGGGTATGCCCACTCGGGGGCGATCCGGACGAGGATGTGCAGACCACGCGAGCCCGACGTCTTGGGCCACCCGGCGAGCCCGTGGTCCTCCAGCACGTCGCGGGCGACGAACGCCGTGTCCACGATCTGCGCCCAGTCCACGCCCGGCATCGGGTCGAGGTCGATGCGCAGTTCGTCGGGGTGGTCGAGGTCTTCGGCTCGCACCGGGTGGGGGTTGAGATCGAGGCATCCAAGGTTGGCGATCCACGCCAGGCCCGCGGCATCCCGGATCACCGTTTCTTTCGCCGACGTCCCCGAGGCGTAGTGCAGGGTCGCTGTGTCGATGAAGTCGGGGTGGTTCTCGGGCACGCGCTTCTGGAAGAACGGCTCTTTGTCGAGTCCTCTGGCGAAGCGCTTGAGCACCATGGGGCGTCCGGCCGCACCGCGCAGTGCTCCGTCGGCGACGGCGAGGTAGTAGCGCACCAGGTCGAGCTTGGTGAGCCCGGGGACGGGGAACACGACTCGATCGGGGCTCGTGACCACGACGTCGTGACCGTCGACGTCGAGGGTCACCGGGGGAGTCTTGGCGGGGCTCATGCCGCGAGGCTAGACCCGCGGCATCCTCTGCGCGGGCCCCTTGCGCGGGCCCGTCCCCCGCGTCGCCGGGCGCTGAACGAACGACGAAGGGCCGCCCCGAGAACGGGACGGCCCTTCGTGGGAAGCGGGTGCGTCAGTTGTTGCCGCGCAGGATCGCGAGGATGCGCAGGATCTCGACGTACAGCCACACGACGGTGACCATGATGCCGAAGGCGCCGACCCAGCCGTAGACGCGCGGGGCGCCGTTGCGGACGCCGCGCTGGATCTGGTCGAAGTCGAGCACCAGCGAGTACGCGGCCATGATGACCACGAAGACGCCGATGATGAGACCCAGCGGGATGCCGAAGATCTCGACGCTGCGGAGACCGAACGCGCCACCGGCGAGCGGCACGTTGAAGAGCATCAGGCCGAGGTTCACGAGGCTGAAGACCAGGTAGCCGACCATCGCGATCATGAAGATCTTGGTGGCGCGGGCCGAGGCGCGGATCTTGCCGCTGGCGAACAGGGCGAGGGTCACGCCGACGACCGAGAGGGTCGCGAGGGTCGCCTGCACGACGATGCCGGGGTAGAGGAACTCGAAGAACGCCGAGATGCCACCGACGAAGAGACCCTCGAACGCCGCGTAGGCGATGAAGACGGGGACGGAGGGCTTCTTCTTGAAGATCGCGACCATCGCGAGCACGAACCCGCCGAGGCCGCCGATGATCATCGGCAGAACGTTGGGGCTGGGGTTGGCGGCCGTGACGGTGCTCATCGTCCAGATCCAGCCGACGACGGCGGTGACGACGAGGATCGCGAAGAGGCCGATCGTCTTGAAGACGGTGTCTTCGACCGTCATGCGGTCGGTCTGCACCGCGCCCGCGGACGGGGCTGCGTACATGCCCTCGATGTTGGCGGTCTCAGCCGCTGCGGCTGCGGTGCTCGCCGGGGGAGGGCTGTAACGGGTCTGGGCGCCGGCACGAGGGTCCTGGAACGCCGGGGTGTTGAAGGCCGGGTTGTTGAGGGCCACAGGGACTCACACTCCAAATACTGGTGATCACAGCACCGTGCTGTCAGACAACAGTAGCCGAGGAGACCGCGAGAATCCTTGTGTCGACTGGGATTCTGCTATGAGCGAGCGGCGTCGGCGGCGCCTCCTCGCTAGCCTGATCCGGTGCCCGTCCGCCGGCCCCTGATCATCGGCCACCGCGGCGCTCCGGGATACCTCCCCGAGCATTCGCGGTCGTCCTACGCCCGAGCGATCTCCGCGGGGGTGGATGCCGTCGAGCCCGACGTCGTGCCGACGCGGGACGGCATCCTCGTCGTCCGGCACGAGAACGAGATCGGTACGACGACGGACGTCTCGGCGCGCGCGGAGTTCGCGGCCCGGCGCCGCACGGCGGTCGTCGACGGCGAGCGGCTGGAGGGGTGGTTCACCGAGGACTTCACCTGGGCCGAGCTGCAGACCCTCCGCTGCCGGGAGCGGATCCCCGCTGTTCGGCCGCGGAGCGCGGCCCACGACGACGAGGACCCGGTGTTGTGCCTGCGCGACGTCCTGGATCTCGCGCGCGCCGGGGGAGTCGGGGTCGTGCTCGAGATCAAGCACGCCGCGTTCTTCGCCCGCGCCGGCTTCGACATGGCCGCGCTCGTCGAGGGCGAGCTGCGGGATGCCGGTTGGTGGGACGATCCCGGTCTGGTCATCGAGTCGTTCGAGCCCCTCGTGCTGGAGCGGTTGCGGGAGCGTGGCATCCCGGCTCCGCTGGTCCAACTCGTCGAGGCGAGCGGGGCGCCGTGGGATCTGCGCGAGCGCGACGGGGCGCGGGCGCCGTCGTACGCGTCGATGCTCACGCCCACGGGGCTGGATGCGCTCGCCGAGTCGGTCGAGGGGATCAGCCCCGACAAGCGGCTGATCCTCGCGCCCGACCGGCTCGGACGCGTGCGCGGGCCCGCGCCCTTCGTCGCCGAGGCGCACGACCGCGGGATGCGGGTCCTCACGTGGACCTGTCGCCCCGAGAACCCGTTCCTGCTGCCCCCGTTCCGGCGTTCCGGCGGGGCGGCGGCGTTCGGAGACTATGAGCGCGAATGGGCCGTGCTGCGCGACGCGCGGCTCGATGGGGTCTTCGTCGACCACCCCGACCTGGGGGTCGAGTTCTTCCGGGCACGGTGATGACCGGCGCAACCCCCGGCCGCGTGCCCGTGCAGCGGACGAGGATGGCGGGATGACGGTGGACGTGACGGTGGTCGGCGGCGGCATCTCGGGACTCGCGTGCGCGCGGGCGGTGCGGGATGCCGGGAAGTCGGTGCACGTGATCGATCGCGGGCGCCGCCCGGGCGGTCGCCTCTCCAGCCGCACCCTCGACGGCCGGGCCGTGGACCTCGGGGCGTCGTACTTCGTCGTCGGAGACGACGAGGGGTTCGCGCGCGTCGTCGACGAGTGGGAGGCGCGCGGACTCGCGCGGCCGTGGACCGACACGTTCTCGGCGATCGACGCCGACGGCACCGTCACCCGGAAGACCGGCCCGATGAGGTGGTCGGCCCCGGCGGGCCTGCGCTCGCTCGCGCTCGACCTGGCCGAGGGACTCGACGTCGAATCGGGTCGCGCGGTGGAGCGCGTCGCGCCGTTCCGCGTCGACGGCGAGGAGGCCGGCGAGGTCGTGCTGGCGATGCCGGAACCGCAGGCCCGCCGCCTCGTCGACGTGCCGCCGGTCGCCGCCCAGGAGTGGGAGGCCGTGATCGCCGTCGTGCTGCGGTGGGACGAACGGCTGTGGCCGGACGACCTGCACGGCGCCTTCGTCAACGGTGATCCCGCCATCGCGTTCGTCGCCGACGACGGCGACCGCCGCGGCGACGGGGCTCCGGTCCTCGTCGTCCACACCACCGCTGCGGCGGCGCAACGGCACCTCGACGACCCGGATAGCGTGATCGCGCCCGTCGTCGCGGCGATGCGCCGCGTGCTGCAGATCCAAGCTGAGCCGGTGGCGACGCATGCGCACCGCTGGACCTTCGCCCGCCCCGCGGGGACGACCGGGGCGCCGTTCTTCCGCTCCCCGGGGCTGTCGCTGTGCGGCGATGCGTGGGGCGAATCGGCGGCCGTGCGCACGGCGTGGGCCTCGGGCGACGCGCTCGGTCGCGTGCTCGCGGCATCCTGAATCCCGGGGGCATGTCGGCATGCCCCCCTAGGGTGGAGGGATGGACGCAGGGGGCGCGGGCATCGAAGCGGTACAGGTCAAACGGGCGTTCGGCGGGGTGACCGCCGTCGCCGACGTGACTTTCTCGGCCGAGCCGGGGCGGGTGACGGGACTCGTCGGACCGAACGGATCCGGCAAGACGACGCTGTTGCTGATGCTGGCGTCGCTGCTGCGGCCGGACCAGGGTGAGATGCGGATCGCGGGCGTCGATCCGGTCGCCGATCCGGCGGGCGCGCGACGACTTCTCGGATGGATGCCGGACTCCCTCGGCGCGTGGCCGAGCCTGACCGCGCGCGAGGTCCTCGTCGCGACGGGGCAGCTCTACGACCTGCCGCGCGCCGCCGCCCGGTCCCGCGCCGATGCGCTGCTCGAACTCGTCGACCTCTCCGCGCTCGCCGCCTCACCCGCCCGGGTGCTCTCGCGCGGGCAGAAGCAGCGCCTGGCGCTGGCGCGGGCGCTCGTGCACGACCCGCGGGTGCTGCTGCTCGACGAGCCCGCGTCGGGTCTCGACCCGCAGGCGCGGATCGCGCTGCGCGTGATGCTCCGGCGTCTCGCGGAGGAGGGCCGCACGATCCTCATCTCCAGCCACGTCCTGTCCGAGCTCGAGGAGGTCGTCGACGACGCCGTGTTCGTGCTCGACGGCCGGACGGTGGGCCGCGATCGTCTCGCCGCCGCGACCACGCGCGTGCGTCCGTGGCGGGTGCGCCTGTCGACCGATGCCTCGCGCGGGACCGAGTCCGATCGAGGCGCTGTCGCCGCAGCCCTCGGCCGTACGGCCGACGATCTCGGTGTCGACCGCCGCGACCTGCTCGTGCCGTTCAGCGACGAGGCAGCCGCCGTCGCGGGTCTGCGGGCCCTGGTCAGCGCCGGCCTCCCGGTCTCCGAGTTCGCGCCCGCGGTCGGCGACCTGGAGCACGCCTTCCTCGATCTCCGAGGAAACACCGCGACCGAGGGGAGCCCCGAATGAACCTGCGTCGCCTCGGCACCGTGATCGGGATCGATCTGCGCCAGCGCGTGCGTTCCGTGGGCTGGTACGTGCTGCTCGGCGTGTTCGCCGTCATCCTGCTGGCACTGCTGCTGCTGTCGTTCTCGGCGTTCTCACTCAGCACGGGCGGCAACGGGTGGTTCTACTCGATCGTCATCATGTTCGTCCTGCTGCTCGTGCTGCTGGTCTCACCGACGCTCAGCGGGAGCGCGGTGAACGGCGATCGGGATGCCGCGACGCTCGCGCCCGTGCAGGTGACGCTCGTCACGACGACCGAGATCGTCCTGGGCAAGTTCCTCGCGGCGTGGATCTCGGGCTTGGCGTTCCTCGTCGTGGCGCTGCCGTTCCTCATCGTCGCGACGTTCGCCGGGTCGTTGAATCCCGCGGTCATCGCCTCGTCCCTCGGCATCCTGGTGATCGAGGTCGGCGTGGTCGCGGCGATCGGGGTCGGGGTGAGCGCGATCGTGGCGCGCCCGGTCTTCTCGGTGGCCACGACCTACCTCATCGTGGCGGCCCTCACCCTGGGAACGCTCATCGCCTTCGGCCTGGGGGGAACGGCGCTGCGGTCGGAGCAGACCACCACGACGCGCGAGATGGACTGGAACGCGGTGCCCGCGGGGTGCGACCCGTACCTCGAGAACGACGTGACAGGGTGCCCGAGCGTGGACGAGATCGGCTGCACGACGTCGACGTACACGAGCGAGGTGCCGCGCTTCGACCGGGTGTGGGGCGTGCTGGCGGCCAACCCATTCGTCATCCTGGCCGATGCGACCCCGCCCACCTACGACAGGTACGGCAACCCGTCGGATCTGTTCTCGCAGATCGCCTCGGGCGTCCGCCTGGCGCAGATCCCGCCCGACCCCGCGCCCGCCTACGACTACTGCGCGGCTACGCCACTGACCGACGAGTCGATGGAGGATCGCATCGCGGGGACCGTTCCGAGCTGGTTCGTCGGTCTGTTCCTGCAGCTGCTGCTCGCGGGCGGACTGCTGGCGTGGGGCATCGCGCGGACGCGCACGCCCGCGCGACGCCTGCCGCCGGGGACGCGTATCGCGTGACGGCGCGGGTGCGTGACGTCACCGACCGCTCGACGGCACGGGGCGCCCGCGGTCAGCGCAGTCGTTCGGCGAGCGCGATCGCGTCGTGAGGGGCGCGCCCGCGCGCATCGTTGTCGAAGTAGACGAACACCTCGCGGGGATTGCCGTGTCGGTCGGTCGCGGAACGCCAGCCGCGGATGCGATCGGCCCATTCGTCGAGCTCGGCAGCGGTGTAGCCGCTCGAGTAGAGCTCCGTCGAGCCGTGCAGCCGGACGTACACGTGATGGGCGGTCACCGCGTCGAAGGCGGGCCACCGGCCGGCGGTGTCGGCGACGACCAGGGCGACACCGTGCTCGCGCAGGAGCTCGGTGGCGCGCGGGTCGCCGAACGTCGATGACCGAGGTTCGACGGCGTACCGCAGGGGAGCGTCCGCGTCGATCTCGAGCCAGGAGCGGCCGTCGAGTCGGGCATCGTGCCCGCGGGCGAGATCGAGCGCCTCACCCGTCGTGCGGGGGAGGCGGCAGAGGAAGCCGCCGAAAACCTCGGGGTCGAACTCCACCCGTTCGGGAAGCTGCCACAGGATCGGTCCCAGTGTCGGGCCGAGCGCGAGGACGCCCGAGGCGAAGAAGTTCGCCAGGGCCGCGTCGATGTTCCGGAGCCTCAGCATGTGCGTCACGTACCGCGACCCCTTCACCGCGAAGACGAAAGTCTCCGGCACCTCCGACCGCCAGCGCCGATAGCTCTCCGGGCGCTGGAGCGAGTAGAAGGAGCCGTTGAGCTCCACACTCGGCATCCGCTCGGCGAGGTACTCGAGCTCGCGCCGCTGCACGAGGCCCGGCGGATAGAAGTCGCCCCGCCACCGCGGGTACCGCCACCCCGACGTCCCGACGTAGGCCGTTGTGGTCAGGCGTGTCCCTCGCTGGCGGGGAAGTCCGGGCCGGTGGGCTGATCGGCGTCGACGTCGTCGCCGGTGTGGTCGTCGAGGTCGACGTCCTCTTCCGACTCGGCGGCGTCTTCGCGAACGTCGTCGGTGACGGCGTCGGTGGGCGCTCCGCTGTCGGCGTGCGCGTCGTCGGAGTGGCGGGTGGGCAGATCCGGAGTACTCATGTCGGCCACGGTGCCCCATCTGGGCGGAGTGGGCGAGCGGCTTGACAGGCTGTCAGTCGGTGGCATCCGGGATCGACAGGTCGACGGCGGGCCAGGCCGGGAGCGGATCCTCGTACCGCACCCACGCCTCGGGCCCGGCGGCGAGCTCGTCGTCGGTCAGGGCGGCGAGGTCGAGCACGTGCCGCAGGCGCGGTGCCGAGAGGTCGAGCCCGGTGAAAGCGATCTCTTGGCCGACGCCCATGCGCCCGTCGTCGGTGCCGATCGGTTCGATCCACATCGCCGACCCGACGTGTTCCCAGCGGGCCAGGATGCCGGGGCGTGAAGCGATCCGGCAGAACCCCGCGGAGCGCACGAGGCGTCCGGCCGCGCCGTCGTCGAGTCTGTCGAGTGCGGTCTGCAAGCGCTGCGGGTGGAAGGGACGCACCTGGTCGTAGCGCAGAGTGCTGACGCGGTTGTCACGCATGTACGGATCGTGCTCGTCGTTGAGGGTGCGCACCCAGCCGGCGCGCTCGAGGATCTCGGTCTCGTCTTCTCGCGGCGCGGCCGCGCCCAGATCGGTGCGCGGGTCGCGGCTGAGCCGCAGCGTCGCCCGAGGATTGAGGTGGGATGCCAGCGCCATCTGCACCGCGAGAGCCGCCGTCGGAACCTGCTCCCAGTTGACCCACACGATGCGGGTCGCGAGTTCGAGTGCGAGAGCTGCCTGACGCGCGCGAGCGCCGACGTCGCCGCGGGTGTCCCCGGCCGGGGCGGATGCCACGAGCGGTGCCCCCTCGAGCAGGTCGCCGATCATGTGACGCGCGTCCACGATGCACACGGCCTCGACCTCGACCCCGCCCCTCTCGGCGATCGCGTGGATCAGGTCGACATCGGTGCCGAGGTCGACCACGGCCCGTTCGCCGGCGGCGCGCGGTCGGGGTCGAGGGAGGGCGTGCGCGGCGCGGAGATCGCGGTAGCGGAGGAGGTGCAACGGGCGACCGAGGGTGGCGGCGATGCGTTCGGCGTAGGCCTGCCTCTCGGGCGCGCACACGCCCATCGTCACGATCGTTCTCTCCACGGCATCCGCCCTTCGTTTGTCGGGAATCGACGGACAGCCTACCTTGTTATTGAGAACGGTTATCAACAGGAGGATGCCATGAAGGTCCGCAACTCGATCACGTCACTGAAGAACCAGCCCGGTGCGCAGGTGGTCCGCCGCCGTGGGCGGGTGTTCGTGATCAACAAGCTGAACCCGCGGTGGAAGGGGCGGCAGGGCTAAGGCGAACGAGAACCGTTCCCGATTGACTGCACACATTGCAATTCGTTTATGTGTGTGGTGATGTGGATGCGTGGACAGGATCGCGGGACTCGAGGACGCCGCCGAGCTGTTCAAGGTTCTCGGCAACGAGTCGCGCCTCGCGCTCGTCTGGCTGTTGAGCCGGGAACCGCTCACGGTGGGCGCCCTCGCCGCTCAGGCCGAGTTGTCGCAGCCCCTCGTGTCGCAGCATCTGCGGACGCTGCGGCAGGCCGGGCTCGTGACGTCGGAGCGGGAGGGCAAAGAGATCCGATACGCCCTCGCCGACCAGCACGTCGCCCACGTCGTGCTCGATGCGATCACCCACGTCCAGGAATCGAACGATCAGGGGAACGAGCAATGAGCACCACCGAGACGCACGCCGAGCACACCGTCGATGAGCACGCCCACGGCGACGACTGCGGTCATCAGAAGATCGAGCACGGCGACCACATCGACTACGTGCACGGCACGCACCACCACGCGCTCCACGGTGACCACTACGACGAGCACGAGTCGAAGGCCGAGCACGGCGTCGACGAGCACCGTCACGGAGACGACTGCGGTCACGAGAAGGTCGCGCACGACGACCACGCGGACTACGTGCACGACGGACACCGTCACGCCCTGCACGCCGACCACTACGACGAGCACTGAGCTGTCGCAGAGCCGTCCCGGGCCCGCCTCTCCGTTCCGGAGGGCGGGCCCTTCGCGTCGAGTCAGGCGGTGTCGAAACGCGCGATCAGGCGTGTGAGGGTCGGGAGACTGCGCGAGGTCGCGGGCTGGCCCGTGAGGCGCTCGATCACGGGAGTCGCGTTCGACTCGCGATCCCGTTCGTTGACGGTCACGACCCAGCCCGCGCCGCTGTCGAGGATCCGGCACCGGCGCCGGGCGGCTTCGTGTTCGGTCTGCGCGTCGAGCATGATGGCGTCTCCGCGGTGGAGGGTGAGCTCGCGCCGCACCGCGTCGCGGGCGTCGCGGTGCGCGGCCACGATGTCTCCAAGCTCGTCGAGCGCGAGCGTGAAGACCTCCCGTTCCACGCCGGTGCGGGCGGCGAGGGCGTCCATCGCGTCGTGAGCGAGCGCCGGGTCGCCGCCGCAGACGACGGTGCCGTTGCTCTGGAAGGGTGCCGGGTCGTGGCATCCGGCATCCACGAAGGCGGCGATGAGGTCGGCGGTGGACACGTGCCCTCGCTGACCCTGGTTGAGGTTCCGGACGAACGCGACGTGGCGCATGTGGGCGAGGGTAGCGCGGTGCGACGCCCGCGAGTCGACGCGACGGCGGGAGTCGAACCCGCCACGCCTTCGGTTATGAGCCGAGGCCCGGGACCGCCCGGATCGCCGCGATGTGTCCCCACGCTAACCGCGGGTCGATCACCGCGCTCCCACGTTGCGGGAAGTAACTCTCCATTTCTCTCCGTGTCACCCGAGGGTCGTGGAACCGGAGGAGTTTCCCCCGGGGCCCTTGCGGTGCGCGGCATCACGGGCGTTGAATCAGCGCAGCAGTGCAGTCGCGATCTGAGGGGGCATCATGACCAGCAACCCATCCGAATACGATCCGGACGGTGGCTACGACCCCGACGGCGGGTACGACCCGGACGGCGGGTACGACCCGGACGGGGGATATGACCCGGACGGTGGCTACGACCCGGACGGGGGCTACGACCCGGACGGGGGCTACGACCCGGACGGGGGCTACGACCCCGACGGCGGATACGTCATCTGACCGGGGGCACCTTCTCGTTCAGGCGAGCGCTCGCCTGAGGACCTCCCGATCGTCGTGAGGCACCTTCACGGTGCCGACGATCTGGGTGGTCTCGTCGCCTTTCCCGGCCACGAGGACGAGATCGCCCGGCCGGGCCATCTGGAGCGCCGCGTGGATGGCATCCACGCGTGACGGGATCTCGAGGGCATCCGGAACTCCCGCGCGGACTTCGGCACGGATGCGATCGGGAGGCTCTCGTCGGGGGTTGTCGTCGGTCAGGATGGCGACGTCGGCGAGTTCGGCGGCGATCGCGCCCATCTGAGAGCGCTTGCCGCGGTCCCGCTCTCCGCCGGCGCCGAACACGAGGATGATCCGACCCGCGGTGCGGGCGCGGACCGAGCGGAGCGCGACGCGGAGGGCGCCCGGATTGTGGGCGGTGTCGACCATCGCCGTCACTCCGTCCTTCTCGGCGATGAGTTGAAGGCGCCCCGGCGGCGGCTCGACGTGCGCGAGCGCGTCCGCGACGGCCGCGGGTTCTCCGCCCGCTCCGATCACGGCCGCTGCCGCGAGGAGCAGATTGGTCACCGCCACGGAATGCACCGTGGGCAGCGAGATCCGGTGCGGCGTTCCCTCGACGCGCAGGACCCCGACGAGACGGCCCTCTTCCTCCCGCACCGCCTCGGTATGCAGATCGCCCCCGTCACCCACGACGATCACCCGGATTCCGCGACGGTCCGCCGCCTCGCGAACCAGGTCTCCCTGCGCGGACTCCGCGGAGATGATCGCGAGCCCGTCCGGGCGCAGATACTCCCGGAAGAGCCGGAGTTTGGCGTTCCAATACCCCTCGACGCTGCGGTGGACGTCGATGTGGTCGCGCTCCAGCCCGGTCGAAACGGCGGTGTCGACGGAGACCCGGTCGAACAACCCGTCGGCCAGAATGCCGACGAACGCCTCGATCGACAGCGCCCGCGCCCCGGCGCGCGCCTGTGCGTCGATCAGTTCGGGCAGGTAGTCGGGGGATCGGCGGACCCGGCTCTCGCGAAGAACCCCGTCGACATCCGTCACCCCGGTCGAGTCGTACCCCGCAGCCCGCCAGCCGATGAGTGTCATCAGCTGCCGGGTCGCGGTCGCGACGCTGGTCTTCCCGTTCGTCCCCGTGACGGCCGAGATGATCGGCCGGCCCGTCGGTGGTTCGATGCGAAACGTCATGGTGCCCCCTCCATGTCGCGTCATCATCTCACCGCGAGGGATGCCGGACACCCCTGCTGTCGAGGATCGCTTGCGTCGAATGGTCGAGGTGCGCCCGCACTGCGCGCACGGGGTCGGCCAGTGCTTCCTCGACGTAGGCGCGATGCTCGGTCGCCAAGGCCCCCGGGGCGTAGGCGGGGCGCACGTGCGTGAGCAGCAGGTGCATCTCGGAATCGAGCCGGCGGTACTCCTCGGCGATGCGCGGGGAGTCGGCGGCATCCACCAGGGCCAGATGCACCCGCGCGTGAGCGTCGAGGGTGGCGGGCCAGTCGCCCGAGGTTTCGGCGGCCGCGAGAGCGTCGAGGGCATCGTCGACGGCAGGGGGACGGATGCCACGGTCGCGCACGATCCGCAGAGCCTCGGTCTCGAGGGCGCACCGCAACTGCTGCAGGGCGACGAGCGCGTCGTCGTCGAGCAGAGAGACGCGCACACCGCGGTAGGGCTCGGCCGTGACGAGACGTTCGGCCGTGAGGCGCGCGAGGGCGGTGCGCGCGGTGTGCCGCGAGACGCCATGCGTCGCGCTGAGCTCCTCTTCGCGCAAGGCGGTGCCCGGAGCGAGGTCGCCCGACAGGATGCCATGACGCAGGGCCGCGGCGACGACGTCGGCCGCGCGGGGGCCGGGTGCATCGCTCGGCCGGCGACCCGCTGCGTCCGTCGCGCGCGCGGCGGCTTCGCTGCTCGGCCGCGGGGATGCAGCATCGGCGGGGACGAACGGCTGGATCGGGGGATCACGCCGGGGCCGTGGCATCCGGAACCTCCTCACGTCGACGCGACGGAGCGGAGACCACGGCGAGGCCCATCGCGATGAGCGCGAGGCCGACCGCGCTCACGGCGCTCAGCTGCTCCTGCAGCACGAGGAGTCCGAGGAGCGTCGCACCGAGAGGCTCGGCGAGCGTCAGCGTCGAGACCGTGACGGCGGTCAGACGCGCGAGTCCCCACCCGAACAGCAGGTACGCGACCGCGGTGGTCACGACGCCGAGCCACAGGGCCAGGCCGAGACCGTTCGGGGTGAGCAGCCACGACGTTCCTGCGGCGAGCAGCACCGGTAGGCTCGCGACGGCGGCGACACCGAACACCGTGCCCATGACGCGCGTGGAGTTCCACCCCCTCTCGAACAGCGCCTTGTCGCACACGGTATAGAGGGCGTACGACATTCCCGCGCCCGCCGAAGCGAGCAGGCCGCCCGGGGCCAGGGCGACCGCGCCGCCGGTGACTCCCGAGACGAGCACGACCCCCGCGAGAGCGATCGCGGTGGCGAGCATCCACCGGCCCGAGGGGAGGCGGCGCGAGCGGATGGCATCCACGATCCCCGTCGCGATCGGCGCGGAACCGAGGGCGACCACGGTGCCGATCGCGACGCCGTTCTCGCGCGCGCCGAGGAAGAAGAGCGGCTGATACGCCAGGACGCCGAGGGCGCCGACGGCGATGAGTACGGCCGTGGATCCCCGCCGCGCAGCCGCCCGGGGCGGCGACGTCGGGCGCCGCCGGGCGAGCGCGAGGAGTCCCAGGATGCCGCCGCCCACCACGATCCGCGCGGCGCCGACGGCCACGGGGGAGGCGTCGACCCCGGCCAGCGCCTGAGCCGTACCGGTCGTGGCGAAGCACAGGGCGGCGGCGAGGACCGCGAGTGCGGGAAGCATGGAGAGATTGTTACACAATCTAGGAAGGTTCACTCCCGCAGTGATCGCACCATGGAGCGCAAGGCCGTGCGGGCGGCGAGCTGTTCGGCATCCGTCATCCCGCCGAGCATTCGGCGCTCGACCCCGCGCACGGCGGCGCTCGCACGTGCGAGGTCGCTCCGTCCTTGCGCGGTGAGGCGGGTGGGGAGGGCTTTGCCGGAGGGGGCGGTCTCGGCGCGCTCGACGATGCCGTCACGCTCGAGGGTCTGCAGGAGCACGTTCATCGACTGTCGTGTCACGAAAGCACCGCGGGCCAGATCGGAGTTCGACGACCCGGGGCGTTGGGCCAGCTGCTCGAGGCAGGAGTAGTGCGTGATCGTCATCCCGAGGGGGCGCAGGACCTCCTCCATGGCGGTCCTCAGTGCGCTCGACGCCTCTTTCAGCAGGTAGCCGAGCGATGTCTCGAGGTCGATTCCCTCTTGCTTCATGTCAGTAGTCTGACATATGCTGGATGTCAGTTATCTGACACAAGGAGATTCCATGCCCGTCACCGGCCCCGACTTCCTCTCCCTCCAGGTGCGCGACCTCGGCGCCTCGCAGGCCTTTTACGAGCGCTACCTCGGCCTCGTCCGATCGCCCGCGGGTCCGCCGCACGCCGTCGTCTTCACGACGGCGCCGATCGCTTTCGCGCTGCGCGACCTCGTGCCGGGGACCGACCTCGACGCGGTCGCACAGCCGGGCCTCGGCGTCGCCCTGTGGCTGCATGCCACCGACGTGCAGGCGATCCACGACGCCCTCGCCGCCGCGGGGCACCGCATCGTGTCCGCGCCCATCGACGGACCTTTCGGCCGCACCTTCACCTTCGCCGACCTCGACGGGTACCACGTGACTCTCCACGACCGCGCGTGAGGTGTCTGCCGCGGGTGCTCCGGGGTGCGGTGCCGCGGGTGCCTCAGCCGCCGCAGAAGCGCACAGGCGCGGGCCGGTAACGTGGGTGCATGGCGACGACGACGGGGCGAGGCATCCTGGCCCTCGGCGTCGCCGCCGCTCTGCTCATCGCCGGGGTGGTGATGGCACTCGTGGTCGATCCGTTCGCCCGGATGCCGCGCAAAGTGGATGCCACGACCGAGTGGATCGCACGAGGGCTCCTGCTCCTCGCCGTGGCGTGGGTCGCGATCGGGATGCTCGCGTCCCGGACCCGCCTGGTGGGGCGGCCGGGCGCCGCCGCGGCGCGCGCCACCTGGATCGCGTCGACGCGCCCGTGGCGTGCGCGCGAGTCGACGCTGGGCGTGTTGCCCCTCGACCGGTGGTTCATGATCATCATCCCCGGTGGCCTGCTCGTCGCCACACGTACGGTGCAGGCGCAGCGCGAGGGACTGAGCAGCGTCGCCTTCGCGGTCGCGGGATGGCTCGTCTTCGCGCTCGTCGTCCGACTGCTGCTCGGCTCGCGCTCGCCGTGGCCGATCATCGCCGCCGTGGGCGGAGCGCTCGTGCTGCGGTGCATCGTGGCTCTCGCGGCGATCGGGCTCTCGGGTCCCGACGGTGCGTGGCCCACCCTGTGGAGTGTGTCGTTCGTCCGGATCGCCTATCTCACCGTGGCGTTCGCCCTCGTGGCGTGGGTGTTCGTCGTCGCCGGCTGGTCTCTCGCGCCGCAGCTCGGTCCGCGTCGTGCGGCGGGGATCGCGCTCGGCGGGGTGGGCATGGCCTTGGCGCTGCCCACGGTCGCGGCCGCCGTGTTCGGCACGGGCCCCGCCCTGTCGTCGTGGAACAACCAGGTCGGGGTGCTGCCGTGGCACCTGGCCCGCATCAGCGGTCTGTACGACGGAGCCGTGCCGGCCGAAGCGATCCTGAGCGCAGCGGTCGTCGGCGTGCTCATGACGATCGCGGGCCTCGTGCTCGCCCTGCCGTTGCGGCCGGGCGAGCGACGGCCTCGGAGACTCGCGGCCTGAGGCCGCGGCTCAGCCGGCGAGCGTGCGGTCGAACGGGCCGCCGCGCCGGATGTCGCGCACCTCTTTACCGAGCGGCATGAGCGACACCGGCACGAGCTTGAAGTTCGCGATTCCGAGCGGGATGCCGATAATCGTGATGCACAGCACGAGCCCGGTGATGATGTGCTCGAGGGCGAGCCACCACCCGGCGAGGATCACCCACACGACGTTGCCGAGGAACGACCCCACGCCCGCGGTCGGCTTCGCCACGATCTCGCGGCCGAAGGGCCACAGGGCGTACAGGCCGATGCGGAACGAGGCGATGCCCCACGGAATGGTGACGATCAGGATGCACAGCACGACACCCACCGCCAGGTAGCTGAGGAACAGCCAGAAACCCGACAGCACGAGCCAGAGGACGTTGAGGATGAGGCGCATACGTCGATTCTCTCGCGTTCGGCGGGAGCGGGTCGGATGCCCCCTCTTTCTCGGATCCACGACTGTTCACCCCTCGGACACCGGCACGGCCGACCGTGGTCACCCACGCGTGGTCCAGTGGCGGGACCCGATCTCCCGAGGAGTGTCATGTCGACCCTGCGTCGTGCCCTGGCGGCCGTGGCAGCGAGCGCCGTGTGCGCCGCCACCGTCGTCGCTCTGCCGTTCCCGTCCGTGGCAGCCGAGCCCGCGGGCGTCCGGATCAACGAAGTCGAATCCAGCGGGGGAACCCCCGGCGACTGGGTGGAATTCGTCAACACCACGTCGTCGTCGGTGTCGTTGGCCGGGTTCACCTTCAAGGATGACGACGACACGCACGCGTTCGTCTTCGGAGCCGACGCGACGATCCCCGCCGGGGGCGTGTACGTCATCGACGAGAAGGACGGCGTCGGCAACTTCGGATTCGGACTCGGCGGCAAGGACTCCGCGCGCCTGTTCGACCCGAACGGTCAGCTCGTGGACTCGCGCTCCTGGACGGCGCACGCGGCGACCACGTACGGGTTCCAGCCGGGCGGCTCGCCGGACTGGGCGGTCACGGCGGAGCCCACGAAGGGCACGGGCAACGTCTTCGGCGGATCGACGCCCACACCGACTCCGACTCCTAGCGCGACGCCCTCGCCCTCGCCGACCACCGCGCCCGCTGCCGGCGTCGTCGTCAACGAGATCGTCTACGACGCCGTCTCGGGTGTGCCCTCGGACAGCATCGAGCTCTTCAACGCCGGCGTCTCCCCGGTCGACATCGGCGGCTGGAAGGTGAGCGACGACAAACGCAGCGAGGTCGGCACGATTGCCGCCGGAACGGTTCTGAAGCCGGGGGCCTTCCTCGTGCTCGTCAAAGACACGGACTTCCCGTTCGGCCTCGGCAAGGGCGACGAGGTCGTGCTCTTCGACAGCACCGGTGCGGTCGTCGACGCCTACGCATACGCCAACACGGCGCCGCTGGCCACGTGGGCTCGCTGCCCCGACGGCACCGGTGCGTGGGCGCCGGCGACCGTCGTCACCCTCGGTGCGGCCAACGTCTGCGCCGCCCCCTCCGTCCCCGGGAGCGTCCGTCTGAACGAGGTCGACTCGCAGCCGGCCGACTGGGTCGAGCTCTACAACCCGGGGTCCACCGCGTTCGACCTCACCGGATACGAGCTCCGAGACAACTCCGACGACCACCGCTGGACGTTCCTCCCCGGCACGATGCTGCCCGCCGGCGGATTCCTCGTCGTCGATGAGGCGACCGAGGGCCTGGTGGGCGGCGTGCGTGCGGCCTTCCGCGACCCGATCGGGATCGGCAGCGCCGACCGCATCCGCCTCTTCGACGCAGCAGGAACGCTCGTCGACGACACGCTGCCCTGGCAGGGACACGCGGCGATCGAGGGGGACGCGGCGGCAGCGACGCTCGCCCGCTGCCCCGATGGGCTCGGAGAATTCGTGCTGGCGCGTCCCACGCCCGGTGCGGCCAACGACTGCGTGCTGCCCGATGTCGTGATCAACGAGGTCGAGTCCAACGGCGACGCCACGGACTGGGTCGAGATCGTGAACCGGGCGTCCACGCCCCTCGACATCTCGGGCTGGACCCTGCTCGACAACGATCCGATCGGTCACGCCGCAGACGTCAGCCCGGTGGCGGCCGGCACGGTCGTGGCCCCGGGCGGGCGGTTCGTGTTCGACGGTGGCATCCACTTCTCCTTCGGTCTCGGCGGCGCCGATACCGCCACGATCCGCTCGGCCTCGGGCATCACCGTCGCCGAGTACTCGTGGACCGCTCACGCTCAGGGCGTGTACGCGCGCTGCCCCGACGGTGTCGGTGAGCTGCGCGATGTCGCTCTGTCGACGAAGAACGCGTCGAACGCGTGCGGCAACCCGGTGCGCATCAACGAGGTCGAGTCCGACGGCGGATCGCCGGACGACTGGATCGAGTTGGTGAACCCGACCGGTTCGCCCGTGGATGCCGCGGGCCTCGTGCTCAAGGACGACGACGACTCGCACATCTACACCCTCCCCGCCGGCTCCACTCTTCCTGCGCGCGGCCACCTCGTGGTGGAGCGTGCCGACCTCGGCTTCGGGCTCGGCGGCGCGGACTCCGTGCGCTTGTTCGAGGGCGAGACCCTCCTCGATTCCACGACATGGACCGCCCACGCGTCCGCCACCTGGGGTCGGTGCCCTGACTCCACGGGCGTGTTCGGCCCCACCTTCACCTCGACCAAGGGCGCGGCCAACGTGTGCGAGGCCCCCGCGGTGGCGTGGCCGGGTGTGCCGGAGGCCCGCGTGGTCGATACGGCCCCCACGTTCCGGTCCGACAGTTCGGGTCTCGACAGTCAGGTCACGGCCGATGGCACGTTCTTGTGGGCCGTCGACAACGGCACGGGCACGTTCTGGAAGCTCGCGGTCGCGGCGGACGGCTCGGCCACCCCGGTCGCCGGTTGGGAGAACGGCAAGCGTGCGCGTTTCCCGAAGGACGCGGGCAACGCCCGTGCCGCCGGACCCGATGCCGAGGGCATCACCGTCGCCGGAGACGGCTTCGTCTACCTGGCCACCGAGCGCGACAACAGCGCGAAGGGCGTGAACCGCAACACGGTGCTGAAGATCGACCCGAACGCCCCCGGGCCGGACGTCGTCGCGAACCAGGAGTGGGACCTCACCGCCTCTCTCCCCGCGGTGGCGGCGAACACCGGACTCGAGGCGGTCGAGTGGATCGCCGACACCGACCTTCGGACGACACTGATCGATCAGAACACGGGTGCTCTGTATGACCCGGCCCGCTACCCCGGCCACGGCGCGGGGCTCTTCTTCACCGCCCTGGAGGACAACGGGCATGTGTACGCCTTCGCGCTGAACGCCGACGGAACACACGCCCTCGTCGCCGAGATCGCGCCCGGGCTCCCGGCGGCCATGGCACTGGACTGGGATAGCGCACTCGGCGTGCTGTGGGTCATGTGCGATGACGGATGCCACGGCGACGGCGTCCAGGTGACCCTCAACGGCACGGTCACGCCGGATGTCGTCCGCATCTCGCGGCCGGCGGGGCTGCCCGACACCAACAACGAGGGCTTCGCCACGCTGCCGGTGGCTCTCGGCGGCGCGTCCACGCGGCCGGCCTGGTGGTTCACCGACGGGCTCTCTTCGGGCGCACTGCGAGTGGGCGGGCTGCCTGCGGTCGCCGGGCCCGTCGACCCGACGCCGACCCCGACGCCGACCCCGACGCCGACCCCGACGCCGACTGCGACGCCGTCCGTGACTCCGACGCCGACCGCATCGCCGACGCCGATCACGAGCCCGACGCCGACCATGACGCCGACGCCGACCGCATCGCCGACGCCGACTGCGACGCCGACGCCGACTGCGACGCCGACGCCGACCGCATCGCCGACGCCGATCACGAGCCCGACGCCGACTGGTGCGCCGACGGCGGGAGGCACCGTTCAGCCGCTGCCCGGTGACCAGCTGACCGGCGCCAACCGCGGGCCTGTCCGCGCCCCCGGCTCCGCGGTCGCCGGCTCGCCGATCTCCGTCGTAGTGGATGCCGATCGCGCCGGTCAGCGCGTGCAGGTGTGGCTGTACTCCACGCCGACGCTTCTGGCCGAGGCCACCGTCGACGCCCAGGGGCGCGTCGCGGTCACCCTCCCGGCCGACGTCACGGGTTCCCACCGCATCGCGGTGTATGCCCTCGACGGCACGCTGCTCGGATGGGCTCCGGTGGAGATCAGCGCGTCGTCGGCGACGGCGCCCGGTTCGGCTCTGGCGTCGACCGGTGCGACGATCGCGACCAGCGCTGCGGTGGCCGGTGGCATCCTGCTGCTGGCTGGCTTCGTCGTGATGATCGCGCGTCGTCGTCGCACGGTCGGCTGACCCTCGATCCGTGCGGCGCCGTCCCCCGCGGGCGGCGCCGCGGGGCTGAGTGATCCACCGTGTCGGGGGCCCGCCTAGACTTGTGGCGCCATGACCGACGCCTCCCTGCCCCTCATCGTCGGCGCTTCCGCGCCGTCGGACGCCCGCCCCGACGCCGACCTGCTCGCCGGTCTGAACGGGCCGCAAAGAGAGGCCGTCACCTACCGCGGACAGGCTCTGCTGATCGTCGCGGGGGCCGGGTCGGGCAAGACGAGCGTGCTGACGCGGCGCATCGCCTCCCTGCTGCGCACGCGCGAGGCCTACCCGAGCCAGATCCTGGCGATCACCTTCACCAACAAGGCCGCGGGCGAGATGCGCGAGCGCGTCCACCAGCTGATCGGGCAGAAGGCCGACGGCATGTGGATCTCGACGTTCCACTCCGCGTGCGTGCGCATCCTCCGGCGCGAGGCGCAGCAGTTCGGCTTCACCAAGGCGTTCACGATCTACGACTCGGGCGACTCGCGCGCCCTCATCAAGCGCCTGGTGAAAGATCACGAGGGTGATGCGTTCGGCCTCACCCCTGCGGGCACGCAGAGCCGGATCTCGAAGCTCAAGAACGAGCTGGCGGATGCCGAGTCCTACGCGCGGCAGGCCAATACGAGCGACCCCGCAGAGCGCGTGTTCATCGAGATCTTCTCGGCGTACCAGCGCGAGTTGCAGCGCGCGAACGCGTTCGACTTCGACGACCTCATCGCGCAGACCGTCTACCTGTTCCGGGCGTTCCCCCACGTGGCCGACGTGTATCGCAAGAGATTCCGCCACATCCTGGTGGACGAGTACCAGGACACCAACCACGCCCAGTACGCCCTCATCCACGAGCTGACCCTGCCGCCCGGCAGCGACGCCGAGCCGATGTCGGCGGGCGGCGGCATGATGATCTTCGAGGCCGAGCCCGCGGCCGAGAGCGGGGCCTCGCTCACCGTCGTCGGTGATTCCGATCAGTCGATCTACGCGTTCCGTGGTGCGGACATCCGCAACATCAGCGAGTTCGAGCGTGACTACCCGGGCGCGAAGGTCGTCCTGCTCGAGCAGAACTACCGGTCGACGCAGAACATCCTGTCGGCGGCGAACGCGGTGATCTCGAACAACTTCGACCGCAAAGACAAGAAGCTCTGGACCGACGTGGGCGCGGGCGACCCGATCATCGGGTTCACCGGGTACTCGCAGCACGACGAGGCGCAGTTCGTGGCCGACGAGATCGAGGCGCTGCACCGCACCGGCGTCGACTACGCGCAGATGGCGGTGTTCTACCGCACGAACTCGCAGTCCCGTGCGCTGGAAGAGATCTTCATCCGCTCCGCGGTGCCCTACAAGATCATGGGCGGCACCAAGTTCTACGAGCGCGCCGAGATCAAGGACGCCCTGGCCTACCTCGTCGCCGTGGCCAATCCCGCCGATGAGATGGCGCTGCGTCGCATCCTGAACAAGCCCCGCCGCGGCATCGGTGATGTCACCGAGACGGCGATCGCGCGCTACGCCGCCGACCACGGCATCACCTTCCGCGACGCGCTCGCCAACTCGCCGCAGCTGGGCGTCGGTCCGAAGCTGCAGAAGGCGATCGACCACCTCGACGCGGTACTGAGCGAGGCAACGGCGCTGATGCTCCCGGCATCCGGAGAACTCGCCCCCTCGACCTCCGTCAGCGAAGGGCTCACCCTGCTGCTGAACAAGAGCGGCTACTTCGACGCCCTGCGCGCCAGCCGCGACCCGCAGGACGAGGCGCGCCTCGAGAACCTCGACGAACTCGTCGCCGTCACGCGTGAGTTCGCGCGCAACAACCCCGACGGCACGATCATCGACTTCCTCACCGAGGTCGCCCTCGTCGCCGACGCCGATGACCTCGACGACGCATCGGGCTCGGTCTCGCTCATGACCCTGCACACCGCGAAGGGACTCGAGTACGACGCGGTGTTCCTCACCGGCGTCGAGGAAGACCTGCTGCCGCACCGCATCTCGGCCGGCGAACCCGGCGGGCCGCAAGAAGAGCGACGCCTGTTCTACGTCGGAATCACGCGCGCGCGCAAACGCCTGCACGTGTCGCTCGCGATGACCCGGGCGCAGTTCGGCGAGGTCACCGTCGCGATGCCGAGCCGGTTCCTCCAAGAGATCCCCGCCGACCTCATCGACTGGCGGCAGTCGCCCGGCGACGTCAACGGGCGGGGAGGCACTCAGTCCCGAGCGCTCAACGCTCGCGGCCGTCGTCCCGGGCAGAGCAGTGGGGGCAATCGGTACGGCGACGACCTCGTGCCGCTGCCCAAGCGCGCGCCCGCTGACCCGAGCAAGTTCCCCAACCGCATCCCCGCCAAGGTGCGCGACAACGGCGACATGGAACTGGCCGCCGGCGATCGCATCCGCCACGACGACTTCGGCGAAGGACGCGTGGATGCCATCACCGGCGAGGGTGCGAAGAGGGTCGCCCACGTGCGCTTCGACACCGTCGGGGCCAAGAAGCTGCTGGTGAAGATCGCGCCGATCTCCAAGCTGTGAGGCGCCCGGCGACACGCCGGGCGAGCGCGGGGCACGGATAGGGTCGAACAATGGCACTTTTCTCGCGCCGCAAGAAGACCGATTCCGATGATGCCTCGGCCGATCGTCCCGAGGGCGTGATCGAACCGGGCGAGCAGCCCGTCGCTCCGTCCCGTCCGGATGAGGCCGCGTCGACGGAGACCACGGCCACCCCGGTGCCGAACGTGACGATCTCGACGTCGTCGTTCCGCGGCGTCGGTGCACCGATCGATGCGGCACCCGTCGAGGATTCCACCC
>NZ_VBUM01000003.1 GCF_005774735.1 Microbacterium sp. 5K110 | reverse complement strand
CCCGCGACCCCCGCCGCCGAGGCGCCCAAGGCTGAAGAGCCCGTCGTCTCCGAGGTGCCCGCTCCGGCCCCCGCGCCCGCCGCGGTCGAGTCCGACGCCGCCCCCGCCGCGCAGAGCGCCGGCATCATCGAGCTGGCCCAGCGCCTGCACGACGAGCACGTCGCCGAGGGCAAGGCCCAGCGCGACCAGCTCGTCTCCGAGGCTCAGGCCCAGGCCGCGTCGATCGTGGCCGAGGCCGAGAAGCAGGGCCGTGAAGAGCGTGCCCGTCTCGAGAAGGAGCGCACCACGCTCGAGGGTCGCATCACCGAGCTGCGCAACTTCGAGCGCGACTACCGCTCGCAGCTGCGTTCCTACATCGAGGGTCAGCTCCGCGACCTCGACACCGCCGGTTCGTCGTCGGGCTCGACGCCCGTCTCGGCGATCGGTCTGTAGGCCGACTCTTTGCGCAGTCGATCTCCTCTGCGTTCGGCGGCGGCCGGCGCCCTCGTCGCGATTCTCGCGGCGATGGTGCTGGCCGCCGACCAGTTGGCGAAGACGGTCGCCATCGAGAACCTTCCGCAGGAGCGCGTCGTCCCCGTGATCGGCGAGGCCCTGCAGTTCTATCTCGTGCGCAATCCGGGCGCGGCGTTCTCGCTCGGTGAGGGTGTCACGTGGATCTTCACGATCGCGCTGGCGGTCGTCGCCGGCATCATCGTGTTCCTCGCCGTCACCCGGGTGCGCTCGCGTCTGTGGGCCGTCGTCCTGGGGCTGCTCCTCGGCGGCGTGCTCGGCAACCTCACCGATCGCCTTCTGCGCGCCCCCGGCTTCCCGGTCGGCCACGTCGTCGATTTCATCTCGACGCCGTGGATGATGCCCGCGATCTACAACGTCGCCGACATCTTCATCGTCTCGATGATGATCTCGGTGGCTCTCCTCGTCCTCTTCGGTCTGCGGTTGGACGGCACGCGCGAGACGCGCGCCTCGCGTGAGGCGTCCGCGACCGAACCTGTGGCCGAGGGCACGGTCGAGGCCCCCGGCGAGCAGGGTGCCCGCTGACATGGACTCCCGGAGTCTCCCCGTCCCCGACGGGCTCGACGGGGCGCGCGTCGATCAGGCGTTGGCCAAGCTGCTCGGTTTCTCGCGGACATTCGCCGCCGACGTCGCCGACGCCGGCGGCGTGACCGTCGACGGGCGCACCGTCGGCCGTTCGGATCGCCTGCGTGCCGACACGTGGTTGAGCGTCGAGTGGGAGCCCAAGCGCGATCCCGAGATCGTGCCGGTGGCCGTGCCCGATCTCGGCATCGTGTGGGACGACGACGACATCGTCGTGGTCGACAAGCCGTCCGGCGTCGCCGCCCACCCCTCCGTGGGGTGGGAGGGGCCGACCGTCCTCGGGGCCCTCGCCGCCGCCGGCTTCCGCATCGCCACCAGCGGTGCGGCCGAACGGCGCGGCGTCGTCCACCGCCTCGACGTGGGCACGAGCGGTCTCATGGTCGTGGCCAAGACCGAGCGGGCCTACACGGTGCTCAAGGCGGCGTTCAAGGACCGCACGGTCGACAAGATCTACCACGCGGTCGTGCAGGGACACCCCGACCCGCTCACCGGCACGATCGACGCGCCGATCGGGCGGCATCCGCACCACTCGTGGAAGTTCGCTGTCACGCCCGACGGCAAGGACTCGGTGACCCACTACGAGACCCTCGAGGCCTTCCCCCGGGCGTCGCTCCTGGAGATCCACCTCGAGACCGGCCGGACGCACCAGATCCGCGTGCACATGGCCGCGCACCGGCACCCGTGCGCCGGCGACCCGCTCTACGGCGCGGACCCCACCCTTTCGGCGCGCCTCGGACTCACGCGGCAGTGGCTGCACGCGCACCGGCTCGCCTTCGCGCACCCGGCGACGGGGGAGTGGGCGAGCTTCGAGTCGCCGTACCCGGCCGACCTGCAGCACGCGCTCGACGTCCTGCGCGACGGCGTCTGACGCCCCCGGGGCGTCGGCTCAGCGGCCTCCCTCGAACCGCGTCGGTCCCGCGGTGAGGGCTGCCCGCACGCGCGCCGCCATATCGGCATCCAGGATCTCCTCGAGGGTGGAGACCGGATGCCATCCGACCTCGGTCATCTCGCCGTCGACCGGCTCGGGCTCGCCCTCGACCCACGTGCACGAGAACGTGAGGTCGAGGTAGTCGCTCTGGTCGCCGTTGGCGTAAGTGACACGGGGGATCTGGTGCACCCAGGCGAGGCGGTCGACGCGGATGCGCACCCCCGCCTCCTCCTCGGCCTCGCGCGCGGCGGCATCCGCGGGTTCTTCGCCCGGGTCCACGATGCCGGTGATCGGAGTCAGGCGGCCGTTGTCGCTGCGGCGACCGAGCAGCAGATCGTCGCCGCGCAGGATCACGGCGGTCACGCCGACGAGCGGCAGGGGGCGGGTGCCGACGTGGCGGCGCAGATCCAGGACGAAGTCGGGAGTGGGCACGCGCCCACGCTAACCCGGGCCGATGTCGGAGGGGGAACGTACACTCGACGAGTGGCAGCAGACTCCTTCGTTCACCTTCACGTGCACAGCGAGTACTCGATGCTCGACGGGGCCGCACGCATCGGCCCGATGGTCCAAGAGGCCGTCAAGCTGGGCATGCCCGCGATCGCGGTGACCGACCACGGCAACACGTTCGCCGCGTACGAGTTCTACAAGACGGCGAAGGACGCCGGGATCAAGCCGATCATCGGCATCGAGGCCTACGTCACGCCCGGAACCCATCGGTCCGACAAGTCGCGCGTGCGTTGGGGCACCCCCGAGCAGCAGAGCGACGACGTCTCGGGTTCGGGAGCGTACACGCACATGACGCTGCTGTCCGAGACGACCGAGGGCATGCACAACCTCTTCCGACTGTCGTCCCGGGCGAGCATGGAGGGCTACTACTTCAAGCCGCGCATGGACCGCGAGATCCTGCAGACCTACAGCAAGGGCCTCATCGCGACCACCGGGTGCCCGTCGGGCGAGGTGCAGACGCGCCTGCGGCTGGGGCAGTACGACGCGGCGCGCGCGGCGGCCGCCGAGTTCCAGGACATCTTCGGCAAAGAGAACTACTTCGCCGAGATCATGGACCACGGTCTGTCGATCGAACGGCGCGTCATGGGCGATCTGCTGAAGATCTCGAAGGATCTCGGCATCCCGCTCCTCGGCACGAACGACCTGCACTATACCCATCAGCACGACGCGACGAGCCACGCGGCGCTGCTCTGCGTGCAGTCCGGGTCGACGCTCGACGACCCCAAGCGCTTCAAGTTCGACGGCGACGGCTACTACGTCAAGTCTGCCGCCGAGATGCGACAGGTCTTCCGCGACAACCCCGAGGCGTGCGACAACACCCTCCTCATCGCCGAGCGCTGCGATGTGGAGTTCAATACGTCGGCGAACTACATGCCGCGCTTCCCGGTCCCCGACGGCGAGACCGAAGACAGCTGGATGATCAAAGAGGTCGAGAAGGGCCTCGGCGACCGCTACCCCGACGGCATCCCGGATGCCGTGCGGAAGCAGGCCGAGTACGAGACCGGCGTCATCCTGCAGATGGGATTCCCGGGCTACTTCCTCGTCGTCGCCGACTTCATCAACTGGGCAAAAGACCACGGCATCCGGGTCGGCCCGGGCCGCGGTTCGGGTGCCGGATCCATGGTCGCGTACGCCATGAAGATCACCGACCTCGACCCGCTCCAGCACGGCCTGATCTTCGAGCGCTTCCTCAACCCCGACCGCGTCTCGATGCCCGACTTCGACGTCGACTTCGACGACCGTCGCCGTGGCGAAGTGATCCAGTACGTCACCGAGAAGTACGGCGACGAGCGCGTGGCGCAGATCGTGACGTACGGCACGATCAAGGCCAAGCAGGCCCTCAAGGACGCCGGGCGCGTGCTCGGCTTCCCGTTCAGCATGGGCGACAAGCTGACCAAGGCGATGCCCCCCGCGGTCATGGGCAAGGACATGCCGCTCGACGGCATGTTCAACCCCGAGCACCCCCGCTACAAAGAGGCGAGCGAGTTCCGCACGCTCATCGAGACGGATGCCGAGGCCAAGACGGTCTTCGACACCGCCCTCGGGCTCGAGAACCTGAAGCGCCAGTGGGGCGTGCACGCGGCCGGCGTCATCATGTCGAGCGAGCCGTTGATCGACATCATCCCGATCATGCGCCGCGAGCAGGACGGGCAGATCGTCACGCAGTTCGACTACCCCGCGTGCGAGTCGCTCGGACTCATCAAGATGGACTTCCTGGGGTTGCGCAACCTCACGATCATCAACGACGCGCTCGACAACATCGAGGCCAACCGCGGCCATCCGCTCGTGCTGGAAGACCTCGCGCTCGACGACGCGGCGTCGTACGAGCTCCTCGCCCGCGGCGATACCCTCGGGGTGTTCCAGCTCGACGGCGGGCCGATGCGCTCGCTGCTGCGGCTCATGCGCCCCGACAACTTCGAGGACATCTCGGCCGTCCTCGCGCTCTACCGCCCGGGCCCCATGGGCGTGAACTCGCACATCAACTACGCGCTGCGCAAGAACAAGCAGCAAGAGATCGAGCCGATCCACCCCGAGCTCGAAGAGCCGCTGGCAGACATCCTCGACACCACCTACGGCCTGATCGTGTATCAGGAGCAGGTGATGGCGGTGGCGCAGCGCGTCGCCGGGTACACGCTCGGCCAGGCCGACCTGCTGCGTCGCGCGATGGGCAAGAAGAAGAAGAGCGAGCTCGACAAGCAGAAAGAGATCTTCTTCGGAGGCATGACCGAGCGCGGCTACGGCGAGGTCGCGCAGCAAACGCTCTGGAAGGTGCTGGAGTCCTTCGCCGACTACGCCTTCAACAAGGCGCACACCGCGGCGTACGGGCTCGTGTCGTACTGGACCGCCTACCTCAAGGCGCACTATCCCGCCGAGTACATGGCGGCGCTCCTGACGAGCGTCGGCGACTCGAAAGACAAGATGGCGGTGTACCTCAACGAATGCCGTCGCATGGGCATCAAGGTGCTGCCTCCCGACGTCAACGAGTCGATCCGCTACTTCGCCGCCGTCGGCGAAGACATCCGCTTCGGCCTCGGTGCCGTGCGCAACGTGGGTACCAACGTGGTCGACGGGATCGTCGCGGCGCGCCAGGATGCGAAGTACACGTCGTTCCACGACTTCCTGTCGAAGGTCCCGCTGCACGTCGCGAACAAGCGCACGGTCGAGTCGCTCATCAAGGCCGGGGCCTTCGACTCGCTGGGGTCGACGCGGCGCGCGCTCGTGGAGATCCACGAGGACGCGTGCGAGGGCGCGGTGCTCGACAAGCGCCGCGAGGCCAACGGTGAGGTCGGTTTCGACTTCGACTCGTTGTGGGACGAGCCGCAGCAGGTGGTGAAGGTACCCGAGCGCCCCGAGTGGACGAAGAAGGACAAACTGGCGTTCGAGCGCGAGATGCTCGGTCTCTACGTCTCCGACCATCCGCTCGCCGGACTCGAGGTTCCGCTCGCGAAACACGCGTCCACGTCGATCCACGATCTGCTGGCTTCCGACGACGTCCAGGACGGAGACCAGGTCACGGTCGCGGGGCTCCTCACGAGCGTGCAGCACCGCGTCGCGAAGCAGAGCGGCAACCCGTACGGCATGGTCACCGTCGAGGACTTCAACGGCGAGGTGACCGTGATGTTCATGGGCAAGACCTACGCCGAGTTCGCCCCGGTCCTCCAGGGCGACGCGATCCTCGTCGTCCGCGGACGCGTCTCTCGCCGCGACGACGGGCTCAACCTGCACGCGCAGTCGGCCTTCGCCCCCGACCTCGAGGGCTTCGACGCGATGAGCGGCCTGACGCTCGTCGTACCCGAGCAGCGGGCCAACGAGACGCTGGTGGGGGAGCTCGCGCAGATGCTGCAGCGGCACGCCGGTGACACGGAGGTGACTCTCAAGCTGCACAAAGGTGGGACCGCCAAGGTCTTCGAGGTACCGATGCCGGTGCGCGTGACAGCCGATCTCTTCGGCGAGCTCAAGGGACTGCTCGGGCCCAACTGCCTGGGCTGAGATGCGGGACGCGTTGTCGACGCCGGGCTTCCCGGGGCGGCGCGGCCACTCTCACACTGACGACGGGCGCTCCGGTGCCCGAGGGAAAGGACCATCGTGACCGATCGCTACGACCACCCGCACGCCGAGCCCATGGGCGCTGCCGGGGAGGACGACTCCCTGCGGCAGTCGGCGGGGTACGCGCCCTCCGACCACCCGGACGCCCCGCGTGACGAGCGCGCGACCGGCGCCGCCACCGAAGACGCTGCGGGGCACGGCTCCGCCGTCCATCGCCCGGACGTCCCGAATGCCGGGGCCGACGTCGATGACACCGGCGCGGACGATCACGTCACGGCGCGGGCCCAGGTCGGCGCGCGCTCGCACGTGAACGCGCGCCGTGCCACGCACACCGAGCTGCCGGACGCCGACGCGCACGGCGTCCCGGCCGGCGATGCGCCGCAGTACGGCGTCGGGCCGTTCTCGGTGCGCGAGATCGCACTGCTCGGCCTGTGGGCCGTGACGTTCCTCGTGTCGTTCTTCTCGACCAACAACCTCCCCGCCAACGTCCGCGTCCTCGGCGGCGGCTCCAACGTGTGGCTCTCTGGGCTGTGGTGGATCCCCACGGTCGCTCTTCCGACCCTCGCTGTCGGACTCCTCGTCCTCCGACGCCTCTCCCCGCAGGGGATCCGCCGGGTCGGATCGCTCGGCATCGACCAGTTCGCCTCGGTGGCGTTCTCGGTCGCAGCGCTCGTGTGGACGTCGTGGGTCTGGGACACCGTTTCGGTGGCGATCGAGACGGGCCTGTGGACGCGGACGTGGGTCGTCTGGGTCGGCGCCGTCTTCACCCTGGCGGGCGTCGTCCTCACGGTCTTCGCCCCCGTCATCCCGCCGTTCGAGCAGGACTTCCAGGGGCGGCCCGAGACCCCCGCGCACCGCAACGCGCGCCCCGTGCGCGCGGTCGTCCTGCGTCCTCCGCGTCCGCGGCCGGTGCGCACTGCGCCGGCTCCCGCCGCCGACGAGTCCGAGAACCCCGACACGTCCGGCGCTCCCGCCCCCGGCAGCTACACCGGGTCGACGGAGTTCCCGCACACCGCCGAGTCCGCGCCGGCGACCTCGGTGCTGCCCACCCATGACGACACCCACGACACCGACGTGATCTCCGCGGGCGCCGCTCCGGTCCACGAGGAGCGCACCGCCGAACACGAGAGCGCCCCGCGGCATCCGCATCCGCAGGCGTTCTGGGCGCTCTCGCCCGATGAGCGCGAAATCGTCGACGATTACGGCCTCCCGATCTTCCGCATCGGCCCCACCGCGTGGGCGCTCGTGATCGAGGACCGCGGCGAGACCTTCGTCATCCGGCACGACGACGGTCGCATCGGGTATCTGCACGATGTGACGGGCGTGACGCGCGGCTGAGCAGTGAGGGGGAAGCGCCCGACGGCGGGCGGGCGGTTCCCCCTCGACCGGTAGCCTGGAGGAATGCTCCGCACCATCGATCTGCGCGGCCGCGTGCTCTCGCCCGCCGAGTTCCTCGCCGCCGTTCCCCGCGCCGATGCCGCCCGCGACGAAGCGCTCGCGACCGCGGCCCGCATCGTCGACGACGTTGCTCAGCGGGGTGAGGAAGCGTTGCGCGAGCAGGCAGCGACATTCGACCGCGTCAGCGACCACGCGATCGCCGTCCCCACGGCGCACCTCGACGAGGCTCTCGCGGGCCTCGAACCCGGTATCCGGGCCGCGCTCGACGAGGCCATCCGCCGTGTCCGGACGGCGTCAGCCGCGCAAGTCCCCGCTCCCTCCGTCACCGAGCTGGGCCCGGGAGCGCGCGTCACGCAGCGGTGGCAGCCGGTCCGCCGGGTCGGCCTCTACGTCCCCGGCGGCAAGGCCGTGTACCCCTCGAGCGTCGTGATGAACGTCGTCCCCGCCCAGGTCGCGGGAGTCCGCGAGGTCGCGCTCGCCTCACCGCCGCAGGCCGAGTTCGGCGGGCGCGTGCACCCGGTGATCCTGGCCGCCGCGCGGCTGCTCGGCGTCACCGAGGTCTATGCCATGGGCGGTGCGGGAGCGATCGGCGCGTTCGCGTACGGCGTCTCCTCGCTCGGCCTGGACCCGGTCGACGTCGTGACCGGTCCGGGCAACAACTTCGTCGCCTCCGCGAAGCGCGCCGTGGCCGGCCGCGTGGGCACCGACTCCGAGGCCGGAGCCACCGAGATCCTCATCGTCG
Organism: Microbacterium sp. 5K110; assembly: GCF_005774735.1. Classification (GTDB taxonomy): domain Bacteria; phylum Actinomycetota; class Actinomycetes; order Actinomycetales; family Microbacteriaceae; genus Microbacterium. The sequence goes on along the minus strand of NZ_VBUM01000003.1, from coordinate 109,563 downwards.
CCGATGCCACCGCCGATGCGGTTCTGGTCGCGGCCGACCTCGTGAGTCAAGCCGAGCACGATGAGCAGGCCTCGGCCGTCCTCGTGACCGACGCCCCGGACCTGGCGGATGCCGTGCGCGCGGCGCTCGAACCCCGTGTGTCCTCCACGCGGCACTCCGAGCGCGTCCGCGCGGCATTCGACGGACCGCAGTCCGCGATCGTCCTCGTCGACGACGTCGCGCAGGCGACGGCGTTCAGCAACGCCTACGCACCGGAACACCTCGAACTGCACCTGTCCGATCCCCGGCCGGAGGACTACGTCAACGCCGGTGCGGTGTTCGTCGGTCCCTACACGCCGGTGAGCCTCGGCGACTATCTCGCCGGCAGCAACCACGTCCTGCCCACCGGGGGCCAAGCCCGTTACGGGGCCGGGCTGTCGGCGGCGACGTTCCTGCGGCCCCAACAGGTCGTCGAGTACGACCGGGCCGCGCTGTCGGCGGTGCACGAGGCCATCGTCACCCTCGCCCAGGCCGAGGCGCTGCCCGCGCACGGCGAGGCCGTCGCGGCGCGCTTCACCGACTGATCGGGGTCCCTCATGCACTGCCCGTTCTGCCGCAACCCGGACTCCCGCGTCATCGACTCCCGCACGAGCGACGACGGGCTCAGCATCCGTCGCCGTCGGCAGTGTCCGAAGTGCGGCGGGCGTTTCTCGACGGTCGAGACGGCGAGCCTCAACGTCATCAAGCGCTCGGGTGTGGTCGAGCCGTTCAGCCGCGAAAAGGTGATGTCGGGTGTACGGAAGGCATGTCAGGGCCGACCGGTGACGGATGCCGATCTCGCGATGCTCGCGCAACAGGTCGAAGAGGCGATCCGCCAGACCGGGTCCTCGCAGATCGAGGCGAATGAGATCGGGTTGTCGATCCTCGGTCCTCTCCGGGAACTCGACGAAGTCGCCTACTTGCGGTTCGCGAGCGTCTACCAGGCCTTCGAATCGCTCGACGACTTCGATGCCGCGATCGCCCAGTTGCGCGCTGACCACGCCGCGCGGGCGACCGCCGCGCCGGAGCCGGTCGACGACGTCCAGTAGCCTGACGGGGATGTATCCCCTTCTCTTCCGCTCGGTTCTGAGCCGCCTCGATCCTGAGTTCGCCCATCACCTGGGTGCCGCGGTGATCCGCGTCGCGGGCGTCGTGCCCGTGGCATCCGCGGTCCGTCGGCTCACCGCCCCCGCGCCGTCGTCGCGGGTGCGCGCCCTGGGGCTGACGTTCGATTCGCCCTTCGGCGTCGCCGCGGGCTTCGACAAGAACGTCACCATGGTGCGAGGCCTGGGTGCCCTGGGGTTCGGGCACGTCGAGGTGGGGACGGTCACGGCACTGCCGCAGCCGGGCAACCCGAAGCCGCGCCTGTTCCGTCTCATCGCCGATCGTGCGGTGATCAACCGCATGGGCTTCAACAACGACGGCGCCGCTGTCGCCGCCCGTCGACTGCAGGCACTGCGGCGTTCGCGTCGCCGCCCCGTCGTGGGCGTGAACATCGGCAAGAGCCGGGCGGTGGCCGTCGAGGATGCCACGACCGACTACGTCCGCAGCGCCCGTCTGCTGGCACCGCTCGCGGATTATCTCGTCGTCAACGTCTCCTCGCCCAACACCCCCGGTCTGCGGGGATTGCAGGCCGTCGAGACGCTGCGTCCGTTGCTCTCTGCGGTGCTCGAGGCTGCCGGGACGACGCCGTTGCTGGTCAAGATCGCGCCCGACCTCTCCGACGACGAGGTGGCGGACATCGCGCGGCTCGCCGTCGACGTGGGGCTTTCCGGCCTCATCGCCACGAACACCACGATCGGCCGCGAGGGGCTTCGCACCGCCGCGTCCACCGTCGAGGCCGCCGGAGCAGGCGGGCTGTCGGGGGCGCCGTTGAAAGAACGGGCGCTGGAGGTCCTCGACCTCGTGCGCGCCGCCGTGCCCGAGGAGTTCGTCGTGATCTCGGCCGGGGGAGTGGAGACCGCGGACGACGTGCGGGAACGTCTCGCGCACGGGGCGACTCTCGTCCAGGGCTACACGGCGTTCCTCTACTGCGGCCCGTTGTGGGCGCGCCAGATCAACCGAGGTCTGCGCCCCGGCGCATGAGAACGGCGGCGCGTCCCGAAGGACACGCCGCCGCCGACAGGGATCGGATCAGGCGGGGTACTGGCCGCGCTTGACCTGCGCCTTGGGCAGTCGCATGAAGCGCATCTGCACGGTGCGCATCGACGCGTACCAGCCGAGGCCCTTCTCGACCCGCCCCTCACCGAACTTCGCCTTCACGGCGCGCTTGACGCGGATCGAGGTGATGATCATGTCGCCGATGACGAAGAGGATGAAGATCCACAGCGCCACGAACGACCAGTACTGGAAGAAGCCATTGGGCACGAGCGTGAGCACGATGACGAGGATCATGAACGGCATCACGCCCTCGCCGAGGTGCCAGCCGGCGTCGACGAAGTCACGGGCGAACCGGCGCTGGTCTCCCTTGTCGCGCACGGGCAGGTAGCGCTCGTCGCCGGCGGCCATGCCGATGCGGGCCTTCTCGCGCTGGGCGGCGAGCTCGGCGCGCGCGCGAGCCTTCGCTTCTTTGGTGTCGGGGACCAGGGGACGCTTGCGGGCGGCCTCCTGCTCGGCCCGAGACGGCGTCGCGCGCCCCTTCCCCGCAGCGGTGGACTCCGCCTCGACGGGCGTGTCGTTGGGGACGGGTGCAGGGGACTTGGCCACGGATAACCTCGAGAGCTCACTGGATCGGAGACTTAAGATTACCCGCATGACCCTCGACCTGTCCCGGCGGGATGCCGTCCGCGCCACCGCGTCCGCCGGCATCCCCTCCGCCCTCGCCGATCTCGGCGCCCTCGTGCGCATCCCGTCCGTCGCCTGGCCCGCTTTCGACCAGGCCGAAGTGCAGCGCAGCGCCGACGCCGTCGCCGATCTGATGCGCGGAACGGGCGTGTTCGAGCGCGTCGAGGTCGCGCGCGCCGCGATCCCCGGCACGGACGAACTCGGCCAGCCCGCCGTCCTGGCATCCCGTCCGGCCCGCAACGGCCGTCCGACCGTGCTGCTGTACGCCCACCACGACGTGCAGCCGCCCGGTGACGAGGCCCTGTGGGAGTCGCCGCCGTTCGAGCCCACCGTCCGGGACGGCCGGCTGTACGGGCGCGGGGCCGCGGACGACAAGGCGGGCGTCATGGTCCATGTGGGGGCGATCCGTGCCCTGGTCGAGACGCTCGGCGACGACCTCGACCTCGGCATCGCCGTGTTCATCGAGGGCGAAGAGGAGTACGGTTCCCGCTCGTTCGCGCAGTTCCTCGTCGACCACGCCGACGTGCTCCGTTCCGATGTCATCGTCGTGGCCGACTCCGGCAACTGGGACGAGCGCACGCCCGGGCTGACGGTGTCGCTGCGCGGCAACGCGCGTTTCACCCTCACGGTCCGCACCCTCGCCCACGCCTCGCACTCGGGAATGATGGGCGGCGCGGTTCCGGATGCCATGCTCGCCACGGTGAAGCTCCTGTCGACGCTGTGGGACGACGACGGCGCGGTCGCCGTCGAAGGTCTGGCCGTGCGCGACGCCGACACGCCGCCGTACGACGAGGAGACCCTGCGCGCCGAGTCCGGCCTGCTCGACGGCGTGTCGCCCATCGGACGCGACAGCATCCTCAGCCGCCTGTGGAACAAGCCGTCGATCACGATCACGGGGTGGGATGCCACCCCCGTCGAGTCCGCATCGAACACCCTGGCTCCGCAGACCCGCGTCGTCCTCAGTGCCCGTGTGGCTCCCGGCCAGTCGGCGCAGGAGGCCTTCGCCGCGCTGGAGACGCACCTGCGCGCCCACGCGCCGTTCGGTGCGCAGCTGGAGTTCACCGACGTCGACTGCGGCGACGCGTTCCTGGTGGACACCGGGGGATGGGCCGTCGAGGATGCGCGCGAGGCCTTCGCCGAGGGGTATGGCGTGGATGCCGTCGACGTCGGCGTCGGGGGATCGATCCCGTTCATCGCCGACCTCGTCCGGGAGTTCCCCGGTGCGCAGATCCTCGTCACGGGTGTCGAGGATCCGCACGCCCGGGCCCACAGCCCGAACGAGTCCCTGCACCTCGAGACCTTCGGCAACGCGCTGGTCTCGGAGGCGCTGCTGCTGGAGCGTCTGAACCGCCGGACCGTCTGATCGAGCCGCGGGAGCGAGGCGGGCGTAGAATCGACTCGTCCCCGCGACCGAACGACCCGAAGGGCCACGCCATGACCGACACGACACTGTCGTCCGACGCCGTCACCCGCGAGCACGGAGTCGCCCTCACCGACGCCGCCGCCGACAAGGTGAAGAGCCTGCTCTCGCAGGAGGGACGCGACGACCTCCGTCTGCGCGTCGCCGTGCAGCCGGGCGGATGCTCCGGACTCATCTACCAGCTCTACTTCGACGAGCGCTATCTCGACGGCGACAAGGTCGTCGATTTCGACGGCGTCGAGGTCATCATCGACGACATGAGCGTTCCGTACCTCGACGGTGCGCACATCGACTTCAAGGACACGATCTCGGAGCAGGGCTTCACGATCGACAACCCCAACGCGCAGGGCTCCTGCGCCTGCGGCGACAGCTTCCACTGACGCCGGCCACGACGCTTCGGCGCCGATTCGACGACCCCCGGAAACCACGGATCACACCGCGGAATCCGGGGGTTTTCGATGCTTCGGTGCTGGACGAATGGCCAGAGAACCGTAAGAGCTTGCTCTAGACTGTCGAGAGCAACATCCACGACCCGGAAAGGTGCACTGTGCCCTCCAAACGTCGCCTTCGCTGGGCAGCTGTCCCCGTCGGGATCGCGTCCGTCGCCCTCCTCTCCGGCTGCACCACGTCGCAGCTCCACGGATTCCTCCCGGGATTCGTCGACGACGGAACACCCGCGACGAACCACACCGACATGGTCGCCGGCCTGTGGGTCAACTCGTGGATCGTCCTGCTCGCGGTGGGTGTCCTCACGTGGGGCCTCATGCTGTGGGCGGTCATCGCCTACCGGCGTCGCAAGGGCCAGTCGGGCCTGCCGGTGCAGCTGCGCTACAACATGCCGGTCGAGATCTTCTACACGGTTGTGCCGCTGATCCTCGTGGTGGGCTTCTTCGCCTTCACCGCCCGTGACCAGAACACGCTCGAGACGCAGTATGAGAACCCCGACGTCTCGATCACTGCGTACGGCAAGCAGTGGGCCTGGGACTTCCAGTACAACGGTGAGCGCGAAGACAACTCGGACGCGGTGTACTCCATGGGCGTCCAGGCCAAGGCAACCGGCGACGGGTACGACCTTCAGGACGTGCCGACGCTGTACCTGCCGGTCAACAAGACCGTCCAGATCGAGCTGCGTTCGCGCGACGTGATCCACTCGTTCTGGATCATCGACTTCCTCTACAAGAAGGACATGTACCTCGGCAAGGAGAACTACTGGTCGTTCACCCCGACCCGTGAGGGCACCTACGAGGGCAAGTGCGCCGAGCTGTGCGGTGAATACCACTCCGCCATGCTGTTCAACGTGAAGGTCGTCAGCGAGGGCGAGTACGAGGCCTACCTCGACTCCCTGCGCTCGGCCGGCGACGTCGGCGACATCAGTGATCTGTCCCGCCTGCAGAACCTCAGCACGGCCGGCACCGAAGGGAACGAGTGATCATGGCCACGACGCTTCCGCTCCAGGAGAAGGGCGCATCGCGCCCGACGACCCTCCCGCCGCGTCAAGCCGCTCTCCTCAGCAGCACCCGTGTGGAGCAGAAGGGCAACCTGGTCGTCAAGTGGATCACCTCCACCGACCACAAGACGATCGGGTACATGTACCTCATCGCCTCGGTGCTGTTCTTCATGCTCGGCGGTGTGATGGCGCTCATCATCCGCGCCGAGCTGTTCGAGCCCGGGATGCAGATCATCCCGACCAAAGAGCAGTACAACCAGCTGTTCACGATGCACGGCACGATCATGCTGCTCATGTTCGCGACGCCGCTCTTCGCCGGTTTCGCCAACGCGTTGCTGCCGCTGCAGATCGGTGCTCCCGATGTGGCGTTCCCGCGTCTGAACGCGTTCGCCTTCTGGCTGTTCCTCTTCGGCTCGACGATCGCCGTGTCCGGGTTCCTCACCCCGCAGGGTGCCGCCGGCTTCGGATGGTTCGCGTATCAGCCGCTGGCCAACGCGAGCTTCTCGCCCGGCGTCGGAGGCAACCTCTGGATGCTCGGCCTGGGCATCAGCGGTTTCGGAACGATCCTCGGTGCCGTGAACTTCATCACGACTGTTCTCACGATGCGGGCGCCCGGCATGACCATGTGGCGGATGCCGATCTTCTCGTGGAACACGCTCATCACGAGCATCCTGATCCTGCTGGCCTTCCCGGTCCTGGCCGCCGCGATCTTCGCCGCCGCCGCCGACCGCGTGCTCGGCGCTCAGATCTACAACCCCGAGAACGGTGGCGTGCTGCTGTGGCAGCACCTGTTCTGGTTCTTCGGTCACCCCGAGGTGTACATCATCGCGCTGCCGTTCTTCGGCATCGTCTCCGAGATCTTCCCGGTGTTCAGCCGTAAGCCGATCTTCGGATACAAGACCCTCGTCTACGCGACGATCGCCATCGCGGCGCTCTCCGTCGCGGTGTGGGCACACCACATGTACGTCACGGGCGGAGTCCTCCTGCCGTTCTTCGCGCTGATGACGATGCTCATCGCGGTTCCGACCGGCGTGAAGATCTTCAACTGGATCGGAACGCTCTGGCGAGGCTCGGTCACGTTCGAGACCCCCATGGTCTTCGCGCTCGGCTTCCTGGTGTCCTTCGTGTTCGGTGGCCTCACCGGCGTCATCCTCGCGTCGCCGCCGCTGGACTTCCACCTGTCCGACTCGTACTTCGTCGTGGCGCACTTCCACTACGTGGTCTTCGGCACCGTCGTGTTCGCGATGTTCGCGGGCTTCTACTTCTGGTGGCCGAAGTGGACCGGCAAGATGCTCAACGAGCGTCTCGGTATGGTGCACTTCTGGATGCTGTTCGTCGGATTCCACATGACCTTCCTCATCCAGCACTGGCTGGGCGTGGACGGCATGGTGCGCCGCTACGCCGACTACGCCGCGGCCGACGGCTTCACCTGGGGCAACCAGCTCTCGACCGTGGGATCGATGATCCTCGGCGCCTCGATGATCCCGTTCCTGCTGAACGTCTGGATCACGGCTCGCAAGGCACCTCGTGTGACCGTCGACGACCCGTGGGGGTACGGCGCGTCGCTCGAGTGGGCCACGTCGTGCCCGCCGCCGCGTCACAACTTCACGTCTATCCCGCGTATCCGCAGCGAGCGTCCTGCCTTCGACCTGAACCACCCCGAGGCCGGCGTGCCGGTCGGTGTGGGACCGGCCAAGGATGCGCCCGACGCGCCCGTGGTCGACGCTGCTGCCGGAGAGGTCAAGTAACCGATGCGTACCAACGTCAACCTCTGGTGGATTCTCACCGCCTTCTCGCTGTTCATCGCCGCGGTCTACGTGGTGTGGAACATCATCAGCCACGGCGAGCTGGAGTGGGTCGGAACAGTCGCTCTGGTCTTTATGGGCCTGATGAGTGCGATGATCGGCTTCTACATCGGCCGTGTGCTCAAGGCACAGCGCGGTGAGCTGCCCGAGGACTCGCTGACGGCCGACATCGACGACGGCGACCCCGAGATGGGTGAGTTCAGCCCGTGGTCGTGGTGGCCCATCGTCCTCGCCGGTTCCGCGGCCATCGCGGTGATCGGCCTGGCGGTTGGAAGCTGGCTCGTGCCCGTCGCCTTCGTCATCTTCGCGATCGCGATCGTCGGTTGGGTTTACGAGTACTACCGCGGGTATTTCGCGCGCTGATCCCGTGCCCCTTCGGTTGAACGCGGCCGCCGTCTCCGACGCTGGCGCGCATCGTCCCACCAACCAGGACGCCGCTTTTGCGGCGTCCTGGGGTGCGGCGGTCGCGGACGGCGTCGGCGGCGGCCCCTCCGGCGATCTTGCGTCGGCAGCGCTCGTGCATCGTCTGGTCGCCACGCGGGGATCGGATCTGGATGCCGACGGCCTGCTCGTCCGCATCCGTGAGGCCAATTGGGACATCCGAGCGCACGTCGAGCGCGACCCGGCCCTGGAGGGGATGGCCACGACTTTCACGGGTGTCTTCCTCGGCGCCGGTGCAGAACTTCTGCTGGCTCACACGGGCGACTCCCGCGCTTATCTTCTGCGTGATGGCGAGTTCTCCCGCCAGACGCGCGACGACTCGTACGTCCAGGCACTCGTCGACCACGGCATCATCTCGCCCGAGGCTGCGGCCGCGCACCCGCGTCGGAACATCATCACGGCCTCCCTCGCCGGTTCGGAGGGGGACGTGGTCTCGGTCGCCACCCACGCACCGCAGCCGGGCGACCGCTGGCTGCTGTGCAGCGACGGCCTCACCGACTACGTCCCGGAGGCGGATGTCGCGCGGCTCATCGCCGCAGCGGACGGCCCACACGCGGCGGCGGCGTCGGCGGTGGCTCTCGCCCTGGAGGCAGGGACCCGCGACAACGTGACGGCGGTCGTGTGCGACGTGGTGGATGACGACGCGGTACCCTCCGATCCGATCTTCCTGGGCTCGGCGGCTCGCTGGTTCACCGAGGACGTCGAAACGGCCTGATATCGACGGGGCGGCCGGGGGGCGTCCACCGGGCGGGTTATGACCGCCCGAACACGTCGATGGCCTCCGCGGCGATCTCCACGCTGCGCGACCCTCCGTGGCCGTCTTCTTCGACGATGTGCAGCACGCCGCCGGGCCAGGACCGATGCAGCTGCCACGCGGTGAATGCCGGGCCGCTGATGTCACGCCGGCCGTGGATCAGGACGCCGGGGATGCCGCTGAGCTCCGAGGCCCGGGCGAGGACGGCCTTCTCCGCGGGCAGGAAGCAGTCGTGGGCCCAATAGTGCGTCACCAGGGTGGCGAAATTGCGCTGCTCCCGTGCGTCTTCGTGCAGCGGGCCCGGACCGGCCTGCGGTCCCAGTGAGATGTGCGTGGCCTCCCAGGTATCCCACCGCTCCGCGGCATCCTGACGTACGGCGCGATCGGGAGAGCGCAGGAGTCGCGCATAGCCGTCGACCGTGCGTTCATCGGGCTCCAGCGGCTCACGGAGACGTTCGTGCGCCTCGGGGAACACCCGCGCGATCCCATCGGTGATCCAGTCGATCTCGGCGCGGCTCCCGCTGGTGACGGCGAAGTTCACGATGGCGGTGACGCGACCGGGGTGCTCGAGTGCATAGGCCAGTGCGAGGGTCGACCCCCACGAGACTCCGTGCAGCAGCCACCGCTCGATGTGGAGATGGCCGCGCAGCGCCTCGAGGTCCGCAATCAGGTCGTCCATGGTCTGCGTCTCGAGGGTCGCGAGGTCGTCGCACGCCCACGGGGTGCTCTTCCCGCACCCGCGCTGGTCGAGACCCACGAGGAAGTGCAGATCGGGGTCGAAACGCCGTCTGTACCCGCCGCGGCCCAGACCGCCGCCCGGACCCCCGTGCACGTACAGAGCAGGTCGGCCGTGGGGATTGCCGGACGTCTCCCAGAACAGGCGAGCGCCGTCCGGACGCTCGAGGAATCCTGTGGCGAACGGTGCGAGGGGAGGGTGGAGCATGTCGGAATCCTAGGCCAGGGGCATCCCGCCTCCGCGTCGGCTCAGCGACGCACGACCATCACCGTGGGATCGAAGACGCGCTCGCACGGTCCTTCGTCGTTCTCGGAGGGCTGGCCTTCGCGCACCCAGTATTCGTACCCGCCGATCATCTCCCGGACGTCGTAGCCCAACTGGGCGAAGGCGAGAGCGCCCTTCTGGCCGGCGTTGCACCCCGGGCTCCAGCAATAGACGACGACGGGCATGTCGTGAGGGATCTCCGTCGGCGCGCGTTCCGTGATCTCCCGATAGGGCATGTGCACGGCGCCCGTGATGCGCCCCTGGTCCCAGGCGTCCTGGCCACGGACATCGACGAGCACGAACCTATCCTGCGCCCTCTGTGCGGCGTATACGTCGGACGGATCGGTCTCGTGCGCGAGGCGGGTCGAGAAGTACAGCGCGGCGTCGGTCATGTGACGACGCTAGCGCGCTCCGTCCCGCGGAAGAGAGGGAGCCGGATGCCATCGAGAGACGGCATCCTGCCATCTCGAGGGGAGTGCGGGGGAGGGGGAGCTACGGGGCCGAGTGCGCCGACGTCGTGCCGGGAACGACGAAACCCCGGTGCCGCAGCACCGGGGTTTCGTCTGGGCTCACTCGCCCTTGTCTTCAGAGTCCTTCTTGCCGCCGAGACCCTTGGGGGCAGGGAACTCGACCTCGGTCCGCTCGCCGATCGCCATGTGGGGGCGACCCTCGGCATCGGCGCGGGCGTTGGCGCCGGCGATCTCGTCGGTCTCCTCGTGGTCGATGTGGTCGAGCTCGTGGTGCTGGTGCGCGACCGCAGCGTCGATCTCGGCCTGAGTGACCGGAGTCAGCCGGTCCTCGAAGAACCACCGCGAGATCGAGGCGCGGAAGTTCTGGTGCCAGGGGATCTGGCCCTTGTCGTTCGGACGGACGACGAGCGGTTCGTAGGTCTCGTTGTCGACCAGCTTCCACCGCTCGTACTCGTCGACGGGCTGGTGCACCTCGATGTACTCACCGCCGGGGAGACGGACGATACGACCGGACTCGTAGCCGTGCAGAGCGATCTCGCGATCCTTCTTCTGCAGCGCGATGCAGATGCGCTTCGTGACGAAGTAGGCGACGATCGGGCCGAGGATCAGCAGGGCCTGCAGGGCGTGGATGACGCCTTCCATCGTGAGGTGGAAGTGCGTCGCCATGATGTCGGACGAGGCCGCTGCCCACATAACCGCGTAGAACGTGACACCGGCGGCGCCGATGGCGGTACGGGTCGCGGCGTTGCGGGGACGCTGGGCGATGTGGTGCTCGCGCTTGTCACCGGTGATCCACGCCTCGATGAAGGGGTAGATCAGCACGATGACGATGAACAGACCCAGGACGGCGACCGGGATGATGATGTTCCACGACCAGGTGTGTCCCCAGAGCACGAACTCGAGGTGCGGCGGGATCAGGCGCAGCATGCCGTCCGCGAAGCCGATGTACCAGTCGGGCTGGGTACCGGCGGACACGGGCGACGGGTCGTACGGACCGTAGTTCCAGATGGGGTTGATCGTCACGAGAGCGGCGATCAGGACGATCACACCGAACGTGATGAAGAAGAAGCCACCCATCTTGGAGGCGTAGACCGGGAGCATCGGGTAGCCCACGACGTTGCTGTTCGTCCGGGCGGGCCCGGCGAACTGCGTGTGCTTGTTGATGATCATCAGCATGAGGTGCACGGCCAGGAGCGCGACGAGGATCGCCGGCAGCAAGAGGATGTGCAGCGTGTACAGGCGGCCGACGATCGCCGTCCCCGGGAACTCGCCGCCGAACAGCAGGAACGAGGTCCAGGTGCCGATGATCGGCAGGCCCTTGATCATGCCGTCGATGATGCGCAGACCGTTGCCCGAGAGCAGGTCGTCGGGGAGGGAGTAGCCGGTGAAGCCCTCGGCCATCGCGAGGATGAAGAGGATGAAGCCGACGACCCAGTTCAGCTCACGCGGCTTGCGGAACGCGCCCGTGAAGAACACGCGGAGCATGTGCACGCCGATACCGGCGACGAAGACCAGCGCAGCCCAGTGGTGGATCTGGCGGACCAGCAGGCCACCGCGCAGGTCGAACGAGATGTGCAGGGCGGACTCCATGGCCGCCGACATCGCGATTCCGCGCATGGGCTCGTAGGCGCCGTTGTAGTGCGTCTCGACCATCGAGGCCTGGAAGAAGAAGGTCAGGAACGTGCCCGAGAGGAGCACGACGACGAAGCTCCACAGGGCGATCTCACCGAGCATGAACGACCAGTGGTCGGGGAAGATCTTGCGACCGAGCTCCTTGACGATGCCCGAGATGCTCGTGCGCTCGTCGAGATAGTTCGCCGCGGCGCCGACGAACTTGCCGCCGAGGGGCTTGCTGCTGTCACGGCCGGTCTGGGGAGGACCCGAGTAGACCGCCGGCTCGGTGGTCACGTTCTCCGTGGGATGGGTGGCGGTGCTCATGAGCGCTCCCAGAAGCTGGGGCCGACGGGCTCTTCGAAGTCACTCTGCGCGACGAGGTAGCCCTCGGCGTCGACGGTGATCGGGAGCTGCGGCAGGGGACGGGCGGCCGGGCCGAAGATGACGGCCGCTCCGTTGGCGACGTCGAACTGCGACTGGTGGCAGGGGCACAGGAGGTGGTGGGTCTGCTGCTCGTACAGGGCGACGGGGCAGCCGACGTGCGTGCAGACCTTGGAGTACGCGACGATGCCGTCGTACGTCCAGTCCATGCGGTTGGTCTCGGGGTTCAGCTGCTCCGGCTGCAGGCGCATGAGCAGCACGATCGCCTTCGCCTTCTCCTCCAGGTACCCCTCGTCGTGGCCGAGGCCGGCGAGCTCTTCGGGGATCACGTGGAAGGCCGAGCCGAGCGTGACGTCGGCGGCGCGGATCGGACGACCCGAGGGATCGTGCGCGAGGCGCATGCCGCCCTCCCACATGGTGTGGCTGAGGAGCGCGACCGGGTCCTGGTCCTGGGGCGCGAGGCCGCGGAACAGGGTGATGCCGGGGATGACCGAGGCCACCAGCGCGGCGAACATCGAGTTGCGGATGATCTCGCGACGACCGAAGCCGGACTCCTCGTTCGCCTCGGCGAACACGTTGATCGCACCCTCACGGGTGACGTCGCGCCCACGGGTGGCGTGACGGTCCTCGATGTACTCCTTGTCGGACATCACGGACTTGGACCAGTGGATGGCGCCGATTCCGATCGCGAGCAGCGCGAAGGCGATACCCAGACCGATGAAGAGGTTGTTGTAGCGGATGTCGATCAGCGCGCCCGATTCGATCGGGAAGATCATGTAGGCGATGCTCGCCCAGATGCTCGCCGCGACCGAGAAGTAGAACAGCGTGTAGACCGTGCGGACCGCACGCTTCATCGCCTGCGGGTCCTGGTCCGTCATGCGCTGGCGGTGCCCCGGGAGACCGGGGTTCTGCACGGGGTCGGGAACCGCGACGGCGAGCCCGGAGCCGGGCTTCCATGAAGCCCTCTCGTGCTCGAGTGCGTCTTCCTCGTGTGCCATGGTGCTCCTCGTACGTTACGTAATGTCGATGACGACGATCAGTTGGACTTCGCCGTGATCCACACGGTGAGCGCGATGAGCGCTCCGATACCGAAGATCCAGATGAACAGGCCCTCCGAGACCGGACCGAGCGATCCGAGTGCGTAGCCGCCGGGGGACTCGGACTTCTGAAGGAACATCAGGTACGAGATGACGTCGCGCTTGTCTTCGGGGGTGAGGTTGAGGTCGTTGAACACCGGCATGTTCTGGGGGCCGGTGACCATCGCCGCGTACATGTTGAGCGGCGTGACCGTGTGCAGGCCGGGGGCCCACTTGCCCTCGGTGAGTGCACCGCCGGCGCCGGCCACGTTGTGGCACATCGCGCAGTTGATGCGGAACAGCTCGGCACCGTGGGAGAGGTCGCCCTCTCCGTCGAGGGTCTCGGCCGACGGGTAGGCCGGCCCGGGGGCCGACGACTGCACGTAGGCGGCGATCGCGTTGATCTGCTCGTCCGTGAACTGCACCGGCTTCTGCGGGGCCTGCGGGCCCTGGGCCTGCAGCGGCATGCGTCCGGTCGAGACCTGGAAGTGGACCGAGAGTTCGCCGACACCGAAGAGCGACGGGCCCTGCTCGCTGCCCTGGAGGTCGAGACCGTGGCACGTGGCGCAGTTGGCCTGGAAGAGCTTCTTGCCCTCTTCGACCGAGCTGGCGGAGTTGGATGCGCTCGTGGGCGTGTCGGTCGCGGCCATGGCGGCCGACGCACCGGCATAGATGCCGCCGGTGAGGAGCAGGCCGATGCCGATCAGTGCGGCGGCGGCCAGGGGACTGCGGCGTCCGTTCGAGCGACGCGGCTTCTTCTCTCGTGCCATGTGAGGTGCAGCTCTCTTACTTCAGGAAGTAGATGACGAAGAACAGCGCGATCCAGACGACATCGACGAAGTGCCAGTAGTAGGACACGACGATCGAGGTGGTCATCTCTTTGCGACCGAAGTTCTTCACGGCGTACGCGCGGCCGATGACGAGCAGGAAGGCGATGAGGCCACCCGTCACGTGCAGGGCGTGGAATCCAGTGGTCAGGTAGAAGGCCGAGGCGTAGGGGTTCGCGCTGATCGGCATGCCCTCGGCCACCAGGGTCGCGTACTCCCACACCTGACCGGACACGAAGACCGCGCCGAGGATGAAGGTGAGGTAGAACCACTCAACCATTCCCCAGCGCTGCCAGAAGCTGTTCTTCTTGACCGTGTAGGGCTGGTAGCGCTCGGCGGCGAAGACGCCCATCTGGCACGTGACCGAGGACAGCACGAGGATGATCGTGTTGACGGTCGCGAAGGGCACGTTGAGCAGCTGCGTCTCTTCGGCCCACAGTGGCGCGGACGTGCTGCGCAGAGTGAAGTAGATCGCGAACAGGCCGGCGAAGAACATGACTTCGCTGCCCAGCCACACGATCGTGCCGACAGCGACCGGATCTGGTCGCTTCACGGCGCGCACGGCCTGGGAATACGTCGCTGGTGTCGTCACCATCCCATTATGCGCGATCCGAGAGGGCGATATTCCCACCTCCAGCTGGAGATATTCCATCGTCGAGACTTAGGGAAGCCTAAGAATCAGCAAGGAATCCCCGGTGCGGAACGGGTTCCCGGGCGGCCGCCCGCGGGGCGGCGCGACGGTACGCGTGTGGAAGGATCATGGCATGGCGGAACGCTTTACCTGGCCCGATCTGCTCACCTCGCTCCTGCAGGGCCGCGACCTCAGCGTGTCGGAGTCGACGTGGGCCATGCAGCGCGTCATGGCCGGAGAGGCGACGCCGTCCCAGCTGGCCGGATTCCTCGTCGCGCTGCGAGCAAAGGGAGAGACCGTCGAAGAGATCGTCGGCTTCCGTGACGCGATCCTCGAAGCCGCGGTGCCGCTTCCGGTGCGCGCCGAGGTGCTCGACATCGTCGGCACCGGCGGAGACCGCTACGGCACGGTGAACGTGTCGACGATGGCGGCGGTGGTGGCAGCGGCATCCGGGATCCCCGTGGTCAAGCACGGCAATCGCGCCGCGAGCTCGGCGTCGGGGTCGTCGGACGTGCTGTCGTCCCTCGGGATCGCGCTCACGCTGGACCCGGTCGCCGTCGCCGAGACGCTCGAACGCACCGGGATCACGTTCGCCTTCGCGGCCGCGTTTCACCCGGGATTCCGCCATGCGGGGCCGACGCGCGCGGAACTGGGCGTACCGACCGTCTTCAACTTCCTCGGTCCGCTGTGCAACCCCGCGCGCGCCGAGGCCAACGCGGTGGGCGTCGCGCACCTGGACCGGGTCCCGCTCATCACGGGCGTGTTCCGGACACGCGGCGCCACGGCACTGGTCTTCCGCGGGGACGACGGGCTCGATGAGCTGACCACGACCGGTCACAGCCGCGTCTGGGAGATCAGCCGCGGCGATGTGCACGAGCACGATCTGGATCCCCGGGATCTCGGCATCCCGCTCGCCGACATCGACGACCTGCTGGGCGGGAGTCCCGATCACAACGCCGAGGTGGTGCGGCGGACGCTGGCCGGCGAGACCGGTGCGGTGCGCGACATCGTGCTCTTGAACGCGGCCGCCGGGATCGTGTCGTACCGCTTGTTCCAGGATGCCGCGCAGGTGCAGCGTCCGATTCTGGAGCGGATCGCCGAGGCGATGTCCGACGCCGCGGCGGCGGTGGACGACGGGCGCGCGCTGGCGAAGCTCGACCAGTGGGTCGCCACGACCCGGGAGCTGGCGGACTGACCGTGGACCCGCTCGACGCGCTCACCGAGGTCGCGTATCTGCTCGAGCGGGAGAGATCGTCGCGCTACAAGTCGAAGGCGTTCCGGACGGCCGCGGCCGCCATCCACGGGCTGAGCGACGCCGAGCTGCGCGACCCGGGGCTGCGGCGCCGTCCGGGCATCGGCGACTCGACGTACACGGTGATCCGGGAGGCGCTGGAAGGCGGTGTGCCCGAACGACTGGCCGCGTTGCGTGCCGCGGCGGGCGCGGCCGGCGGGGCCGCGCTTCGGGCGGTGCTGCGCGGCGACCTGCACAGTCACAGCGACTGGTCGGACGGGCTGACCCCGATCGAACCGATGGTGGCGGCGGCGCGCGGCCTCGGCCACGAGTACCTCGCGCTCACCGATCACTCGCCGCGGCTCACCGTCGCCAACGGGCTGTCGCCCGAACGCTTGCGGGCGCAGATCGATGTCGTCCACGGCTACACCGATGATGATTTCACGCTCCTGACCGGGATCGAGGTCGACATCCTCGACGATGGCGGCCTCGACCAGGAGGACGCGTTGCTGCGCGAGCTCGACGTGGTCGTGGCATCCGTTCATTCGAAGCTGCGGATGGAGAGTCCGGCGATGACCCGGCGTCTCGTGACCGCGGCCCGCGATCCGCGTGTGGACGTCGTGGGGCACGTCACCGGGCGGCTGGTCGAAGGGGCGCGGGGCACGCGCCCGCCGTCGGAGTTCGATGCGCGGGCCGTGTTCGCGGCGTGCGCCGCGGCCGGTGTCGCGGTCGAGATCAACTCGCGGCCCGAGCGCCAGGATCCGCCGGACGACCTGTTGGCGCTCGCGTTGGCCGAGGGATGTCTGTTCTCGATCGACTCCGACGCCCACGCTCCGGGTCAGCTGTCGCTGCTGGATCACGGGGCCGCGCGGGCCGAAGCTGCGGGAGTGCCCACCGAGCGCATCATCACGACGTGGCCGCTCCCGCGCCTCCGGGAGTGGCTCGCGCGCAACCGCTGACGGGGGGCGTTCAGCCGCGCAGGGCGGTGATGGCGCGGGTCATCGAGCCGCCGAGTTTCCATCGTTCGGCGAGGTCGGCCGCTGCGGCGGCGCGGGAGTCGTCAACCAGGATGCGGTCGTCGACGGTTCCGAGGTCGAGGTCGCGGGCGACGCACACCACGGTCGGCGCGACGTCGAGGTAGTCGGTGGCCGCGAGGATCTTGGACCGTTGCGCGGGAGTGCCTGCGGTACCGGCTTCCGCCGCGGACCGGATGCCGTCGAGGTCGCCGTGCGCACCCAGGAGCGCGGCCGCGGACTTCTCGCCGATCCCCGCGACGCCGGGCAGGCCGTCCGAGGGGTCGCCGCGCAACGCGGCGAAGTCGGCGTACTGCGCCGAGCCGATGCCGTAGCGGGCTCGCACGGCTGCGTCGTCGATGATCTCGAGGTTGCTCATTCCTCGAGCGGTATAGACCACGCGGATGTCGCGATCGTCGTCGACGAGCTGGAAGAGATCGCGGTCGCCCGTGACGATGTCAACTGGCACGTCGGCGTGGGTGGCGAGCGTGCCGATGACGTCGTCGGCCTCGTGGTCGGGAGCGCCGACCACGGCGATCCCGAGCGCATCGAGGGTCTCGCGGATGAGCGGGATCTGCGCCGTCAGCCCCGCCGGCACCTCTTCGACGTCGGGAGCCCCGGCGACGGTCTCGACCACACGGTGCGCCTTGTACGTCGGGATCAGTTCCACGCGCCACTTCGGACGCCAGTCATCGTCCCAGCAGGCGACGAGCCGCGTCGGCTCGTACGTCGAGACCAGCTTGGCGATGATGTCGAGCAGTCCACGCGCGGCGTTCACCGAGGTGCCGTCGGGCGCGTGGACCTTGTCCGGCACGCCGTAGAACGCACGGAAGTACAGCGACGCGGTGTCCAAAAGCATGAGTCGGTCGGACATGCCGGGCCTTTCCGGCGACGGAGCGGGGCCGCCTCCGCCCATCGTACGAGGACGGCGGGCGGCGAAGAACCTAGAGTGTCGGGGTGTCCTTCGGCGCTTCCTCCCTCCGTCCGTCCGCGTCCGCGCCGTGCCCGTGCGGACGCGCGGAGTTCCGCGAGTGCTGCGGCCCGCTTCTGGACGGTGGGTCGGCGCCGTCGGCCGAACGGTTGATGCGCTCGCGCTACACCGCCTTCGTGGTGGGCGACACCGCGCACCTCGCACGGACGTGGCATCCCTCGACCCGTCCGGACGACATCGACCTCGATGACGGCACCGTCTGGGACGGTCTGGTCATCGAGGACGCGACCGAGGACGGGGATGCCGCGACGGTGACGTTCCGCGCGGCCTGGCGCCAGGGGAACGAACGCGGAGTGCTCGCCGAGCACAGCAGATTCGTGCGACGCGGGGGCCGCTGGGTGTACGTCGACGGCGACGTGGACTGACCCAGTCAACCCCGCGGGGCGTGTCGGCGGCCGCGCGTAGGCTCGCGACGGATCCCCGACAGGAGGACACGGGCGGCCCGGCGAGATCGGGCCGGCCGCATGATCCGAAAACGTCGACCGAGAGAGCCGGAGGGCAGGACATGGAACGCATCGTGATCATCGGAGGCCACGGGAAGGTCGCGCTGCACCTGGCGGGCCTGCTCGCCGAACGCGGCGACGAGGCGGTCTCGGTGGTGCGCAACCCCGACCACCGCGCGGACGTGGAGCAGGCGGGCGGTCGTCCGCTCGTGCTCGACGTCGAGAAGGCCGGCGTCGACGAGATGGCCGCTGCCTTCGACGGCGCCGACGCGGTCGTGTGGTCGGCGGGAGCAGGCGGGGGCTCGGCGGATCGGACGTACGCCGTCGACCGAGACGCCGCGCAGCGCGCGGTCGACGCCGCCGCGAAGGCCGGCGTGCGCCGCTTCGTGATGGTGTCGTGGATCGGCTCGACCCCGGATCACGGCATCCCGAAGGACGATCCGTTCTTCGCTTACGCCGACGCGAAGCTCGCCGCCGACGACCACCTGCGCGCCAGCGACCTGGACTGGACGATCCTCGGTCCCGGTACCCTCACGCTCGACCCGCCGACGGGGCGCATCACGACCGCACCGCAGGGCAAGGCAGAGGTCGGGCGTGCCGACGTCGCCGCCGCGGTGGCGGGGAGCCTCGTCCAGCCCGCGACCATCGGCCGCTTCATCCGGTTCGGCGCGGGAGAGACGCTGATCCCCGAAGCGCTGGCCGCCGCGCCCGAAGGAGCGAACTCGTGAGCGCGCCGTCGGCTGAGGCGCGTCCGGGTCAACGGTGAACTGACGGCGGTCAGTCCTCGTCCTCGGCGTCGTCTTCGTCCATGACGACGATCACGCCGTCGGGGACGGGGTCGCCCAGGAGCGGCTCGGCCGCAAGGGTGAGGTCGACGGTGGCGCGCAGCAACCCGCCCATCGTGGGGGAGCGCAGCAGCTCCATCTGATCCAGTTCGCCGAGCGGCGCGATCGCGGCGATCTGCCACGCGCGTTCGAGCGGTTCCTCGGAGAGCTCCACGTCGGGATCCCAGCGCGTCGCGCCGAACTCCCGTGCCCGCCCGAGCACGCGGCGAACGATGCGCTCCGCCTCGTCGAGCAGGGGCGCGAGGGCGTCGGTCCACTCCAGATCGGGCAGCGCGCGGACCTCGGCGCGGGGATACGGTGCGTCGTCGAGCCACCGCACGATCTCGAAGCGCTGCTCCCCGCGCGCGACGATCGACATCTGTCCCGCCTGGGGGACGACGTGACTCAGACGCGCCATGGTCCCCAGGGTGAAACGCTGGTCGCCCCCGCCGGTCTCGGTGCCGCGCTCGATGAGCACCACCCCGAACTCGGGATCGACCTCGTCGAGCAGCATCCCCAGCATGACGAGATAGCGCTCCTCGAAGATCCGCAGCGCCAGCGGCGTGTGGGGGAAGAGAACGGCTCCCAGCGGGAACATCGCGGTACCCATGCGACCAGTCAACCAGCGCCCGAGCGCGCCGGGGCCGTGTGCGGCGGGTTGGGGCGGTGTCAGGGGGTGTCGTCGCGCAGGCTCTCGTGGATGCGGTGCAGATCCATCAGGAGCGAGCCCACGAGTACCCAGTGCTCGGTCGACGGGGTGCGGATCTGCAGGGGCCGCGTCAGTGCGGGTTCCGGCTCCATCTGCTGCGGCTCGGTGCGCGGGTCCAGGCCGAAGCTCAGCCGCACGTCGTGCGCGGCGCGATGGAGCTGCTCGGCGATCGCTCGCACCGACGGATCCTCGACGATCGACGAGGTGTAGCCGTCGTAGACGGCCCGGGTCATCCCGACCGCCTGCGTCACCACCGGGGTGAACCGGTCGAGCCGGGCCTGCATGACCGCGAGGTCGGCGCGGTGGCGGGAACTGCGCGGGTTCAGCGACAGCGAGTCGGCGCCGTCGCGGATCGCGTCGGCCGCGGCATCCCGAACAGGCCTGAGCAGCCGCGCCTCGAGCAGGAGACCTTCCAGCGACTCGCGGGTCTGCGGTGTCTCGAGCGCGTCGGCGAGGCGCTCCAGAGCCGCGGCGAGCTCGCGGCCGAGGACCTCGATCTTCTCGCGGGCGGGCGGCACGAGCACCGGCGGGACGAGGGCGGTGTTGATCACGATGCCGATGAGGGCGCCGATGATCGTCTCGAGAACGCGGTCCAGCGCATAGTTCGGCGTCGCCGTTCCCAGCGCGAGCACGAGGACCGCACTGATCGCGACCTGGTTCGTGGTCCCGGGGGACATGCGCAGCACCCACGCCACCACGAGCGAGACGCCCGCAGCCAGCAGGATGACCCAGGTCGGGGATCCCAGCACGATCCCGAGCACGGAGGCGATGACCACTCCCACGATCACGCCGACGCTGCGCTCGACGGCCCGGGTGAACGACTGGTTGATGCTGGGCTGCACCACGAGAACGGCCGCGATCGCGGCGAAGATCGGGGGCGGTCCGGGCACGAGCAGGTCGGCGACGATCCAGGCGGCCACCATCGCCGCGGCCGACTTGGCGACCTGGAGGAACGGCCCGCGACGTGGCGAGCGGAACGTCAGGGTTTCGCGCGGGAGTCGCATGTCTCGAGCGTAGGACGCCGCGCGGGTCAGACGGATCGGTCGAGCATGCCGTCGGCGTGGTCGGCGACCCACGCCATGAGGGGCAGCATCCGCTCCATGAGGTCGCGACCGAGGTCGGTGAGCGCGTACTCGACGCGCGGCGGCACCTCGGGGTACGCCGTCCGCTGGACGAGACCGTCGGCCTCCAGGGTCTTCAGAGTGCTGGCGAGCATCTTCTCGCTGATGCCCGAGATGCCGCGTCGCAGCTCACCCCACCGCTGGGTCCCGTCGGAGAGCGTCACGAGCACGAGCACGCCCCATCTGCCCATGACGTGATCCAGCACCGTGCGGGTGGGACACCCGTCGGAGAAGACTCCCGGGTTGTCGGCCCGTAATTCCGAAAGACTCACCGTCATGTCAGTACCTAACCAGAAAGTGGGTACCTTCATTCCGGAATGTGAGGAGACGGTGGGCGTTGGCTCGGGCGTACCGATCGAAAGGACACCCCATGACCCTCCTCGTCACCGCCGCCAACGGACACCTCGGCCGCCTCGTCGTCGACGCGCTCCTCGCGCGCGGCATCGCGGCATCCGACATTGTCGCCGGCGTGCGCACTCCCGCAAAGGCGGACGACCTCTCGGCGCGCGGCATCCGCGTCGTCGAGTTCGACTACGCCCGACCCGACACTCTCGCCGCGAGCCTCGACGGTGTCTCGCGTGTTCTGCTCATCTCGGGCACGGACGCCGATCGCGTGTCGGGGCACCGCAACGTCATCGAGGCCGTCCGCGCGGCCGGTGTGGAGCGCCTCGTCTACACCAGCGCGCCGCGGGTCGACGAGATCGACTACGCCCTCGGCGCCGATCACCTGGCCACCGAGCGCGCGATCGCCGAGGCGGGGGTGGATGCCACGATCCTCCGCAACAACTGGTACACCGAGAACTACCTCGACGCCGTTTCGCGTGCGGCCGAGACCGGCGTGATCGCCGCCGCCGTGGGTGAGGCTCGCGTGGCGAGTGCCAGCCGCAAGGACTACGCCGAGGCCGCCGCCGTGGCGCTGACCACGGATGACCTGCGGGGACAGACGCTCGAACTCGGCGGAGACGTCGCGTGGACCTACGACGAACTGGCTGCCGCCGCCGGTGAAATCCTGGGCCGGGACGTCGCCTACCAGCCGATCTCGATCGAGGACCTCACGGCGGGGCTTCAGCAGGCGGGGCTGGATGCCGGAACCGCGGCGTTCGTGGCCGGCATCGACGACGCGATCGCGCGGGGCGCGCTCTCGCAGACCGACGGCACGCTGGCCCGCGTCATCGGGCGCCCGACGACCCCGCTCGTCGACGGGCTGCGCGCCGGTCTGAACCGCTGATCGGCACGGCCCGGGTTCACGCCGTCGCGCGGGCCCGGGCCGTCAGCTTCCGCTCCCGCATCGCCAGGAACAGCGGGAACGTGAAGGCGAAAGCCGTCAGCCCCGACAGCACGACGTAGAGCCAGGCGTGCCGCATGCCGACACGACGTCCCTCGATGAGGAGGAAGATGCTCCCGGCGATCGCGACGACGAGCAGGTCCACCGTGATCGACGACACCGCCGGCCCGCTGGAGACGAGGTCGCCGAGGAAGTCCGCCATCTGGACCACGGCCAGGATGTTGAAGGTCCAGGTGCCGACGAGACCGAGGATCGACAGCACGAGGAACGCCACGGCCAGCGGGGTCCAGTGCTTGGTGAGGGCTGTCATGCGCCGATCCTGTCGGGTACGGTCCTCACGATCCACCCTCGCGCCGGTGTCAGAGGTGCGCGGTACCGTCGGAGGATGAATGCCGACCGTGCCCGCGCCCTGCTCGATGAGCTGGATCGCGCCGTCGAGCGCCGCCTGGGGCACCTGACCGACGACGCCGAAAGCCTCCGGCATGACCGCGCGGATGCCACCGCCGACGACGAGCACGACCCCGAGGGTTCGACACTGTCGGGGGAGTGGGCGCAGGTCGACGCCCTGGCGCGCGCGGCGCGCGGGGAGCGGGACGAGATCCGCGCGGCGCGGGAGCGCGTGGCATCCGGAACCTTCGGCGTGTGCGAGGTGTGCGGGCGCCCGATCGCGGACGCGCGGCTGGAGGCCCGCCCCACCGCGCGCCGCTGCATCACCTGCGCGGCGTGAGCCGCGCGTAGGCTCGAGGGGTGGAACCGCTCCTGATCGTCCTGCTGTTCGTCAACGCCGCGTTCAACGCGATCGTCTGGCCGCGGTTCTACCCGCGCATCGCGCAGGACCCGCGGGCACGGGATGCCGCGGGCAAGCCGACGCCGTTCCTCATCGTGCACACGGTGCTCATCGCGATCGCCCTGGTGCTCGCGCTGGCCTCGCTCATCGCGGCGATCGCAGCGCTCGTCTCCTGACGCCGGACGCGCCCCGGGCCCGCGGCCGGGACGCCGGGTAGACTGGGGGCGCGGGTTCGCCCGCCGCACCTCGTGCATCTACCTACCGGACCGGCAAGGCGGCACCGCCCCACGCCCCGGAGATCCGCATGACCACGTCCCACCCCGCCCCGTCCGTCGCGCCGCGCGCGCTGATCCACCACACGGGGTTCTGGTACTTCCCGGTCGCGTTCGTGGCCCGACTGCCGTTCGCGATGATGACGGTGGGTGTCCTCGCGCTCGTCGTGTCGGCACGCGGGTCGGTCGCCCTGGGCGGCTTGACCTCGGCCGCCGTGGGCATCGGCGTCGTCGTGGCCGGACCCGTGCTCGGCGACCTGGCCGATCGCTTCGGGCAGTCGCGCGTGCTCGTTCCGACGGGCATCGCCAACGGTCTCCTCCTCGCCCTCTTCCCCGTCGTCGTGGCATCGCCCGCAGCCGACGGCATCCTGCTGGCCGCGGCGGTCGCGATCGGCCTCACCGGACCGCAGACGGCGGCGATGTCGCGCAGCCGCGTCATGGCGTTGATCGGGGCCCGCATTCCGGCTGAGCGCCGCGAGCGCACGTTCTCGCGCGCGATGGCCTACGAGTCCGCGGCGGACGAGACCGCGTTCGTCATCGGGCCGTTCGTCGTCGGTGTGCTCGCCGCCGTGATCGCGCCGTGGGCTCCCATCGCGGCCGCGTCGGTGCTGAGCTTCGTCTTCGTCACCGCGTTCGCGCTCCACCCCACCGGACGGGTCGTGCCGGTGGCGGCGGAGCGTGGAGCGATGGCTCCCGCCCGCGAGCTGCTGCGTCCGCGGATGCTGATGCTCGTCGTGGCGGTGTTCGGCGTCGGGGCGTTCTTCGGCTCGACTCTGACGTCGTTGACGGCGTTCATGGAGGCCCGCGGCGCGCCCGAGGCCGGAGCGCTGCTGTACGGCGTCATGGGGGTCGGCTCGGCGGTGCTCGCCCTCGCGGTGGCCGTCCTGCCCGCGCGGTTCGCGCTGCGGTGGCGTCTGGTCGTGTTCGCGATCCTGCTGTTCGCCTCGGCGGGCGCGTACTCGGTGGGCGGATCGGTGCTCACGGTGACCGTCGTGCTGTGCCTCATGGGCATCGGCGTCGGGCCGTCGCTCGTCACGCTGTTCAGTCTGGCCGGGCACCGCGCCCCCGCCGGGCGCACGGCCACGACCATGACGCTGCTCGCCTCGGCGCTCACGCTCGCCCAGGCGCTCTCATCGGCGGTCACGGGGGCCGTGGCCGAGCGGGAGTCGGTGGAGACGGCGATGCTGTTCCCCGCCGCCGCCGCGCTCATCGTCCTCGCGATGGCGGCACTCAACGCGGTCCACGCCCGCCGGTGGGATGCCACCCGTCAGCCCTCGATCGGATAGATGCGCCGCAGGACCCAGCGCTGCCCGAACGTCCACACCGACGTGACGGCGAGATACAGTCCCGCGGCGAGCGGCACGAACAGCGCGACGATCGCGGTCGTGAACGGCAGGACGGCGACCAGACGTCCGGCCCACGCGGGGGCTGCGGGATCCTGTGGCGGTCGCAGGAAGCGGCGGGTCAGTTCTCCCGCCCCGGCGATCACGACGACGACCCCGCCGAGAAGCGCGACGGTCATGGCATCCGCGGCCCCACTCGTGACGGCCGCGAGCAGACTCGTGCCCAGCGGCACCCCGGCCACGCTCTCGGCGAGCAGGGCGTTGGCATGTCCGGCGACCTGCGCGTGCAGGAACACGGCATAGAGCAGACCCACCACCGGGGCTTGCGCGAGCACGGGCAGGCATCCGGCGACGGGCGAGACCCCGGCGTCACGGTAGAGCTGCATCGTCTCGCGCTGCAGGCGTTCGGGGTTCTTCCCCCATCGTTGCCGCAGGACGCGCAGCCGCGGGGCGAGACGCGAACGGTCGCGTTCCGCGCGGGCCTGCGACACCCCGACGGGGATGAGGACCGCGCGGACGACGAGGGTGACGACGACGACGGCGAGAGCGGCGGCCGTGCCGCCGGCGACGGGGGACAGGAAAGACGTGAGGGCCAGCAGGCCCCGGGTGGAAAGGTCGAGCAGGGCCGCCAGCGGCGGCAGGGCGAAGAGGTCCAAGGCAGAGTCCGTTCGTGAGGGCGATCAGGGCGTGATCGGCCGCGAAGGGATGCCACGACGGCGCCGGAGTCGGCGCGGTGGGGCGGGTTACGCGGCCGGAGCCGCGCGCCCGGGCGCTCGCGGGCGGGGGTGCCCGGCGGCGTCGGGATCGCTCTGCGTGAGCGGAGCGGAGGGATCGATGGGCCGCGTCGCGCGGATCGGCGGCGGTTCGGCGGAGAGGCGGAACACGATCACCGCGATCGCGACGGCCACCACCACCGCGGCGGCCAGCGCGAGGGCCAGCAGCGGGGCCGGCGAGGATCCTCCGTCGGGGAGGAGAGCGAGCTCGGTGGCGACGAGCAGGAGGTTCAGCGCGGTGAGGAACGATGCGAACACCCCGGCACCCCTCTCCTCGATCCGCCTCTCACGCTATCAGCGGGTCGGTGGCTACGCTGGCGGGCATGACGACTCTCGTGATCACCGTGGTGGGGGACGACCGGGCGGGGCTCGTGGCCGCCGTCGCCGACATCGTCGACGTCCACGGCGGCAACTGGGAGACGAGCGAGCTCGCCGAGCTCGCCGGCGCCTTCGCCGGGATCATCGAGGTGTCGGTGTCGCCGGAGCGGGCCGACGACCTGCGCTCCGCACTCGAGGCCCTCACCGGGACGCTGACCGTGTCGGTGCACGGGCCGGGCCCTGTGCGCGCGGCGGTGGGACGGTCGGTGTCGCTGACCGTGCTCGGCAACGACCGCCCCGGGATCGTCCGCGAGATCACGGGCACACTCGGCGCGCGGGGTGCGAGCATCGAGCGCATGTCGACGCACACCACGGATGCCGCGATGTCGGGCGGCCGCTTGTTCGAGGCCGCGCTCACCGCGACGCTCGCCGACGGGGGTCGGGTCGACGACCTGGTCGAGGACCTTCAGCGCCTCGCGGCCGAGATCCAGGTCGACGTCACGCTGATCGACTGACTCGGGCTCGCGTCACGAGCGCGGCGATCGCGCGCCAGCCGACGAGGAAGAGCAACAGGGTGAGGCCGGCCACGATCACGAACGCCACCTGGACGCCCTGACCGCTCAGCGCCCGCAGCAGCATTCCGGCCACGAGCGTCACGGCCCAGACGGGCAGTCCCGTGCGCACGGGCGCGAGGGGGCGGCGCCACCCGCGAGCCACGGCCCAGCCGAGCAGCAGCGCGACCAGGAACGGCCACGCCGTCGTGGCCAGGCCCGCCCCTGCCGGGCCGAGGACGTCGCCGTCGTGCGTCGCGCGGCCGATGGCCGCGAAGACGACGATGAGGACGGCATCCACGACGAGCGCGAGGGCGGAGGAACTGCGCGGTGTCGACACGGATCCATCCTCGCATTCGGATGGGCGACGGGTATCGCGGACGTATCGTTCCGCGCAGACGCGAGCACAATGGCGGATCCGTTCGGATGGAGTCCCCGACCCCTGGAGTCTCCCGTGTCCGATCGCCCCGCTCCCTCGCTCACCACCGCCCGCGTTCTCGTCGCCGCCGCCGTGCTCGCCACCGTGGCCGGACTGACCCTGGCGCCCCGCAGCATCGCGTGGCCGGCGAGGACGCTCCTCCTCGACGTGCTCGCTCTCCTGCCCTCGCGCTGGAACGACGTGCTCCTCGGCGGGGACGCCGACACCGCGCTCAACGTCGCGTTCTTCGTGCCGCTCGGGATGGCGCTGGCGATGCTGCTGCCGCTGCGGTGGTCGCCGGCATCCGTGCTCGTGGGCGCGGCGGTGTCGGTGGGGGTGGAGACTGCGCAGTCGGTGATCCCCGGGCGCGTCCCCGACGCGGGAGACGTCCTGGCCAACAGCGCCGGCGCACTCGTGGGGACGATCCTCGTCGTCGTGGCGCGGCTTCTCGTGCGACGGTGACGGGGCGCGGTGCCGACGGTGCCCGGTCAGCGCGGCAGCCGCAGACGCGCGTACAGGCCCCCGCCCTCTCGCGGCCACAGTTCAAGCCGGCCGCGGTGCGCCCGTGCGATCGAGGCGACGAGGGCGAGTCCCAGTCCGGCACCGTCGGCGGATCCGCGGGTGCGGCCGGCTCCGCGGACGAAGGGCTCCGGCAGGGTCGCGACGAGTTCGCGGGAGAGCAGCGGACCGGTGTTCGCGACGTCCACGATCACGGCATCCGCGTGCTCGGTCACGGCGATCCGCACCCAGCCGTGAGCGACGTTGTGCACCACGGCGTTGCGCACGAGATTGTCCACCGCTTGGCGCGCGAGCATCGCGTCGCCCGCGGCGACGCCGACCGCCGGCGTCATGATCGCCAGGTCGACTCCCGCGGCCTCGGCGTCGGGTCGGACCTCCGCCACGACGGAGGCGAGCAGCCCGCCGATGTCGACCGCTTCGCGCGGGAGCTCGGCTCCGCGCGAGGCGCGGGCGAGTGCCAGGAGCGCCTCGGTGAGACGGATGGCGCGCTCGTTCGTGACCTCGAGACGGTGGACGAGCAGGGCCAGGTCCACGGTGTTCGGATCGGCCCGTGCGACCTCGAGCAGCGTGCGCATCGTCGCCAACGGCGTGCGCAGCTCGTGCGACGCGTTGGCGGCGAAGCGCTGCTGCTCGTCCATCGTCTCGCCCACGCGCGCGAGCATGGCGTCGAACGTGTCGGCCAGATCGGTGAGCTCGTCGCGGTGCCCCGCGAGGTCGACGCGGCGGGACAGATCACCGTCGCGCACGGCTCGAGCGACTTCGGTGATGCGAGTGAGGGGGCGCAGCATCACCCCCGCGACCATCCATCCGCCGGCGAGTCCGACGATCGCGAGACCGGCGACCGTCAGCCACGCGTACCGAACGAACGCCTCCATCAGGTCGCGGCGGGCCGGCGTGAAGGCGCCGCTGTCCGAGGACAGGTTGCCCTCCGGGACGAAGCGCAGCACGAGGAAGCCCAGCGCGAACACCGCGGCCCCCACGAGGACCACGAACGCGGCGTAGCTCAGGGTGAGCTTGACGCGCACGGACAGACCGGGCGCGCGCTCACGCATCGGCCGGGCCCATCCGGTAGCCGACGCCCGCAACCGTCTGGATGAGCCAGGGCTCGCCGAGGCGCTTGCGCAACGTCGAGATCGTGATCCGCACCGCATTGGTGAAGGGATCGGCGTTCTCGTCCCACGCCCGCTCCAGCAGCGTCTCGGCACTGATCACCCCTCCCCCGGCAGCCATCAGCACCTCCAGCACCGCGAACTGCTTCCGGGTGAGCGAGACGTACCGGCCGTCGCGGTACACCTCGCGGCGGAACGGATCCAGCCGGATGCCGTGCTGCTCGAGCACGGGCGGGGCTCCGGTCGGGGGACGGCGGGCGAGCGCCCGCAGGCGCAGGACGAGCTCGCGCAGAGCGAAGGGTTTGGTGAGGTAGTCGTCGGCACCGTTCTCGAAACCGCTGGCCTTGTCATCGAGTCGATCGGCGGCGGTGAGCATCAGCACGCGGGGTGCGGAGGGACGCGTCGACAGGTGTCGGGCGATCTCGTCGCCGTTGGGCCCGGGGATGTCACGATCCAGGACGACCACGTCGTACGCGGTGTAGCCCAGGAGCTCGAGGGCGGTGTCGCCGTCCCCGGCGATGTCGGCGGCGATGGCGTCGAGGCGGAGGCCGTCGCGGATCGCCTCGGCGAGGAAGGGCTCGTCCTCGACGATCAGCACGCGCATGTCGTCATCGTAGGCGGGCACGTGTATCGCGAGTGTAAGTAGCGTGGGGTCATGGCGACCCGACTGCTCCTCGTGGCCGACACCCACGTCCCGAAACGCGCGCGGGCGCTCCCCGCGGCGGTGCGCCGCGCGGCATCCGAGGTCGACCTCATCGTGCACGCGGGAGACTGGGTCGAGGCGGGCGTGCTCGACGAGCTGAGTGCCCACGGGCCTGTTCTCGGTGTGTGGGGGAACAACGACGGCGACGACCTCCGCTCCCGGCTGCCCGAAGTGGCGCGGGCCGAGATCGAGGAAGTGCGGGTGGCGGTCGTGCACGAGACGGGCGCGGCCGCGGGGCGCGAGGCGCGGATGGATGCCGCGTTCTCCGACACCGACCTGCTCGTGTTCGGTCACAGCCACATCCCGTGGGACACGGTCACGCCGGGCGGTCTGCGGCTGCTGAACCCCGGTTCACCGACCGACCGTCGACGTCAACCGTCGTGCACGCTCATGACCGCCACACTCGCCGACGGCGGTGTCCACGACGTGCGCCTGCACGCGGTGTCGCGCGATCCGGGCGACTGACCGTCGCGCGGCCGCCCGTATCGTCGGCATATCTCGGACGGCATACGCCCGGGCAACGGCCCGCCCGGTCGACTGGGACCATGCCCTCCCCGTCGCCCGTTCCCATGCGCGCCGACCGTCACCGTCTCGTCTTCGCGGCGGTCGCCGGCGGCCTGATCCTGATCCTCCTCGCCGTCATCACGCTTCTGGCATCCGCGACGGCGTCGTCGTTCACCGAGCGCGTCGTGGCGGGCGTGGCCTTCTCGCCGACCGAGGCCGACGGCATGATCGACGCGGATACGCCGCTCGGGGTCGACGACGATACGCACCCCGCGATGACGGGCCTCGACCCTGTCCTGCGCGACGCCCTGCGCGCGGCGCAAGAGGCCGCGGAGGTCGACGGCATCGTCTTCGACGTCACGAGCGGGTGGCGCAGCGTCGACTACCAGCGCTGGCTCCTCGGCGACGCGATCCGCACCTACGGAAGCGAGGAGCTGGCGCGCGAGTATGTTGCGTCTCCCGAGGACTCCAGCCACGTCACCGGGCACGCGGTCGACATCGGATCGCTCGATGCGCAGCTGTGGCTCGGCGACCGCGGGCGGGAATGGGGACTGTGTCAGACGTACGCCAACGAGCGCTGGCATTTCGAGAAGGCGACGGAGGCAGGGGGAGAGTGCCCCATTCCGCACCCGGACGCCCGCGGCTGATCCGGCCGCTCGAACGACGACGCCGCCCCCCGGGATCCGGAGGCGGCGTCGTCAGGCGAAGCGGGTGTCAGACACGCCGGGCCGCGGAGGTCATCGGGCACTCGAACGGGTCGCGGGCGGCGAGGCCCACACGGTTCAGGTAGGCGATGACGATGCCGTAGGACTGCAGCAGCGTGGTCTCGACGTAGGGCACGTTGAGGGTCGCACAGTGCTCGCGGACGATCTCGCGGGCACGGCTCAGGTGCGGGCGCGGCATGTTCGGGAACAGGTGGTGCTCGATCTGGTAGTTCAGGCCGCCCATGAGCCAGGTGGCCCACCAGCCGCCCGAGATGTTGCGGGAGGTACGGACCTGCTTGCTGAAGAAGTCGAGCTTGGCGCCCGGCGCGATGACGGCCATGCCCTTGTGGTTCGGGGCGAAGGAGGCACCCATGTACACGCCGAACACCGCCAGCTGCACGCCCAGGAACGCGAAGGCCATCCCGATCGGGAGGAACACGAACACGGGAGCGACGAAGACGGCGAAGCGCAGGGCGATCAGGGCGAGCTCGGTCCAGCGGCCCTTGACCTCGCCGCGCGAGAGGAGGTGGCGGATCGCGAGGGCGTGGAGGTTGAGCCCCTCCAGCGTCAGCAGCGGGAAGAACAACCAGCCCTGGCGCAGCGTGATCCAGCGACGCAGGCCCCGCGCGGTGGCGGCATCCTCGTCGAGGAAGGAGATCGTGTCGATCTCGATGTCGGGGTCTTTACCGACGCGGTTCGGGTTGGCGTGGTGACGAGTGTGCTTCGTCGCCCACCAGGATTGGCTCATGCCGACGACGCCGTTGCCGATCCAGAGCGCCAGTCGGTCGTTGGCCCGGCCGGAGGCGAAGATCTGCCGGTGATTGGCCTCGTGGGCGAGGAAGGCGACCTGGGTGAACAGGATGCCGAACGCGGCGGCGATCAGGAGCTGGAACCAGCTGTCGCCGAGGAGGACGAATCCGGTGATCGCGCCGCCGAAGCCGAGGACGATGGCGGTGCCGACGAGGGCGTAGAAGACACGGGTGCGGACGAGGAGTCCGCTCTCGCGAACGACCTGGGACAGCTCTGTGTAGGCCTTCGCGATCGGGGGGAATTCGGTGGTGCCGGCGTACGTCTGACGAACGGGGCCGAGACGGGACTCGACGATGGTGGAGGCGATGAAGATGCTCCTCGAAGTGATGACCGTAGTCGGGAGCCGGAGCAGATGCCCGGGCTGAGGCTCACACTACGGGGGTGTCCATGAGGCCGTCGGTATACGACCCCATGCACGGCATACTCACCGGAAGTCGACACCTCTCGGACATTGCTCCATCGTTCGGCGGATACCGCATTGCGCGAACGACGAAGGCCGGGGCGTCGCCGTAGCGACACTCCCGGCCTCCGTTGAGGAGCGTGAGCTCAGAGGGGACGAATGTTCGCCGCCTGCATGCCCTTGGGGCCCTGCTCGGCGTCGAATTCGACCTTCTGTGCTTCCTGCAGCTCCTTGAAGCCATTGCCCTGGATCGCGCTGAAGTGCGCGAACAGGTCGGCCGAGCCGTCG
This sequence comes from Microbacterium sp. 5K110, assembly GCF_005774735.1. Classification (GTDB taxonomy): domain Bacteria; phylum Actinomycetota; class Actinomycetes; order Actinomycetales; family Microbacteriaceae; genus Microbacterium. Next base: position 77,779 of record NZ_VBUM01000003.1, on the reverse strand, counting down.
TCGGGTGCGATGAACCCGTAGCCCTTCTCGGAGTTGAACCATTTCACGGTGCCAGTGGCCATCGTGTTCTTCCTTTTTCTTTTCGGGCCGCTGGTGCGGCCGTGGGCGCCGATCCGACGCGTGCGGATCGGACGGGGAGCACGCGACGCCGGGAGGGCGGTGCGTACGCGGTGGGCGTCGACGGCGGACTGGGCCGCGTCGACGGAGTCATGTATGCCGAGATCTTCGCCGCGCGCACCCTGGGCCTCGAAGCCCTCGGGGATGGCGCCGACGAATCCGGCGTAGGAGGAATCGGCCATCGCGACGAAGACGTCGAGATCGGCCTGGCGCCACGACAGTGGCGGGGGAAGCAGAACAGACACAGAAGCTTTCAGCGCGAAGCGGGCGGCGGAGGAGCCGCATCGGCGCGACGCGCGCGGAGATGAGGGGGGAATTGCATCGATCACGGCTCGGTGCCGTGCGCCCGGCATCTCAGCGATGAGGCGGACGTCGATGAAGCAAGTCCCAGAACGAATACTCCACGGTAGCACGGATGGTTCTCTCGGCACATCGTTCTTTTCGACATCCCGTCGCGAGCAGATGTCCGTCGCGACGTCAACCGCTGGCGGGCGATCTGTCGAAGGGGTGGGCTGGGCGCCCCACCGGAAAGAGGAGGACCCCATGTCCGACACCGTCGCCGAGCTCGAGAAGCTCAACGAGATCCTGAAGAAGTTCCGCTTCGCCATGCTCACCACTCGGGCCGAGGAAGGCGACTTGCACGCCCACCCGCTCACGGTCCAGGAACGCGAGTCCGACGGGGATCTGTGGTTCATCGTGGGCACGCACGCCTCGGCCGTCGAGCACGTGCGACGCGATCCGAAGGTGGGTCTGTCGTTCAGCTCCGACGGGCTGTGGCTCTCACTCGCGGGCGAGGCGGAGGTGATCGACGACACGGCGATGTTGAAGGAACTGTGGTCGACGAGCGTGGAGGCATGGTTCCCCGACGGCCCCGAATCGCCCGACATCGCCCTGCTGAAGGTGTCGGCGTTGAGCGGAGAGTACTGGGGGAGCGCCGGCGGTCGCGTCGCGACGGCGATCGCTCTGGTGACATCCAAGGTCACCGGTGAACGACCCCGCGCCGAGAACGAGAAGTTCGACCTGCCCGGCTGAGCGAAGCGCCCGGGATCAGCCGCCGGAGGGGTTGTCCACGGGAGCGCCGTCGTCGTCGGTGCCGTCGGGGATCTGGGGCGCGTCGGCCGTCTCCAGCTCGTCGGGCTGATCGGCGGTGTCGGGGGTGCTGTCGGGTGTAGAAGTCATGGCATCCACTCGATCAGCGTTGCCCGCTCCGCGCACGACCCTTGCGTGAGAGCGCTCGGTGTGCTGTCCGCAAGCCCCCGATCCTCCGGGGCGTGCGCTGACAGCATGACGGCATGGCACGACCCCCGTTGCGCACGAAGCCCTGCGCCTTCTGCGGCAGACCCTTCTCGGATCGCAAGCGCTGGAGCGGGCGCGATCAGTGGGACGAAGTCCTCTACTGCTCGCGCGGATGCCGAGCGAAAGCGGCCGCAGAGCGGCGGGGCGCATGAAGGCCGCGCTCATCCTCGCGACGCAGCAGTTCGCCGCGCACCCCGCGTTCTCGGACGCGGACGTCGAGGAGTTCTTCTTCATCGAGTCCGGTCCGCGGTTCGCGAAGCTGCCGTACCACCGGCACAAGATCGTCCTGCTGGTGTCGGCCATGCGGCACACGGCGGCGCGGCTCGAGGCGGACGGGCGCACCGTGCGACGCGTCGCGCTGGGTGACGACCTCACGTTCGCGGACGCCCTGACCGGACTGCTCACCGCGCACGGGGTCGACGAGCTGACGTGGATGAGCGATGCGAACCGCCCCGTCGACGACCGCATCGCGCGTCTGTGCGCGGAGCTCGGGGTCGAGACCGACATCCTCTCCGACGCTCTGTTCCTCACCCCCGAGGACGATCTCGACGAGTGGTTCGCGGAGCATCCCACGCCGCTCATGGAGGACTTTTACCACTGGCAGCGTCGGCGCACCGGCATCCTGATGGACGGCGGAAAGCCTGCGGGGAGGCGCTGGAACTTCGACGCCGACAATCGCAAGCCGCTGCCCAAGAAGGGACTCGACGTCCCCGCGCTTCCGCGCCCGGAGCGGGACGAGATCACCGAGGCCGTGATCGCCGAGGTCGACGAGCGCTTCCCCGACCACCCGGGGAAGGCCGCCGATTTCTGGCTGCCGGTCACGCCCGCGGACGCACGCGCATGGCTCGACGTCTTCGTCGCCGAGCGCCTCGGCGACTTCGGGCGGTACGAGGACGCGATGAAGTCCGACGAGCCGTTCCTCTTCCACGCGGTGATCTCGCCGATGCTCAACATCGGTCTGCTCACCGTCGACGAGGTCATCGCGGCCGTCACTCGCACGGATGCACCGCTCGCATCCGTCGAGGGGTTCGTGCGGCAGGTGATCGGCTGGCGGGAGTACATGCGCGGCATGTACCGGGCGCACCCGAAGCTCGAGCACGTGAACGCGCTGCACCTCGAGAAGCGCGTGGAGGACTATTGGTACTCGGGGGAGGGCATCCCGGATGACCTGCCGATCCCGGTCCGCACCGTTCTCGAACGCGTCCATCGGTGGGGCTACGCGCACCACATCGAGCGCCTCATGGTGCTCGGCAACTGGTTCCTGCTGCAGGGGTACGCGCCGCGCGAAGTGAACCGCTGGTTCCTCGCCCTGTTCGTCGATGCGTACGACTGGGTCATGGTCCCCAACGTGATGGGCATGAGCCAGTTCGCCGACGGCGGGTTCGTCGCGACCAAGCCCTATGTCTCGGGCGGCGCGTACCTGCAGAAGATGGGCTCGTGGTGGCCGACGGCTCAGGATGCCAAGGACTCGGTGTTCACCGAGGCGTACTGGGCGTTCCTCGAACGCCACGAAGACGCCCTCGCCGGCAACCACCGGCTGTCTCTGCCTCTTGCGCAGATGCGTCGGCGACGGGAGGCGCGGGCCGGCTCGTGACGGTAGGCGGTCGGGTCACGAAGCGCAACAGGTCGCCTGCCTGCGCCCACCTGCGTAGCGTCGGGAACGACCCCCGACCCCCGACGTGAGGAGCGCCATGACCACCCCCACCACCGCGAACAACGGAGCGCCCGTCGGCAGCGACGAGCACTCGCAGAGCGTCGGAGCCGACGGCTCCATCGCTCTGACCGACCACTACCTCATCGAGAAGCTCGCGCAGTTCAACCGCGAGCGCGTGCCCGAGCGCGTCGTGCACGCCAAGGGCGGCGGGGCGTTCGGCACCTTCCGCACGACCGGCGACGTGTCGGCCTACACACGGGCGGCCCTGTTCCAGCCGGGCGTCGAGACCGAGATGCTCGCGCGTTTCTCGTCGGTCGCCGGCGAGCAGGGCAGCCCCGACACGTGGCGCGACCCCCGCGGATTCTCGCTGAAGTTCTACACGACTGAGGGCAATTACGACCTCGTCGGCAACAACACCCCCGTCTTCTTCGTGAAGGACGGCATCAAGTTCCCCGACTTCATCCGCTCGCAGAAGCGCCTCCCCGGCAGCCACCTGCGCGACAACACGATGCAGTGGGACTTCTGGACCCTCTCACCCGAGAGCGCGCACCAGGTGACGTGGCTCATGGGCGACCGTGGCATCCCGGCCTCGTGGCGCCACATGAACGGGTACGGCTCGCACACGTACCAATGGATCAACGCTGACGGCGAGCGCTTCTGGGTCAAGTACCACTTCCACACCGACCAGGGGCACAAGACGCTCACGCAGGACGAGGCCGACCTCATCGCCGGTCAGGACGCGGACTTCCACATCCGCGACCTGTACGCCGCGATCGAGCGGAGCGAGTTCCCCACGTGGACGCTCAAGGTGCAGATCATGCCGTACGAGGATGCCAAGACCTACCGCTTCAACCCGTTCGACCTGACGAAGGTGTGGCCGCACAGCGACTACCCCGAGATCGAGGTCGGCACGATGGAGCTCAACCGCAACCCGGGCAACTACTTCGCCGAGATCGAGCAGGCGGCGTTCGAACCGTCGAACTTCGTGCCCGGCATCGATGGCAGCCCCGACAAGATGCTGCAGGCCCGCATCTTCAGCTACGCCGACGCGCACCGCTACCGCGTGGGGACGAACTACCAGCAGCTGCCGGTGAACCGTCCGCACACCGAGGTGCACTCCTATTCCAAGGAGGGCGCGATGCGGTACGAGTACAACCCGCCCGAGGTGCCCGTCTACGCGCCGAACTCGGCCGGCGGCCCCGCGGCCGACCCGCGGCGCACGGGCGATGGCGGCTGGCAGAGCGACGGCGAACTCGTCCGCTCGGCGGCGACCCTGCACCCCGAGGACGACGACTTCGGTCAGCCCGGGACGCTCGTGCGCGACGTGATGTCGGCCGAGGAGCGCGACCGTCTCGTCGAGACGGTCGCCGGCCACGTCGGGGGAGTCACTCGCGCCGAGGTGCGCGACCGGGCCGTCCAGTACTGGAAGAACGTGGATGCCGAGGTCGGCTCCCGCATCGAGGCGGCGCTGCCGCCGCTCGAGGAGTCGACCGACGCGGGCGAGCAGCTCAGCGAGCCGAACCCCGACGGCGACCTCGTGGGTCGCGACGTCGCCGGACGCATCTGACGCGTTCCCGGGGCGGTCGCGCGGTCACAGCGCCGCGCGGTCGCTCCGGGTCAGCCGGATCCGGGATGCCAGGATGCCGACGATGAGGGCGCCGATACCGCCCGCGGCCATATCGCCGATCGTGTCGTCGTACGTGACGAAGATGCTGTCCGTGATGAAGCGGTAGCCGAACCACTCCACCATCTCCCACACGGCGCTGAGGGCGAGCCCCGCGATCGTCGCGACGACGATCGGGGTCCGGCGACGACCGGTCGGCGCGATGACGCCGGAGTCCTTGAGGACGATCAGGGCGACGGCGGCGAGCACGCCCGTGCACGCGGCATGCACGACGAGGTCCCATCCCGTCCACGCCCGGTACAGGTCGAGGACGTTGCTCCCCGCCGCGACGAACACCGTGACGCACGTCACGAGGTCCAGGCCGGAGCGCAGCCCCAGCATGCGCGAGAGCATGACGGCCGGGAGTGCCATGGAGAGCACCGCGGTGTCGGTCGCCGGCAGTGCGAACGACGACACGAGGACGATGAGAATCGCGACGGCGCGCACGACATCCGCGGTCCACTCGACGGGGGTGCGCGGAGGCCGCTGGAGGTTGGCGTACATCGCGCCGATCATCGGCTCTCCGCCTGCACCGGGATTCGCACGACGGCCTGCACCGGCAGGTGGTCGGACGGCCAGCTCGTCCCCGTCGGACGGGGGTCGATACCCACCCCGCGCACGCCCACGTCGCGGGTTGTGAGGATCGCATCGATACGGCGGGCCCCGAGCTTCGGCCGGCGGTAGTTGTTGAACGTGCCCCATTCGGCGGTGCGGCGGACCGGGGTGTACGCCCAGGTGTCGACCAGCCGGCCCTCGTCGAACATGTCGGCCAGCTCGGCCGAACGCACGTGGGCATTGATGTCGGCGGTGAACAACAGCGGAGCGCTCTCGCCGGCGACGACGTCGTTCAGCCAGCGCGCCGAGTGCCGTCGGGCGCGGCGCGAGAACGCGTCGAAATGGGTATTGACGAACACGAAGCGCCCGGAGGTGGCGCGGTCGCGCATCCGGGCGATCACCGCGATGCGGGGGATCGAGTTTCCCCAGCCCGTGGACCCGGGAACGTCGGGGGTGTCGGAGAGGGCGATCTGCTCCCAGTCCTCGACCTCCAGCCGGTCGCGGTCGTAGAAGATCGGCGTGCCCTCGCCACCCCGGTCGCGCCCGCGGCCGAGCCCGACACGCCCGTAGGTCGAGCCGAGAGACTCCTGCACCCACCGCGCCTGGTCGGGCATCGCCTCTTGCGAACCGAGCAGGTGCGGACGATTCGCGCCGAGGAACGTCCGCAGGCGCTGCTTGCGCAGACCCCAGCGATCGGCGGGCGGCCACGTCATCCGCTCGAACCGACGACGCACGTTGAAGCTCATCACGTGCAGGTCGGGGGCGGAGACGTTCGGGAAGAGCACGGCCGCCATCAGCGGCGCCGGCCCAGGCGTCGCGCCCACCGCAGGGGCGGGATCTCGCGCGGCCAGTGCGCGAACACGGTGCCCATCCCGCGGGAGAAGCTCTTCGCGAACCGTCGCGGTCGCACCGTGCGGGAGGAGACGCGCATGTGCCGTCCCGAGACGATACGGATCCGGTGGTCTTCGCCGAGGTGGAACGCCAGGTCGAGGTCGTCGTGCAGGCGGGGATCGAGGTGCACACGATCGCGCACGCTCTCCCACGCCGCCCGCCGGAACGCCATGTTGGAGCCCCACAGAGGGGCGTGACCGAGCGCCGGGTACGCGAACGCCGTGTAGGTGCCGAGGAACGCCCACGCCATCGGCCGACGCTGCCTCTCGGGGCCGTCGTGGAACACGGCGCCGGCGGTGACGGCATCCACTTCCGGGTCGGCGAGGGCGTCGACCATGCTCGCGATCCACCCGGGGGCCGGAAGGCTGTCGGCGTCCAGCCGGAGGATGAGGTCGCCCTGGGCGGCGTCGTATCCGGTCGCGGCGGCGGCGGGGATGCCGCGCTCGCCGCAGAACACCACCCGGGCACCCGTCGCCCGCGCGACGGCGGCACTGTCGTCGGTGGAGGCGTTGTCGACCACGACGATCTCGTCGGCGGGGCGCGATTGCGCGGCGAGCGCCCGCAGGCAAGCGGCGAGGGGAACGGCGTCGTCGCGAACGGGGATCACGACCGACACGGTGGGATCTTGGGGCACGGATCCTCCAGGGGGACGGTCCTGCCACGTTAGCGACAGCGGCGGCGGGCTCGGACCGCCTTGCGCTCTGCGTACCCTGGATGCCATGGCATCCGCGGCATCCGTCCTCAACGTCTCGGCGTATCTGTTCACGCGGATCGACGACCCCGCGGTGCTGCGTCCCGTCCTGAAGGAACGCGCCGCGGCGGCGGGGCTGCGCGGGACGATCCTGCTCGCCGAGGAGGGCATCAACTTCTTCCTCGCGGGCGAGGCTTCCGGTGTGCGCGGGTTCGTCGACGAGCTGCGCGCGGATGCCCGCTTCGCGGAGCTGACCACGAAGGAGAGCTGGTCGGACACGGTGCCCTTCGGCAAGCTCCTGGTGAAGGTCAAGCACGAGATCATCCGCATGGACCGCCCCGAGGTGCGCCCGCAGGACCGCCGCGCGCCCGCCGTGTCGCCTGCAACGCTGCGTCGGTGGCTCGACCGGGGAGTCGACGACGAGGGCCGAGAGGTCGTCCTCGTCGACACCCGCAACGCGTTCGAGGTCGACTACGGCACGTTCGCGGGCGCGAAGGACTGGCGGATCGAACGCTTCACCCAGTTCCCGGATGCCGCGACCGCCCACCGCGACGAGCTCGCGGGCAAGACCGTCGTGAGCTTCTGCACGGGCGGCATCCGGTGCGAAAAGGCGGCGCTGTATCTCCGCGACGAAGGACTGGACGCGTACCAGCTCGACGGCGGCATCCTGGGCTGGTTCGCCGCGGAGGGCGACGCGCACTGGGACGGCGATTGCTTCGTCTTCGACGAGCGCGAGGCCCTCGACGCGACGCTGTCGGTGCGGGCTAGCCTCGAGGCATGACCTCGCTGACCGATGGTGCCGAGCTGCGCCGCGCCCGCCCGGGCGACGAGCCCGGCATCCTCGCGTGCATCCAGGCGCTCGCCGACTACGAACGCGAACCGGATGCCGTCGACAACACGGTCGACATGCTCACCGAGACGCTCTTCGGCGATGACCCGCGCGCGTTCGCCTTCGTCGTCGACGGGGGAGAGGGCGAGATCCGCGCGATCGCGATCTGGTTCCTCACGTACTCGACGTGGACCGGGCGCCACGGCATCTGGCTCGAAGACCTCTACGTGCACGAGCCGTACCGTTCGAACGGGTACGGCGTCGCGCTGCTGTCGGCGCTCGCCGCAGAGTGCCTCGAGCGCGGCTATCCGCGACTGGAGTGGACGGTGCTCGACTGGAACGAACCCGCGATCGGCTTCTACCGTGCCCTCGGCGCGGAGGCGATGGAGGAGTGGACCACGCGGCGCGTCACGGGCGCGGCGCTCGAGGCGCTGGCGGGTCGCTGAGCTACGACTCGATGCGCGCGAGCGAGAGCGTCAGGAAGGGCAGGCTGTCCCGCGGGAGCACCGTGGTGCAGACGACGTGTTCGTTCACGCGGACGCCGACGGCATAGACGAACGGGTCAGTGTCGATGTGTACTCCCGGACGCTCCTCTCCGTCCACGCTGATCGAGGAATCGGCGACCGCGCTCGCTTTCACCTTCCACGCGTCCGCTGTCGTCGGGCCGGCCGGAAGCCCGAGCTCCTCGCGGAAGCTGTTCCGCAGGAAGTGATTCGTGTGGTCGAGGAGCTGCTGCGCGAGGGAGTGCCGATCGCGGTCGGGTGATGCGTGCCACGTGGTGCGGGTCGCTTCCCACAGCATCGGATAGAGGAAGATCCGCGCCTGCTCCTTCAGCCAGGCGGGTCGGCCCCCCGGCGGATCGCCCTCGATCGCGCGCCGGGTCCGCTCGTCCACCTCGATCTCGTTCCGGGGGTCGGAGCGGTCGTCGGGATACCGCCACAGGGTGTAGGTGAACTGCACGGAGACTTCGTCCGCGCCGTTCGGCCCGCCCATCTCGGTGAACCCCGTCATCGGGACGCGCGTGAGGGAACGCTGCGGCCGGAGCTGGAACACCGGAAACGGGATCGCGCGCAGCCGGATGTCGGACGCGGTGCCCGGATCCGGGGCGTCGATGGGCACGGTTCCGCCGAACTCCATGTCCTCCAGTCTCTCCGAGGGGCGTGTCCATTCCCACCCCTGTCACGGGAACGGGTCATAAGGAGAGGGCACCACGCCGGAGGCACTCGCCGGAAGAGAAGCCAGGCGATCCGCGCGAGCGCCGAGAACGTGCGGAGGCGGCCAGGGCGACGGACGGCGCCGAACGCGGCGCGGTCGGGGGCCCGCTCGACGACGTTGCAAGGCCCGGAAGCTCTCGATCTGTCGGGCTAGGAGGTCGATGTCGCCGCCCGAATGCGGGTCTCCGTCGGAAGCGAGACGGGTCCGGTCACGAGCGCGATCGGAGGTATCGCGTCATCGAACAGGGGTCCGCCCTCGCGGGGTCTCGCGCTCAGGCACGGCCCCACTCCGGCTGCGGATATTCGCTCACGGGCGGGGCCACGGTGAGCACGGCGATCAGACCAGCGAGCACGACGACGGCACCGAGCGCCAGCGCGATCCCCACGACGACGCGGCGGCCCCGGCCAGGCCTCGAGCCGCGAAGTCCGACGAGCGCTGCGCCGATGAGCCCGACGATCCAGATCCCGAGTCCCGCGGCACCCATGGCGATGCCGATGGCGCGCTCGGAATCGTCCGAGTCCGAGTACGGGATGACGGTGATCCCGGGGCCGGCCACGGTCAGACCGGACGCGCCGAGCATGAGGACGCCGAACAGCCCCGCGAGAGTCGCCGCGATGGTGAGGGCGAGGGCCCCGGTGATCCGCATGCTCCCATTTTGACGTGTGGGACCCGCCGGTTCACCGCGACAGGTCGTGCAGCACGGCCTCCGCCGCCCGCTGCCCCGACACGAGCGCACCTTGGATCGAGGCGGTATCGCGGTGATCACCCGCGACGTAGCGGCCGTCGCCGAGTCGCACCGGGCGGCGCAGATGCGGCGACGGCTCCTGAGCGGGAAGGGCTCGTGAGACGTCGTCGCGGCGCAGCAGGCGCCACGGACGGGTGTCGACACCCCACAGCTCGGCGAGCTGCCGGCGCACGTCCGCCTCCGTCGCGGCCGTGGGCATGACGACCGTTGCCTCGACCAGGTGCTGGCCCCGTGGGGCGTACGTCGGGGCGGTGTTCGAGACGATCGCGGTGTGCACGATCGGTCCGCGACACAGACCGTCCACGCGCAAAGCTCGATCGTCGTTGTGGCGCTCGTCGGTGGCGAACCACCACGTCTGGAGACCGCGCGGTCGGGGGAGAGGAACGTCCAGACCGGGGGTCAGGCCGGTGGCCAGCACCACGGCGCGGGCGTCGACGGCATCCATGTTCTCGACATCCAGACGCCACCCTCGCCCGTGCGGCCGGGTGGCGGTCACCCGATGGGACAGGCGGATGCCGGCGCCCGCGCGCCGCGCGGTGTCCGCCAGTTGCGCGGGCAGGGCGCCGATCCCCGCGGCCGGAACCCCGGGCGCGCCGAGGGCGAAGCTGCGGATGAGAAGGCGCACGAAGGTGTCGGACGACTCCTGCCGGTCGTCGGCGAGGACGCCCGCGAGAAACGGTTCGAGCACGCTCTCGCGCAGGGGACCGCGGAGGCCCGCCCGATCCCACGCCTCGGCGAGACGACGATCGGGCCCGCGCTTCACCGCGCGCGGATTCGTCAGGACGGGAAGCGCCCACCGTGCGAGGGGCGGGAGGTCGGCGGGGCGTACCAGTCCGCTGCCGAGCGACGCCGGGATCGTCGCCGGGTGCCGCAAGGGATGGGCGATGCGGGCCACGCCATCGTCGAGCCGCACCCCGAGAGCGACGGGGAACCGCCGCAGCGCCAGCGCGCCCACGTCGACCCACCGCCGGATCGCCGGATACGCCGGGTTGAGCACGTGGAAGCCACAGTCGAGGCGGAAACCGTCGACGACATCCGTGCGCTCCCGACCGCCGACCGTGTCCGCCGCCTCGAGGACGATGACATCCCGCCCCGCTTCGGCGAGGCGCGTCGCGCACCGCAGCCCCGCGAGCCCAGCCCCGATCACCACGACGTCGTATCCGCTCACGGTGTCGAGCGTAGGCAGGGTGTGTTCCCAGCCGGTGGGGGTTGCGGCTCGTCAGGTCAGGGCATCGACCGTGTCTGCGAGCTCGCTGACCGGTCGACGGCCGTCGAGTTCCAGCGTCGCCATCCGACGGAGCGCCGGCTCCACGTCCCGCACGTATCGGCGGATCTCGTCCTGCTGCGCGGACGTCCGACCGTACGGGTTGTCCGTCCGGGCGCGAACGCGGTCGATCAGGACATCGATGGGAGCGCTCAGGAGCACGACCTGATCGAATCGCTCACGGAACCGGCCCTGATTCTCCGCGGTTCCGCACACGATCACGTCCGGATGCCCCGCGAGCAGAACTGTCATCCGTTCCTCGTCCCACGGCCCGCCGTTCCCGTCGGTCCACCCGTCGAGGTCGGTCTCGACCGTCTGGTGTCCGCGGCGCGTGAGTTCTGCGAGCAGAGTCGACTTGCCCGCGCCCGACATCCCCGTGAGCAGGATGCGGACCACGCTCTAGCTCCCGTTCCGCAGCGCCGCGCGCGCGAGGTCGAGCGCATCGGAGGCCTCGACCCCGAGGTCGCGCATCGCGCGGGCGAACGCGGCGGCGGCCGCGGCTGCGCGTTCCCGCGTGGCATCCGTTCCCGCCGAGACGAACGTGCCCGCGCGACCGCGGGTCTCGACGAACCGCGCCTCTTCGAGTTCCTTGTAGACGCGCGCGACGGTGTTCGCCGCGAGGCCCAGGTCGGTCGCGAGCGCGCGGACCGGGGGAAGCCGTGTGCCGGTCGGCAGCGCGCCGCTCTCGATCATCGCGATGATCTGGACCCGCACTTGCGCGAACGGGGGAGTCGTCGACGCGGTGTCCACTCGGATGTCCATGGTGCCGCCACCGTATCAACCGCCGCCCGCGCCGCAGGCAACGGAAAGGGCCCGGATGCCATGGCATCCGGGCGCTCGTCCGAGACTTACGCGGTCGCGTCCTCGCGCTTGGGCAGCACCCAGCCGGGCCGCACGAAGTGGCACGTGTAGCCGTTCGGGATGCGGATCAGGTAGTCCTGGTGCTCGGGCTCGGCCTCCCAGAAGGGGGCCTCGGCCTCGATCGTCGTGACGACCTTCGCGGGCCAGATGCCCGACGCGTCGACATCGGCGATCGTGTCGCGGGCGACCTGCTCCTGCTCGGGCGAGAGCGGGAAGATCGCCGAGCGGTAGCTCGTGCCGATGTCGTTGCCCTGACGGTTCAGGGTCGACGGGTCGTGGATCTGGAAGAAGAACGCCAGGATGTCGCGGTAGCTCGTCTTCGTGGGGTCGAAGACGATCTCGACCGCCTCGGCGTGGCCGGGGTGGTTGCGGTACGTCGCGTGGTCGTTCGTACCGCCGGTGTAGCCGACGCGCGTGTCGAGCACGCCGGGCTGGCGGCGGATGAGGTCCTCGACGCCCCAGAAGCAGCCGCCCGCGAGGACGGCGGTCTCGGTGCCGGGTCGGCGGGTGATCTCGCCGGTGTCGGTGGGTCCGCTGGTCATGGTGTGGCTCCTTTTACGATCGCGGTGGGAGAAGAGGGAGAAGAGGTTCACGACGCACGACTCTCGCGGAAGAGGGCCAGATAGGCGCCGTAGCCCTGAGCCTCGAGCTCGCTCACGGGCACGAACCGGAGCGCGGCCGAGTTCATGCAGTATCTCAGCCCGCCGGCCTGGCGCGGGCCGTCGTCGAAGACATGGCCCAGGTGGCTGTCGGCGCCGCTCGAACGCACCTCGGTGCGCTTCATCCAGAGCATCCGGTCGGTCTTCTCCACGACGGCGTCGTCGTCGATGGGCTTGGTGAAGCTCGGCCAGCCCGTCCCGCTGTCGAACTTGTCGGTCGAGGCGAACAGCGGCTGCCCCGACACGACGTCGACGTAGATCCCTGCCTCGTGGTGGTCCCAGTACTCGTTGCGGAACGGCGGCTCCGTCGCGTCGTCCTGCGTGACGGCGAACTGGCGGTCGGTGAGGTGCCCGAGGGCGGCCGACGTCTTCCGGTACTCCGTGGTCACGGTGTGCATCCTTTCGCGTGCGATGCCCGGTACGGGCATCAGTGGGGAGAACGTCGGACCTGGTCGATTTGGTCCCGTGGGACTGGGAACGGGCTGTGAGTTCTCATGCGCGGGGGATACCGGGGGCAAGCCCGCACGTTTGTCCGGGGGAGCGGGCTAACGTGGCCAGCCGTCGTCGCTTGCGACACCCCATTCCGCCAGGAGGACTCATGCCCCGCACGATCGTGATCACCGGAGCCAGCGATGGGATCGGTGCGGCCGCCGCCCGCCAACTCCACGACATCGGAGAGGATGTCGTCGTCGTCGGCCGAAACCCCGACAAGACGCGCCGCGTCGCGGACGCGCTCGGGGTTCGCTCGTTCGTGGCCGATTTCTCCGATCTCGCCCAGGTTCGGGAGCTCGCGGCATCCCTCGCGGCGGAATTCCCGCGCATCGATGTGCTCGCCAACAACGCCGGCGGGATCTTCGCGGAGCGCGCGCTCACGACCGACGGTTTCGAGGTCACGTTCCAGGTGAACCACCTCGCGCCATTCCTCCTCACGAACCTGCTACGCGAAACACTCATCGCTTCGCGGGCGTCGGTCATCCAGACCTCGAGTGCGGCGGCGCGTCTGTTCTCGCGCTTCGACATCGACGACCTCCAGGGGGAGCGTCGATACTCCGCCTCGGCTGCATACGGCAACGCCAAGCTCGCCAACGTGCTGTTCACGAAGGAACTGAACCGCCGCTTCGGCGACGCCGGGCTCTCGTCCGTCGCCTACCACCCCGGCGTCATCGCCTCGAGCTTCGGGTCGACCTCCAGTGGGTCGTGGAAGTTCCTCTACGGCGGAGCTCTGGCCGAGCGCTTCCTGCCCTCCACCGACGTCGGAGGTGCGCGTTTGACGTGGCTCGCTCTCGGCGAGCCCGGCGTCGACTGGCAGCCCGGCGGCTTCTACGCCAACAACAAGCCCGCGAAGACCCACCGACGGGCCGACCACCCCGGGCTGGCGCGCCTGCTGTGGGACCGCAGCGCCGAATTGGCCGGTCTCGTCTCGTAGCGACCTGTCCGTTCGCCGGGCGAAGATCCGGGATGCCGTCGTGTCGGCGTCGGCAGGTCGAGATCCGCCGCGGTCGAGGTCACCGGGCGCTCGCGCGCGGGGGCTCGACCGTCCATCCCAGCCGCTCCAGGGCGCTGTGCAGCCGACGCGCCTGCGCCCAGGCGATCTCGCGCGATGCGTCGGAGTAGACGTCGATCGCGAAGGGTGGGGGATCGGCGAACTTGGGGATCTCGACCTCCGCCCAGGCGTGGGGCGCGAGCCAGACGAGCGGACGGGGCGTTCCGGCATTGTCGACCGCTCCGTTCGCCGCGAAGGCGATCACGTCGAGGGCGTCGATCTTGGTGATGGGCATGTCGACGACGAGCGTCACGGCGTGGAGTCTTTCGGCCATCGGGCACCTCCCGCGTTCATCCTCACATGTCGCGCGACGCCGTGGGCGGCGAGCGGCGACGCCGGCGAGAGCCGCCTTCCGCGCCCGTTTCCCCCACGTGCGTCCCGCTCTCGCGCGCGACCGGTCCGACTACCCTCGATCCATGCCCTCGCCCCGCACCGAACTGCGCGCGCTCGTCGACGGCGCGACCGACGAGATGTTCGCCGACCTCCGTGCCCTGCCGGTCGCGGACGGTGCCCGGGACGCCGCCGTCCTGATCCTGTTCGGCACTCTCGATGCGGTCCCCAGTTCCCGCTCCGCCCGCGCGGTGCCGCGCGATCTGGATGTCCTGCTGCTCGCCCGCGCCGCCACTCTGCGAGCGCATCCGGGGCAAGTGGCCTTCCCCGGGGGTCGCGTCGATGCGGGGGACTCCGGCCCGGTCGCCGCCGCGCTCCGCGAAGCGAAGGAGGAGACGGGACTCGATCCGGCGGGAGTGGATGTCATCGGCACACTGCCGCGCGTGCCGCTGGCGTACTCGCGACACCTGGTGTCCCCGGTCGTCGGGTGGTGGGATCGGCCGTCTCCGGTGCGCGCGGTCGATGCCGCCGAATCCGCCGCCGTGTTCCGCGCCCCCGTCGCCGACCTTCTCGACCCGGCGCGTCGCGGAGTGACCAGCATCCACCGCGACGGACGGACCTGGCGCGGCCCGGCCTTCCTCGTGCCGCACGCGAAGGGGACCCATGTCGTGTGGGGGTTCACGGCGATGTTGCTCGACGGGATGTTCGACCGGCTCGGGTGGACGGAGCCGTGGGACGGCACGCGCGAGATCGCGCTCCCGACCGTGGGCACGGTTCCTCCCGAGGGGTCGATCGCTTAGCGGTTTCCCCTTCGTTCGTCATCCACCCCTCGTCCGTCCGCTCGGGTCGCTACCGTGGGGGACGTGACTGCGCCCGTTGACCCCACCACCACTTCCGCCTGGACCCGCCTCACGGCACTGCGCGAGAGCTTCGACCCCGATCTGCGCGCGTGGTTCGCCGCCGATCCCGATCGCGTCGACAGCCTCACGCGCACGGTCGGCGATCTCCACGTCGACCTATCGAAGAACCTCATCACCACCGACGTCCTCGAGGCCCTCGTCGCCCTCGCCGACGAGACCGGAGTGCGCGAGCGCTTCGCCGACATGCTGCGCGGCGTCCACCTCAACACGAGCGAAGACCGTGCGGTCTTGCACACGGCCCTGCGTCGCCCCGCGGACGCCGCACCCGCACTCCACGTCGACGGACAGGATGTCGATCACGACGTCCAGGCCGTTCTCGACGCGATGTCGACCTTCGCCGACCGGGTCCGCTCGGGCGAGTGGCAGGGCGTGACCGGCAAGAAGGTCACGCACGTGGTCAACATCGGCATCGGCGGATCCGACCTCGGTCCCGTGATGGTCTACGAGGCACTCAAGCCGCTCGCCGACGCCGGTATCCAGGCGCGTTTCGTCAGCAACATCGACCCGACGGACATCGCCGAGAAGACTGCCGACCTCGACCCCGAGACCACGCTGTTCATCGTCGCATCCAAGACCTTCACCACGCTCGAGACCCTGACCAACGCCCGGCTCGCCCGAGACTGGCTGTGGGCCGGTCTCGCCGCCGCCGGCGCGATCGACGCCACCGACGACGCGCGCGTCGACGCCGTCGCGCACCACTTCGTCGCGGTGTCGACCGCTCTGGACAAGGTCGAGGCCTTCGGCATCGACCCCGCCAACGCCTTCGGCTTCTGGGACTGGGTCGGCGGGCGATACTCGGTCGACTCCGCGATCGGTCTTTCGCTGATGATCGCGTTCGGCCCCGCCGCGTTCCGCGAAGTGCTCTCGGGTTTCCACGCTGTCGACGTCCACGTGGCGACGACGCCGGTCGAGCGCAACGTTCCGGTCCTGATGGGGCTGCTCAACGTCTGGTACACCAACTTCCTCGGTGCGCAGTCGCACGCGGTCCTGCCCTATGCGCAGCAGTTGAGCCGGTTCGCCGCGTACCTCCAGCAGCTGACCATGGAGTCCAACGGCAAGTCCGTGCGGTGGGACGGCTCGCCCGTCACGACCGACACCGGCGAGATCTTCTGGGGCGAGCCGGGAACGAACGGGCAGCACGCGTTCTACCAGCTCATCCACCAGGGCACTCGCCTGATCCCCGCCGACTTCATCGCGTTCGTCAATCCCGCCTACCCGCTGGCCGACGACGGACGCGATGTGCACGGGCTCTTCCTCGCGAACTTCCTCGCGCAGACGAAGGCTCTTGCGTTCGGGAAGACCGCCGAAGAAGTCGAGGCCGAGGGCACCACGGGCGCCCTCGTCGCGGCACGGACCTTCCCCGGCAACCGTCCGACGACGTCGATCTTCGCCCCGGCATTGACGCCCGCGGTCCTCGGTCAGCTCATCGCGCTGTACGAGCACATCACCTTCACGCAGGGCACGATCTGGGGCATCAACTCCTTCGACCAGTGGGGTGTCGAGCTCGGCAAGCAGCTGGCTCTGCAGATCGCTCCCGCGATCGAGGGTGACGACGACGCCCTCGCGTCCCAGGACGCCTCGACGGCCGCGCTGCTGAACTACTACCGCGCGCACCGTTCCTGACGCGAACCGCTCCGACCGCACGCCGAACGGGCCGATCCGCGCGATTTTCCTCGCCGGATCGGCCCGTTCGTTTGTTCGGGGAGTCGCTTCGGCGGGTACCCCCGCCCAGCCGGCTGCGCGGTGGCGAGGAGTTCGCGGGAACGCCCGGTGAGAGGGCCTTTCCAAGGGGATGCCAGGCACCCCCGTCGAGGCCCTGTCCGGTGCCGCGGCGTGCTGCCCGATCCCGCTGTCCCGGCGGCAGGCCTCTCACCAGCCTTTCAGGTAACGAAGAGATAACGCTCAGACGTGCCGCTCACACTCGGGGACTTGTGTCGACCCGACGGCACATTTTCGCGCTCGCGTCCGACGAGTCGCGCCCCTGACGAAAGATCTCACCTGTTTTGTTGCGTTCCGATGTGAAGCTCACCCATGTCCACCGCGCTCGTCGCACCCTCGTCACCGCCGCCACGTGTGCCGGTGTCGCCCTGGGTCTGGTGGCGACCACGGGACTGGCCGCGGCCTCGCCGCTGTCTCTTCCCGACGCCTCGGCATCCGGGTTCTCGGCGCCGGCGTTCCGCGCGAGCGCGGCCATCGGCTCTGCTCCGACCCTCCAGGGAGTGGTCGGCGATGCGGACGCGGCCTTGACCCGCGCTCAGGCGACACTCGAGGATGCCGCGACCGTCGAGACCGACATCGCCGCCGCCGGTCTGCCGCTGTCGGTGGGCGATGTCTCGGTCGACACGTCGGGGTTGGAGAGCGCCGCTGACCGGCTGTCCTCCGCGGATCTGTTCCCGGTCGTGCTCGTTCCGGCCCTCAGCCAGAATGCCGCGAGCGAGAGCCAGCGTGTGGCGGAGCGGGTGGCACAGCTGCGCGGCAGCCTGAACGATGCCGTCGCGGCGAAGGCCGCCGCGGATGCCGCCGCCGAGGCGCAGCGCCAGGCCGAGGCCGCGGCCGCCGCGGAGGCTCAGCGTCAGCAGGAGGCGGCTGAAGCGCTCGCCCGCGTGAACACCCCCGAGGGGGCCAAGGAGTTCGCCGCGAAGACCGCGGCCGAGCAGTACGGCTGGGGCAGTGACCAGTTCTCGTGCCTGGCGTCCCTGTGGACCAAGGAGTCCGGCTGGAACTACCAGGCCTACAACCCCAGCGGTGCGACCGGTATCCCGCAGTCGCTGCCGGGAAGCAAGATGGCGACGTTCGGCGACGACTGGCAGAGCAACGCCGCGACGCAGATCAAATGGGGTCTGGACTACATCTCCCGCGGGTACGGAACGCCGTGCAGCGCGTGGGGGCATTCCCAGGCGACCAACTGGTACTGAGTCGCGCGGGTCGGCGGATTCCCAGCCCCGACCTCCTTCAGCGATATATCGTTGTATATCGCTGGACCCATCCGGGGTCCGCATCAGGAGGTCGTCATGAGTGGTTCATTCCTCGGAGACGCGTTCGGCGCACGCGGCGGTTCCGCCGGTCAGGGCTGGCCGATGTCCAACATCCTCGACGCGATGGAGCAGTTGCGCGCGCAGTTCGAGCAGAAGACGTCGAGCGGCTCCCGCATGAACAAGGGCGACGTGCGTTCGGCCGTCCTCTCGCTCCTGCTCGAGCAGCCGATGCACGGGTACCAGATCATCCGTGAGATCGAAGAGCGCAGCGGCGGCAGCTGGAAGCCGAGCCCCGGCTCGGTGTACCCCACGCTGCAGCTCCTCACCGACGAGGGCCTGGTCCGGGCCGAGGAGTCGGGTGGACGCAAGACGTACTCGCTCACCGAAGAGGGTCGTGCCGCCGCCGGTGACGAGACCACCGAGCGCACCGCTCCCTGGGAGTCGGCCGGATCACGCGACAGCGGGCGCATGACCGCGCTGCCCAAGGCCGGTGTCGAGCTCGCGCAGGCCGCCGCACAGGTGGCGCGTACGGGTGACAAGGAGCAGGTCGCTGCCGCCGTCGAGATCCTCGACGAGGCGCGCCGTAAGCTCTACTCCATCCTCGCCCAGAGCTGAGGGTGCCAGAGCCCGACGGCCGTCGTCGGGTCATCGGCATCCGGGAGATGCGATGACCGACGACGCCCTCATGCGCGCCCGCTACCGGCGCATCACCCGGTTCGCCGCGCGGTATCTCGTGCAGGCCTGGTGGTATGAGCTGTTCCTGCCGCGGTTCGGTCTGGAGCGCATCTCCGCTCGCGGCCGCACCCGGCGGATGCAGGTCATCGCGCGCCGATTCCACGCTCTCGCGATCGATCTCGGCGGTCTGATGATCAAGGTGGGACAGTTCATGTCCTCCCGGCTCGATGTCCTCCCTCCGGTGATCACGAAAGAGCTGGAGGGTCTGCAGGACGAGGTCCCGTCGGTTCCTTTCGCGCAGATGCGCGTCCGCGCCGAAGAAGAACTCGGGATGCCACTCGAGCGCGCCTTCGCGATGGTCGACGAGCGTCCGCTCGCCGCCGCCTCTCTCGGGCAGGCGCACCGTGCGATCCTCACCGACGACCTCGCAGAACAGACCGGGTTGCGCGAGGTCGTCGTCAAGATCCAGCGCCCCGGCATCGACCGCATCGTCGACGTCGACCTGCGTGCTCTGCGCAAGGTCGGCGGATGGTTGAGCCGCGTCGCCCTCGTGCGCGACCGTGTCGACATGCCGGCGCTGGTCGAGGAGTTCGCGGCCACGAGCCTGGAAGAGATCGACTACCTCCACGAAGCGTCCAATTCCGAGCGTTTCGCCGACGATTTCGGTGGTGAAGGGGGAGTGGCCGTCCCCGAGGTGGTGTGGGAGCGCACGACGCGTCGCCTACTCACCCTCCAGGACGTCACGGCGATCAAGATCAACGACGTCGACGCTCTTCGTGCCGCCGGAATCGACCCGTCCGAGGTCGCTGCCCGCTTCGCGGCGGTCATGTTCGACCAGCTCTTCGACGACGGCTTCTTCCACGCCGACCCGCACCCGGGCAACGTCTTCGTCACCCCCCTTCCCACAACGACGGATGCCGACTCCCCGGCGTGGAAGTTCACGTTCATCGACTTCGGGATGATGGGCGAAGTGCCGCCGAACCTCCGTCGGGGCCTGCGCCGGGTGCTGATCGCCGCGGCCTCCCGGAACGGCAAGGGCCTCGTCGACGGCATCCGCGACATCGGGGTGCTGCTCCCCTCGGCCGACACGGTCCAGCTCGAACGCGCGATGACCCAGTTGTTCTCGCGCTTCGGCGGCATGGGCTTCGCCGAGCTCCAGGAGGTCGATCCGCGCGAGTTCCGCGCGTTCGCCGTCGAGTTCGGCGACGTCGTGCGTGCCCTTCCGTTCCAGCTGCCCGAGAACTTCCTGCTCATCGTGCGCGCGATGTCGCTCACGAGCGGGATGTGCAGCGCGTTGGACCCGGCCTTCAACATCTGGGATGCCGTCGAGCCCTATGCCCAGCGGCTGATCCGTGAAGAGAGCGGCAACACCGTTCAGGCGTTCGCCCGTGAAGCCGTCTCGGTCGCGGCGGTCACCGCGCGCCTGCCGCGGCGCCTGGACTCGCTCATCTCGCGCGTGGAGGAGGGCGGCGTCTCCGCGCAGGTGCCCCGCGTCGAACGGCGTCTGCGCGACCTCGAGCGCATGATCCGCCGAGTTGTGTCGTCGGTGTTGTTCACCGGCCTCCTCCTCGGCGGCATCCTGCTCCAGGGCGAGCAGGCGTTCTTCGGCACGCTGCTGATGGTCGTGTCGATCGCCCCGCTGTCGCACGCGCTGCTGGCGGGTGTGATCGCCCGCCGCAACGGAGCCTGAAACGACGACGCGCCGTACCGGATTTCTCCGGCACGGCGCGTCGTGGTCGAACGGGGGTCAGTACCACCCGGTCGACTGCGAGTGACCCCACGCGCCGCACGGGCTGCCGTAGCGACCCGAGATGTACCCGAGGCCCCACGAGATCTGCGTCGCCGCGTTGTCCTGCCAGTCGGCGCCGGCCGAGCCCATCTTGCTGCCCGGGAGCGCCTGCGGGATGCCGTAGGCGCCGCTGCCGGAGTTGTACGCGTGCACGTTCCAGCCGGACTCGCGGTTCCACAGCGACACGAGGCACGAGAACTGGTCGTCGCCCCAGCCGTAGCCGGCCAGCATGCCGCGGGCGGTCGCCTGCGCGCCGCCGGGGCTGTTGTCGCCCGAGCCGCCACCGCCGGACGGCGCCACCGGACGCGCAGGGGTTCCGCCGGACGACGGAGTCGAACGCGCGGAGGCGGCCTCTTCCGCAGCCTTGGCCTTGGCGGCGGCTTCGGCCTCCTGGCGCGCCTTCTCGGCGGCTTCTTCGGCCTGCTTCTTCGCCACGGCGGCGTCGAGGCTGCCGCGCAGCTCGGCGACCCGCTGGTCTACGGTCGAGGCTGCGGTGGTGACTTGGTCCGTCAGCTCCGGCAGCAGCGTGGCGGGGAGCGACTGCGCCTCGGTGAGTCGCTGCGCGGCGCCGTCCAGCGCAGCGGTGTCCACGGTGGCGGGCTGGCCGATGTCGAGCCCGGATGCCGCGATGTCGTTCTGCACCGAGGTCGCTGCCTGTGCGCTCGTCGAGGCAGCGGTGACCGCGGCGCGGGCGGCGATGGCTTCCGGAGCGGCGGAGGTGGTCGGGGTGCTGTACGCCGCGAGACGGAACGAGGCCGACGTCAGGTCGGCGGGGGAGGCGGCGGATGCCAGCGGTGCGGTGCCCGTGAGGGCTGCTGTCGCGAGGACCCCGACGGCGAGGAATCCCGCCGTCAGAGCGGGCCGGCGGCGTGCGCGGCGGGAAGCCTGGCGACGGTCGCGGCGGTTGGATGGGGGCGTCGAATCAGAGCGCATATAACCGGTTTCGTGTGGGGAGGACGGCGCGGGTTTCGCACGTCCGACCCGCGATGAGCGGGCACGAGTCCGGGAGCCTGGCACGGCAGTCTGGACGCAACCTGGGCGGACGGGTGGTCGAGGGAAGCAGAAACGTGCTGATCCGAGGCGTTTCCGAAGGCCGGTCGGAGAGTGTCGGGGCGCGCTGCTCCCGCGTGCGGGGGTGCCGGTGGCCTGCCCCGCGGGAAGCGGTCGGATTCTGGTAGCCTTGATCGTCACCCGTGTGGCTCGTCTCGCATGTCCGAGAACCGGGTCGGGTGGCATCGCACGAAACAATCCGCTTCGCTTCGGCGTGGCATCCGCTCGTCTCGACGATCGGAGCCCGAGGGGCCGCGTCCGGGAGGACGGGTCCACGTGAGTCGAAGCCCGACACCAACCCCACTAGGACAACCCACTACATGACTACCGCAACGACCGCCCCGGCCATCAAGCAGGTCGCGATCAACGACATCGGCTCTGCTGAAGACTTCCTGGCCGCGGTCGAGAAGACTCTGAAGTTCTTCAACGACGGCGACCTCATCGAAGGCACCGTGGTGAAGATCGACCGCGACGAGGTCCTCCTCGACGTCGGTTACAAGACCGAGGGTGTCATCCCCTCGCGCGAGCTTTCGATCAAGCACGACGTCGACCCCAACGAGGTCGTCAACGTCGGCGATCACGTCGAGGCCCTCGTTCTCCAGAAGGAGGACAAGGAAGGCCGCCTCATCCTGTCCAAGAAGCGCGCGCAGTACGAGCGTGCGTGGGGCGACGTCGAGAAGATCAAGGAGAACGACGGTGTCGTCACCGGCTCCGTGATCGAGGTCGTCAAGGGTGGCCTCATCGTCGACATCGGCCTCCGCGGCTTCCTGCCGGCTTCGCTCATCGAGCTGCGCCGCGTCCGTGACCTCACGCCGTACCTCGGCCAGGAGATCGAGGCCAAGATCCTCGAGCTCGACAAGAACCGCAACAACGTCGTGCTCTCGCGCCGCGCCCTGCTCGAGCAGACGCAGTCCGAGTCGCGCACCACGTTCCTCAACAACCTCCACAAGGGCCAGGTCCGCAAGGGCACGGTCTCGTCGATCGTCAACTTCGGTGCGTTCGTCGACCTGGGCGGCGTCGACGGTCTCGTCCACGTCTCCGAGCTCTCGTGGAAGCACATCGAGCACGCCTCCGAGGTCGTCGAGGTGGGCCAGGAGGTCACCGTCGAGATCCTCGAGGTCGACCTCGACCGCGAGCGCGTCTCGTTGTCGCTCAAGGCGACGCAGGAAGACCCGTGGCAGGTCTTCGCCCGGACCCACGCGATCGGTCAGATCGCTCCGGGCAAGGTCACCAAGCTCGTTCCCTTCGGTGCGTTCGTCCGCGTGGCCGACGGCATCGAGGGCCTCGTGCACATCTCGGAGCTGTCGGGCAAGCACGTCGAGCTCGCCGAGCAGGTCGTGTCGGTCGGCGAAGAGGTCTTCGTCAAGATCATCGACATCGACCTCGAGCGTCGCCGCATCTCGCTGTCGCTCAAGCAGGCCAACGAGTCGGTCGACCCCAACGGCACCGAGTTCGACCCGGCCCTGTACGGCATGGTCACCGAGTACGACGAGCGTGGCGAGTACAAGTACCCCGAGGGCTTCGACCCCGAGTCGGGTGCGTGGCTCGAGGGCTTCGACGCTCAGCGCGAGCAGTGGGAGCAGGAGTACGCCGCTGCCCAGGGTCGCTGGGAGGCTCACAAGGCTGCCGTCGCCAAGGCCCTCGAGGCCGAGGCTGCCAACCCGATCGACTCGGGTTCGTTCGGTGGCAACTTCTCGTCGGAGTCGCCCGCCCAGGGCACCCTCGCCGACGACGAGTCCCTCGCCGCTCTGCGGGAGAAGCTCAGCGGTCGCTGATCGTCTCACCTTCACCGAAGGCCGGTACCTCCACGGAGGTATCGGCCTTCGGTCGTTCCTGCGCAAGCCCTGCTGGGTCGCAATGGTGCCGTCCGACAATGGATCTATGGCTGAACGACTTCCGCTCCTGATCGCCCTGGCCGGCGCCGCCGTGCTCTTCCTCTCGATCGCTTTCGTGTTCGCGCTCGTGCTCGGCGCGATGTTCTTCGGTGGCGTCGAGTTCACCGGTGGACACCTGGATGCCGAAGCCTCCGGCATCGGCTCCGTATTGACGTCGTGACCACACATCACCCCTCGGGCCCGGCGACGTTCGCGTCGACCGGGCCCGACGTCGTACTTCCGCGTGTTTCCGGGGTTGTGGGGGTGCGACACGCCCGGGGTGTGGGGTGGATTGGACGGATGGGTGGGATCCGCGTAACTTATTACTTGTTCGCCCCACAGGGGAGAGCGGAGCGGCCGAAAGGCCCCGCGTCCTCTCAAGCGGTGAATAACTTCCAAGATCTGCACCGGATGGTGTAGAGTTTTGGTTCTGGTCTTCGACTGATTTCTTACGAGGTTGATCCGTAACGGGTCCCACTGTAAGAGTCACTGAGTTGAAGATCGTATAAGGTAGTGAAGTTGCCTCATGGTTACGGTCTTTTGGGCTGGTTCTGTGGGTGCGTCCGTTCCTTGAGAACTCAACAGCGTGCACTTGTCAAATGCCAATTTATTCCTCGTCGGTCTTCGGACTGCGAGAAATTCCTTTGGATCAAAGTCCAACCCTTTGGGGTTGGCATCTGGATAGTCAGTTTTGACTTCCTGTTTGGTCAGATTGAACTCGTCTGTCCCGACCTTATTCCGGTTGGGTGGGCATTTTTCTTTTACGGAGAGTTTGATCCTGGCTCAGGATGAACGCTGGCGGCGTGCTTAACACATGCAAGTCGAACGGTGAAGCCAAGCTTGCTTGGTGGATCAGTGGCGAACGGGTGAGTAACACGTGAGCAACCTGCCCTGGACTCTGGGATAAGCGCTGGAAACGGCGTCTAATACTGGATATGAGCTCCTATCGCATGGTGGGGGTTGGAAAGATTTTTCGGTCTGGGATGGGCTCGCGGCCTATCAGCTTGTTGGTGAGGTAATGGCTCACCAAGGCGTCGACGGGTAGCCGGCCTGAGAGGGTGACCGGCCACACTGGGACTGAGACACGGCCCAGACTCCTACGGGAGGCAGCAGTGGGGAATATTGCACAATGGGCGGAAGCCTGATGCAGCAACGCCGCGTGAGGGATGACGGCCTTCGGGTTGTAAACCTCTTTTAGCAGGGAAGAAGCGAGAGTGACGGTACCTGCAGAAAAAGCGCCGGCTAACTACGTGCCAGCAGCCGCGGTAATACGTAGGGCGCAAGCGTTATCCGGAATTATTGGGCGTAAAGAGCTCGTAGGCGGTTTGTCGCGTCTGCTGTGAAATCCCGAGGCTCAACCTCGGGCCTGCAGTGGGTACGGGCAGACTAGAGTGCGGTAGGGGAGATTGGAATTCCTGGTGTAGCGGTGGAATGCGCAGATATCAGGAGGAACACCGATGGCGAAGGCAGATCTCTGGGCCGTAACTGACGCTGAGGAGCGAAAGGGTGGGGAGCAAACAGGCTTAGATACCCTGGTAGTCCACCCCGTAAACGTTGGGAACTAGTTGTGGGGACCATTCCACGGTTTCCGTGACGCAGCTAACGCATTAAGTTCCCCGCCTGGGGAGTACGGCCGCAAGGCTAAAACTCAAAGGAATTGACGGGGACCCGCACAAGCGGCGGAGCATGCGGATTAATTCGATGCAACGCGAAGAACCTTACCAAGGCTTGACATATACGAGAACGGGCCAGAAATGGTCAACTCTTTGGACACTCGTAAACAGGTGGTGCATGGTTGTCGTCAGCTCGTGTCGTGAGATGTTGGGTTAAGTCCCGCAACGAGCGCAACCCTCGTTCTATGTTGCCAGCACGTAATGGTGGGAACTCATGGGATACTGCCGGGGTCAACTCGGAGGAAGGTGGGGATGACGTCAAATCATCATGCCCCTTATGTCTTGGGCTTCACGCATGCTACAATGGCCGGTACAAAGGGCTGCAATACCGTGAGGTGGAGCGAATCCCAAAAAGCCGGTCCCAGTTCGGATTGAGGTCTGCAACTCGACCTCATGAAGTCGGAGTCGCTAGTAATCGCAGATCAGCAACGCTGCGGTGAATACGTTCCCGGGTCTTGTACACACCGCCCGTCAAGTCATGAAAGTCGGTAACACCTGAAGCCGGTGGCCCAACCCTTGTGGAGGGAGCCGTCGAAGGTGGGATCGGTAATTAGGACTAAGTCGTAACAAGGTAGCCGTACCGGAAGGTGCGGCTGGATCACCTCCTTT
Organism: Microbacterium sp. 5K110; assembly: GCF_005774735.1. Taxonomy (GTDB): domain Bacteria; phylum Actinomycetota; class Actinomycetes; order Actinomycetales; family Microbacteriaceae; genus Microbacterium. The sequence goes on along the minus strand of NZ_VBUM01000003.1, from coordinate 51,901 downwards.
CTAAGGAGCATCTGGCGTTCATGGTTTCGGCTGTGAGTGTCCAGGCGCCGGATCAGACCGAATGTGTCTGCCGGTAGCTCATGGGTGGAACATTTGACTTGGTGTCGGGGACGATGTTCTCGGGTTTAGTACGTGGTTTTCCACTGGAACGGTCTGGTTCGGAGTTTTTGATACATGCACGCTGTTGGGTCCTGAGGGGCCGGGCGCTGATCGTGTCAGTCTTGTGGCTGGTGTGGTTGGTGGCTGTTCCTCTAGGGCCTTTCCTGGTGTCGCCGGTTGGTGATGGTGGGGAGGTACCGCCCGTACTTTGAGAACTACACAGTGGACGCGAGCATCTTCGACATGATCCTTCGGGGTTGTGTCGTGAAGATGATCTTAAAGATCATTAGTCAATTTTTTGACGATTCAACTCATGTGATTTCAAGTCTTTAAGAGCAAACGGTGGATGCCTTGGCATCTGGAGCCGAAGAAGGACGTAGCAATCTGCGATAAGCCTCGGGGAACTGATAAGCGAGTTTTGATCCGAGGGTGTCCGAATGGGGAAACCCCGCCAGGGCGCGTGCGTACCTGGTGACTCCCGCCTGAATATATAGGGCGGGTAGAGGGAACGTGGGGAAGTGAAACATCTCAGTACCCACAGGAAGAGAAAGCAAAAGCGATTCCGTGAGTAGTGGCGAGCGAAACCGGAAGAGGCTAAACCTAGCGTGTGTGATAGCCGGCAGGTGTTGCATGTTGGGGGTTGTGGGACTTTTCTGATTGTTCTGCCGAGCAGTCGACGTGACAAGAGGGTATAGACGAACGGTTTTGAATGGCCGGTCATAGAGGGTGCGAACCCCGTAGTCGAAATGCCTGTTCTTGGCGTGAAGAGTATCCCAAGTAGCACGGGGCCCGAGAAATCCCGTGTGAATCTGTCAGGACCACCTGATAAGCCTAAATACTCCCAGATGACCGATAGCGGACAAGTACCGTGAGGGAAAGGTGAAAAGTACCCCGGGAGGGGAGTGAAATAGTACCTGAAACCGTTTGCTTACAAACCGTTGGAGCCTCCTTAGTAGGGGTGACAGCGTGCCTTTTGAAGAATGAGCCTGCGAGTTAGCGATACGTGGCGAGGTTAACCCGTGTGGGGTAGCCGTAGCGAAAGCGAGTCTGAATAGGGCGATTCAGTCGCGTGTCCTAGACCCGAAGCGAAGTGATCTATCCATGGCCAGGTTGAAGCGACGGTAAGACGTCGTGGAGGACCGAACCCACTTAGGTTGAAAACTGAGGGGATGAGCTGTGGATAGGGGTGAAAGGCCAATCAAACTTCGTGATAGCTGGTTCTCTCCGAAATGCATTTAGGTGCAGCGTTGCGTGTTTCTTGCCGGAGGTAGAGCTACTGGATGGCCGATGGGCCCTACAAGGTTACTGACGTCAGCCAAACTCCGAATGCCGGTAAGTGAGAGCGCAGCAGTGAGACTGTGGGGGATAAGCTTCATAGTCGAGAGGGAAACAACCCAGACCACCATCTAAGGTCCCTAAGCGCGTGCTAAGTGGGAAAGGATGTGGAGTTGCTTAGACAACCAGGAGGTTGGCTTAGAAGCAGCCACCCTTGAAAGAGTGCGTAATAGCTCACTGGTCAAGTGATTCCGCGCCGACAATGTAACGGGGCTCAAGCACGCCACCGAAGTTGTGGCATTGACATTTTTGGTAGGCCTTCGTAGTCCAGCCGTGTTGATGGGTAGGAGAGCGTCGTGTCGCGAGTGAAGCGGCGGGGTGACCCAGCCGTGGACGCGACACGAGTGAGAATGCAGGCATGAGTAGCGAAAGACGTGTGAGAAACACGTCCTCCGAAAGACCAAGGGTTCCAGGGTCAAGCTAATCTTCCCTGGGTAAGTCGGGACCTAAGGCGAGGCCGACAGGCGTAGTCGATGGACAACGGGTTGATATTCCCGTACCGGCGAAGAACCGCCCAAGCTAATCCAGTGGTGCTAAGAGTCCTAGCATGGAATGTTTCGGATCCCTTCGGGGTGATGTGCGTCTGTGTGAACGCTCGACCCCATGCTGGTGCGGCTAGCGTATTAACAGGTGTGACGCAGGAAGGTAGCCCAAGCCAGGCGATGGTAGTCCTGGTGCAAGTGCGTAGGCCGAGTGATAGGCAAATCCGTCACTCATTGAGGCTGAGACACGATGCGGATAAAAAGTGGGTGATCCTATGCTGCCGAGAAAAGCATCGACGCGAGGTTCTAGCCGCCCGTACCCCAAACCGACTCAGGTGGTCAGGTAGAGAATACCAAGGAGATCGAGAGAATCGTGGTTAAGGAACTCGGCAAAATGCCCCCGTAACTTCGGGAGAAGGGGGGCCATCCACTTATTAGGACTTGCTCCGAAAGGGTGTGGTGGCCGCAGAGACTAGTGGGTAGCGACTGTTTACTAAAAACACAGGTCCGTGCCAAGTCGCAAGACGATGTATACGGACTGACGCCTGCCCGGTGCTGGAAGGTTAAGAGGACCGGTTAGCCGTAAGGCGAAGCTGAGAATTTAAGCCCCAGTAAACGGCGGTGGTAACTATAACCATCCTAAGGTAGCGAAATTCCTTGTCGGGTAAGTTCCGACCTGCACGAATGGCGTAACGACTTCCCAACTGTCTCAACCGCGAACTCGGCGAAATTGCATTACGAGTAAAGATGCTCGTTACGCGCAGCAGGACGGAAAGACCCCGTGACCTTTACTACAGCTTGGTATTGGTGTTCGGTGTGGCTTGTGTAGGATAGGTGGGAGACTGTGAAGCGGACACGCCAGTGTTCGTGGAGTCATTGTTGAAATACCACTCTGGTCACTCTGGATATCTAACTTAGGACCGTGATCCGGTTCAGGGACAGTGCCTGGTGGGTAGTTTAACTGGGGCGGTTGCCTCCCAAAATGTAACGGAGGCGCCCAAAGGTTCCCTCAACCTGGTTGGCAATCAGATGGCGAGTGTAAGTGCACAAGGGAGCTTGACTGTGAGACTGACAGGTCGAGCAGGGACGAAAGTCGGGACTAGTGATCCGGCAGTGGCTTGTGGAAGCGCTGTCGCTCAACGGATAAAAGGTACCTCGGGGATAACAGGCTGATCTTGCCCAAGAGTCCATATCGACGGCATGGTTTGGCACCTCGATGTCGGCTCGTCGCATCCTGGGGCTGGAGTAGGTCCCAAGGGTTGGGCTGTTCGCCCATTAAAGCGGTACGCGAGCTGGGTTTAGAACGTCGTGAGACAGTTCGGTCCCTATCCGCTGCGCGCGTAGGAAGTTTGAGAGGATCTGACCCTAGTACGAGAGGACCGGGTTGGACGAACCTCTGGTGTGTCAGTTGTTCCGCCAGGAGCACCGCTGATTAGCTACGTTCGGGATGGATAACCGCTGAAAGCATCTAAGCGGGAAGCCGGCCTCAAGATGAGACTTCCATACCATTTATGGTGAGAGGCTCCCAGCCAGACTACTGGGTTGATAGGCCGGATGTGGAAGCGTAGTAATACGTGAAGCTGACCGGTACTAATAAGCCGATGACTTGATAACACACCGTTTTTGGTGCTTGCGTCCACTGAGTGGTTCTCGATGTACGGTCGGGAACGCAACAATGATGATCGTTGTTGGTTTTTGAAACATCAATAGTGTTTCGGCGGCCATAGCGAGAGGGAAACGCCCGGTTACATTCCGAACCCGGAAGCTAAGCCTCTCAGCGCCGATGGTACTGCAGGGGGGACCCTGTGGGAGAGTAGGACACCGCCGGACTTCTTTTAGTCGAAATGGCCACCCAAAGCTGGGTGGCCATTTCGCATTTGTGCACGTCGTCGTCAGAGGGCGTCGATTGCTCCTCCTTACGGGGTGGCGATCGACGCCCTCTGTCATTGTTCCGGGCCCGATACGTAGCGGATAGGGTCGCATCGTGAGCTTCTCAGGACACCTTCCGGGGAGCCGGGAGTATCGGCGTCTGCTGGTGGGGCTGTTCTTCGGTGGTGTCGCCACCTTCGCTCAGCTCTATGCGACACAGGCGCTTCTGCCGCAGATCGCCGTAGACCTGGCGATTCTGCCGGCGACTGCGGCGTTGAGCGTCTCGGCATCGACCCTCGGGCTGGCTGCGGCGGTGATTCCGTGGTCACTCGTCGCGGATCGCATCGGGCGCGTGCCCGCCATGGCGATCGGCATCCTGGGGGCGACCGTTCTCGGCGCCACGGCGCCGTTCGCTCACGATGTTTCCTCTCTGCTGGTGCTCCGGCTCCTCGAGGGTGTTGCACTCGGTGCCGTTCCCGCCGTGGCTCTGGCCTACCTCAGCGAAGAGGTGGACGTCCGACATGTGGCGGCGGCCGCCGGTTCGTACATCGCCGGAACCACCGTCGGTGGTTTGAGCGGCCGGCTGGTCTCCGGGCCGCTCGGAGAGCTGGCGGGGTGGCGATGGGGCGTGGCATCCGTCATCGTCCTGTGCGTGGTGGCGTCCGCGATCTTCTTGTCGCTCGTGCCACGGGCCCGGGGTTTCGTGCCGCGCCGTGGTCGCGCGATCTCGGGCCCCTCGGTCCTCGAGCGGTTGGCGGTGAATCTCCGCTCTCGCACCCAGTTGGCGCTGTACGCGCAAGGTTTCCTCCTCATGGGCGCGTTCGTCGCGGTCTACAACTATCTCGGCTTCCACCTCACGGGCACGCCGTTTGCGCTGGCGCCGGGCGTGGTGACGTTGTTGTTCCTGGCGTACCTGGCCGGCACGATCTCGTCACCGCGCGCGGGTGCACTCGCGGTGCGCCGGGGGCGCTTTCCGGTGCTCCTGGCGTCGATCGGCGTGACGGCGGCGGGTGCGGCGCTCATGACGGTCCCCCTGGTCGGGGTGGTGATGGTGGGCCTGGTGATCTTCACCGCCGGGTTCTTCGCCGCGCACGCAGTGGCATCCGGGTGGACTCCCGTGGCTGCCGAGCCGCACGCGCGTGCGCAGGCGTCGTCGCTGTACTACCTCGGCTACTACGGCGGTTCCAGCCTGTTCGGCTGGCTGCTCGGTGTGGTGTTCGCGTCCGGTGGCTGGGAGTGGTTCCTCATCGTCGTGATCGCCATGTGCGCGCTGTCCGCAGGTTTCGCGTACGGCGCGTTGCGGCCGCGGCGCTCCGCGTGAGGCGAACTCCCGGCGCGTCCGGGTCAATCCCTGACGGCGTGTCGTCGATGCCGACTAGCGTCGGTAGGACGACGTGAGGAGGTCGGGAGTGGACGACGCCGACGAGAGCAAGGCGACGCGGATGCCGGAGGACGGCACCGCGGGCGAGACCATCGATGACGCCGCCGAGGCGGTGGTCGAGATCAGCTACGACGAGCAGCGGTATCCCGCTCGTCCTCGCCGGCTGCGTCCGCGTGACCAGTTCCGCGGGGGGACGCTGCGTCGGTTCCTCACCGATCCGCGAAACGCGAACGGCGGCAACCCGTCGTACGTGGAGTGGTTGGTGCGGCAGTCGATGTTGAAGGACGCGGACGTCTTGAGTCGGCAGCTCTCCGGGCAGCCGTCCATGTGGCGCAACCCGTACGCGCGGCCCGACGCCCGACGGGCGATCGACTCGACGGACGTCTGGTTCACCGCCTACCCCATTTCGCTCATGGCGCGCCCCGGGGAGTCGTTCCTCGACGCCCTCGGCGATGAGGCCCTGTGGGAGGCCTTCGAATGGGTCGGGATCAACGGCATCCATACCGGCCCGGTCAAGCGTGCGGGCGGGATCAGCGGATGGCAGGAGACGCCCAGCGTCGACGGGCACTTCGACCGCATCAGCACCCAGATCGACCCCGAGTTCGGTGACGAGAACGCCTTCCGGCGCATGGCGGACGTGGCCGACGCGCACGGCGGCAGCGTCATCGACGACATCGTGCCGGGCCACACCGGCAAGGGCGCCGACTTCCGCCTGGCGGAGATGGCGTACAAGGACTACCCCGGGATCTACCACATGGTGGAGATCCCCCGCGAGGACTGGGGCCTGCTGCCCGAGGTCCCGTCCGGTCGTGACTCGGTCAACCTCGATTCCGAGACGGAGCGCGAGCTCAGCGCGCGCGGCTACATCATCGGCGAGCTGCAGCGCGTCATCTTCTACACCCCCGGTGTGAAAGAGACGAACTGGAGCGCCACCGCACCCGTCGTCGGCACCGATGGTCTCGAGCGGCGTTGGGTGTACCTGCACTACTTCAAGGAGGGGCAGCCCTCGATCAACTGGCTCGACCCGACCTTCGCCGGCATGCGGCTGGTCATCGGTGACGCGTTGCACTCGCTCGGCGATCTGGGGACGAGTGCTCTCCGACTGGATGCCAACGGCTTCCTCGGCGTGGAGAAGAGCGCCGAGGGCCTGCCGGCGTGGTCGGAAGGGCACCCCCTCTCGCACGCGGCGAACCACATCATCGCGGGCATGGTGCGCAAGGTGGGCGGCTTCACGTTCCAGGAGCTCAACCTCACGATCGAGGACATCCGCGACACCAGCGCCGTCGGCGCCGACCTCTCGTACGACTTCGTGACGCGGCCCGGCTACCACCACGCCTTGGCGACCGCGAACACGGAGTTCCTCCGCCTCGCGTTGACGACGGCGCTGGAGACGGGCGTCGAGCCCGTGCAGCTCGTGCACGGGATGCAGAACCACGACGAGCTGACGTACGAGCTCGTGCACTGGGCCACCACGCACAGGGAGACGGTCTACCCGTTCCGTCACGGCGAGTACACCGGTGCCGAGATCGCGGAGACCGTGCGGGCCGAGCTCACTCAGGCCCTGACCGTCGACGCGGACTACAACCTCGTCTTCACACAGAACGGCATCGCCTGCACCTCGGCATCGCTCATCGCGGCGAGCCAGGGCAAGGCGACGCTGTCCGACATCACCGACGCGGATGTGCCCGCGATCCGTGACGCGCATCTCCTGCTGGCGAAGTACAACTCGTGGCAGCCGGGCGTGTTCGCGCTCTCGGGGTGGGACCTCACGGGGTCGCTCACCCTGCCCGCCGATGAGGTCCGCCACCTCATCTCGTCGGGCGACACCCGCTGGATCGAACGCGGTGCGCACGATCTCCTCGATGTCGCCCCGGGCGCCGCGACCTCCGCATCGGGGATGCCGCGCGCGCGCTCCCTCTATGGTTCGCTCGGTCGCCAGCGGGACGATCCCGAGTCGTTCCTCTCCGGGCTGCGCGAGATCCTGCGGATTCGCAGCGAGAACGACATCGCCGTCGCCTCGCAGGTCGACATCCCTCAGGTCGGTCACCCGAGCATGCTCGTGATGGTGCATCGGCTCGACGGAGGCGACCGTCGGCTCGACGACGCCCCGCTGCAGATCACGGTGCTCAACTTCTCGGGCGAGAGCATCGAGGGGACCGTGCGGTCGGAGTGGCTCGTGCCGCAGAGCACCGCGGTGGACGCGGCCACGGGCGATGTGCTCGGCCGGGTCGATGAGCTGCAGAGTTTCGCGCTGGAGCTCGGCCCGTACGCGGGACTGTTCCTGCGGATGCACGCACCCGAGCCGGCCGAGGACTGATCAGGGCGGTGGTGTCGGGGGTCGGTCGTAGCCTTCGGGTATGACCCCTCCCGATGCCTGCCTGGTCCCCGAGTGCGGCGACCACGCGGAGGTCGGCGCGCCCCTTCGTCTGTGCGTCGAGCACTCCGCCCTGGCGGGGGAGTGGTCGAGGCGCCGTGACGGTGTGACCGACGTGCTCCCGACGCCCTGCGCATTGTGCGGTTCTCGACTCGGCGTGCGCTGGCCGTCGGCGTGGCTGTGCGCGGTGTGCGAATGGCGCCTCGGCGAACCGATCGACGGCGAGCTGCCGCCGCCGCGGGTGGATGTGGTCTACTACCTGCGCTATCGCGATCGCGTGAAGATCGGAACGAGCGCACAGCCGCGCCAACGGCTCCGCGCGATCCGGCACGAGGAGCTGCTCGCGTTCGAGCGGGGCGACCGTTCCGTCGAACGGCGCCGACATGCGCGGTTCGGAGCCGACCGGCTCGGCGGTTCGGAGTGGTTCACGCTCAGCCCCGAGCTCGCCGCGCACGTCGCCGACCTGCGGGCGGGTGTCGACGATCCGTGGCACCTGTACGCACGGTGGATGAGCGAGGCTCACGCCCGGCAGGCGTGAGGTGCCCCGCGGCGCACCCCTCGCGACGCGTGCGGAACGCGCCCGTGCGGCGTGCCGGACGGCGGAACCGTTCGCCGAACGACCGCGCCCGCTAGGGTCGAGGCCATGTCCGGCACGTTGCCGAGCGAGCAGCTCGGTCTGCACCGCAACCTGCTGGTGAGTCAGTTGCTGCTGGCTTCGGCGACGGTCCTGGCGATCGCGGTCACCGCGTGGGGCGGGCACGTCGACGATGTGACGCTGTTCGTCATCGGCGCCGCGATGATCTTCTGCAGCGCCGCCCTGATCGTCCTCACCCCGCGTGACCGCGTCTCGGTGTGGGTGGCCGTCTGCACGCCTGCCGTCGACGTCCTGGCGATCGGGATCCTGCGCGAGGCGGCGCCGGCCGCCGGTATCGGGCTCCTCTGGGCGTTCCCGGCGATCTGGATCGGGTCTGTGTGGGGAATCCCGGGGGTCGTGGCCGTTACGGTGAGCGTCGCGGCCATCATGACCCACCAGGCGTTCGACGCGCAGCAACTCGCCGTCTCGACACTGACGTTGCCCTTCGCCATCTCCGCGCTGGCGGCCATGGCGCACTTCGCCGCCCGGCGCACACGCGCGCAACGCTCACTTCTGGAGAAGCAAGCGGCGGAACTGCGCCGCTCGGTGGAGCGTGCGCGGCGGCAGGAGGATCTGGTCACGCAGGTGCTGGACGCGGTCGACTTCGGTGTGATCCGGATCACGCCCGGGGGCGAGCTGGTCGTCAGCAACGAGGCACACGCCCGGTTGCAGGCCCCCGACCCCTGGGGCTCATCACCTTCCCCCTCGGCTTTCGCCCGCGACGGCATCACGCCGATCCCCTCGGAGGCCACCCCGCTGGCACGCGCACGGGCGGGAGAGGTCTTCGAGGGCGAGCTGGTCTGGTACGGGATGCCGGGGGAGGACCGGCGAGCCCTGAACGTCACGGCGCGGAGGCTCCCCGGCCGCGATGACGACGAAGTGGGCAGCGTCGTCGTCTCGCGCGACGTGACTGCCGAGGAGCAGGCCCTGCGCGCGCGGGAGGATCTCGTGGCCAGCGTGTCGCACGAACTGCGCACCCCGCTCACCTCGATCATCGGCTACCTCGAACTCGCCCTGGACGACACCGCCCTCAACGCGGCGACGCGCGACCAGCTCGAGATCGCCGAACGCAACGCCACCCGGTTACGCGAGCTGGTCGCGGACATCCTGGCGATGTCTGCCGCGTCGCGCCACGGCGTCGACTTCGCTCTTCGCCCTGCGCCGGCGGACGTCGGGGAGATCGTCGCCGCGGCGGTCACTTCGGCTGCTCAGCACGCCTCCGCCCACGGCATCCGGATCGATGCGTCCGGCGTGGGCCCGTGTCCGGGCGTGGTCGACGCGCATCGGATGCGCCAGGTCGTCGACAACCTCCTCTCGAACGCGGTGAAGTACAACACCCGCGGCGGCGCGGTGGTCGTCACGGTCGATCGGGCGGACGGGACGATCACGATCTCCGTCGCCGACGACGGACCGGGAATCTCGGCGACCGATCAGGGCCGCGTCTTCGACCGGTTCTTTCGCGCCGACGCCGTGCGGGGTTCCTCGGTGCACGGGAGCGGGCTCGGGCTGTCCATCAGCCGCGACATCGCCCGCGCCCACGGCGGCGACATCTCCGTGCGGTCCGAACCCGGACAGGGCGCGGTGTTCACCGTGCGTCTGCCACAGCGGAAGGGATGACGTCATGGTCCTCGACGTCCTGAGTCTGCAGATCGCGGCATCCCTGGTGATCCTGGTGTCGGCGATCATGTACCTGCTCGACACGCTCATGTTGAAGGACGGTCTCCCCGGACGCCTGTGGGCGACGGCGTTCCTGAGCGCGGTCTTCTCCGCGGTCTGCTACCTCGTGTGGATCTCGGCGCCCGACGCCTTCGTCGCCGTCGCCCTGGGGAACGGGGCGTTCGTCGCGGCGACCGCGTTGATCTGGGCGGGGTGCGTCGCGTTCAACAGTCGCTCCCTGCGGGGACCGGTCGTGACCGTCTCGGTGGTCGTCGTCGCGGTGGTCGTGTCCACGCTCGTGGAGGGTGCCTCGTCGGGGTATTGGGCCGGCGCAGTGCCGCTCTTCCTCGGGAACGGGGTCTTCGCGATCCTCGGGGCGATCGAGACGAGGCGGGGCGCCGTCCGTCGCCGATGGAGCGCGGCGGGGCTGACGGTCGTCCTCTGCGTGGAAGCGGTGTGGTTCGTCGTGCGGACGGCGGTGTTCCTGGTGCTGGGGCCGCAGGACCCGATCTTCGTCGGCTACTTCGGCACAAGCGTCTCGTCGCTGCTCACGATGACCCTCGTCGTCGCCGCCGTCGTGGTCACTTCGGTCTTGCGGACGAGCGAGTCGACGCTGCGAGGCTCGCCGCAGACGCGGCACCTGGTCGTCGACGACCAGGGAATCCTGCTGCGCGATTCGTTCGGCGCGATGCTGACGATCCTCGTCGCACGAGCGGAGAGATCCGGCGAGGATCTCTGTGTCATCGGGATCCGGGTCGACGACCTCAAGCGCGTCGCGACGGCCTTCGGCCCCGAGGAGGCCGAGGACATCGCGCGGGTCTTCCGAGCTTCGGTGCGGCGCCACGCTCCGACCATGGCGCTCGTGGGGGTGACGGATGCCACGGGGCTGTCCGTCGCCCTCGCCACGAACGCCACGACCGATGTGCGCCGTGTCGCTCGGGGGCTCCATGACCGCGTCGTCGCCGATCTGACGGCGCTCGCGACATCGGTGGTGCCGGTGGTCGGCGTCGGCGTTGTCCTCGCCTCTGTCGAGGGGGCGGCCGGACCTCACCTCGTGGACCGGGCGGACGCGGAGGCGAGCCGGGCGGCAGCCGCGGGAGAACAGCCCGGCGGCGTCATCGGCGCCTGAGCCGGGCGGGAGGACTCCGGGTGTCAGGACCCGCCGTCGGCGACCAATGCCTGGATGCGCGCCCGCAGCTCACGGGGGCGGAAGGGTTTCGTGAGGTAGTCGTCGGCCCCGGCCGCGCGTGCCAGTCGTTCCTCGGCGGGGTCGACGCGGGCGCTGACCATCAGGATGCGCGTGCTGCTGAACTCGCGGATGCGGTGGGCCGTCTCGAAGCCGTCCAGCCCCGGCATGCTCACGTCGAGTGTCGTGACCGCCGGGTCGGTGCGCCGAACCACTTCGATCCCGTCGGCCCCGTCGACGGCGGTGTGCACGACGAAGCCCGAGGGTTCCAGGACGGCAACGATCAGGGAGCGGATGTCGGCATCGTCTTCGACGACGACCACGACGTTCGGATTCGGCATGGGGGACTCTCGCGAACCGGACGGAGGAACGGATGCGCCCCCGGAAGATGTTAAACCACGCGGAGGGGCGGTGCGAGCCTGCGGCCGGGGCCGTGTGGCATCCTCGTCGTGTGCCCCTTCTCGCGCTCACCGGTGGAATCGCGTCCGGAAAATCGACGATCGCGCGAATGCTCGCCGAAGGCGGTGCGGTGGTCGTGGACGCCGATGCGATCGTGAGGGACGTGCAAGCGCCCGGGTCCGCGGTGCTCGCGGAGATCGCGTCGGAGTTCGGCGCCGACGTCGTGCGGGCCGACGGTTCCCTGGACCGCCCCGCCCTGGCCGCCCGTGTGTTCGGGCACCCCGAACGCCTCGCCGCGCTGAACGCGATCGTGCACCCGGCGGTGCGCGAGGAGTCGCAGCGGCGTTTCCGTGCCGCGCACGCCGACGACGCCGATGCGGTCGTCGTGTACGACGTGCCCCTTCTCGCCGAGGCCCGGGGGAGTGGCGAATGGGACCTCGTCGTCGTCGCGCACGCCCCGTCCGAGCAGCGCGTGCAGCGTCTGATCTCGCAGCGGGGCTTCTCGGAAGCCGACGCCCGGGCCCGCATCGCCTCGCAGGCCGGTGACGACGAACGACTCGCGCTCGCGGACGTGGTCATCGACACCACCGGCGACCTGGATGCCACTCGGCGGCAGGTGGACGAGCTCTGGGAGCGGCTGAAGCGGCGGTAGCCGCCGCGCGAGGAGACGACCGCGCTCGCGCACGGCGAACGTCCTGCGGCCCCGATGTCGGAGGCCCCGCCTACGCTGGGATTCATGCAGGCCACGCGTTCCGTCCGTCCCTTCGAGGTTGTCAGCGAGTACACCCCTTCCGGCGACCAGCCGCAGGCCATCGCCGACCTGGCCGCGCGTATCAACGCCGGTGAGACCGACGTCGTCCTGCTGGGAGCCACGGGAACGGGAAAGTCCGCGACGACCGCGTGGCTCGTCGAGGCCGTCCAGCGCCCGACGCTGGTGCTCGCGCACAACAAGACGCTCGCCGCACAGCTGGCCAACGAGTTCCGTGAACTGATGCCGAACAACGCCGTCGAGTACTTCGTGTCGTACTACGACTACTACCAGCCCGAGGCGTACGTCCCCCAGACCGATACCTTCATCGAGAAGGACTCCTCGATCAACGCGGAGGTCGAGCGGCTCCGGCACTCGACGACCAACTCGCTCCTGTCGCGCCGCGACGTGGTCGTGGTCTCGACCGTCTCGTGCATCTACGGTCTCGGCGCGCCCGAGGAGTATCTGCGCGCCATGGTCGCGCTGCAGGTGGGGGAGCGGTACGACCGCGACGCGCTCATCCGCAAGTTCATCTCGATGCAGTACAACCGCAACGACGTCGATTTCTCGCGGGGCAACTTCCGCGTGCGCGGCGACACGATCGAGATCATCCCGGTCTACGAGGAATACGCGATCCGCATCGAGATGTTTGGCGACGAGATCGAGGCGCTGTACATGCTGCACCCGTTGACCGGGGACGTCGTCCAGAAGATGGAGTCGGTGCCGATCTTCCCGGCGTCGCACTACGTCGCGGGCACCGACACCGTGCAGCGCGCGATCGGCACGATCGAGCACGAACTCGCCGAGCGGCTGAAGGAGTTCGAGTCGCAGAACAAGCTGCTCGAGGCGCAGCGTCTCCGCATGCGCACGACGTTCGACCTCGAGATGCTGCAGCAGCTCGGGTTCTGCTCCGGCATCGAGAACTACTCGCGCCACCTCGACGGGCGCTCGGCAGGCGATCCTCCCCACACGCTGCTGGACTTCTTCCCCGACGACTTCCTGCTCGTGATCGACGAGTCGCATGTCACAGTGCCGCAGATCGGTGCGATGTACGAGGGCGATGCCTCGCGCAAGCGCACGCTCGTCGAGCACGGATTCCGGTTGCCCAGTGCGATGGACAACCGTCCGCTGCGGTGGGACGAGTTCAAGAACCGCATCGGACAGACCGTCTACCTCTCGGCTACTCCCGGCCGCTACGAGATGGGGATCGCGGACGGGATTGTCGAGCAGATCATCCGCCCGACGGGACTGGTCGACCCCCAGATCGTGGTGAAGCCCTCGAAGGGCCAGATCGACGATCTCCTCGAGCAGATCCGCGTGCGCGTCGACCGCGATGAGCGCGTGCTGGTGACCACGCTCACCAAGAAGATGGCCGAAGAGCTCACCGACTTCCTCGGCGAGCACGGTGTCCGCGTGCGCTACCTGCACTCCGACGTCGACACTCTCCGCCGTGTCGAGCTGCTCACCGAGCTGCGCGCCGGCGTCTACGACGTCCTCGTCGGCATCAACCTGCTCCGCGAGGGGCTCGACCTCCCCGAGGTGTCGCTCGTGGCGATCCTGGATGCCGACAAAGAGGGGTTCCTCCGCAGCGGCACCTCTCTCATCCAGACGATCGGCCGCGCCGCTCGAAACGTGTCGGGCGAGGTCCACATGTACGCCGACAGGATGACCGACTCCATGCAGAACGCGATCGACGAGACCGAGCGTCGTCGCGAGAAGCAGATCGCGTACAACACGGAGCACGGCATCGATCCGCAGCCGTTGCGCAAGAAGATCGCCGACATCACCGAGGTTCTCGCGCGCGAGGCGTCCGACACCCGGAGCCTGCTGTCGCGTAACGACAAGGCCGGCAAGGGCAAGTCACCGACTCCGCAGCTGCGTCGTACCGGGATCGCCGCCGAAGGCGCGGATCAGCTGGAATCCACGATCGCCGACCTCACGCAACAGATGCTCGCCGCGGCGAGCGAGCTGAAGTTCGAGCTCGCCGGACGGCTGCGCGACGAGGTGCAGGACCTCAAGAAGGAACTCCGCGCGATGGAGCGCGCCGGGCACGCCTGAGCCGGCGCGGTCGGGGCTCGCTCACCCCCGTGGGCTCACGGGCAGTGCAGGAGCGGCTTGGGGCCCGTGCGGTCGACGCTGTGCTCCGACATCGGATGACCGCACAGCGGGCAGGGTCGTCCCGTGCGGACCGGCTCGGGGGTCGTCTCGTACGGGCCGACCGAGGCCGGCCCGGCCACGCGGATCAACCGTGTATTGAGGTACTGGTACCACCCGCCGGCAGCCCGCACACGCTCGCGCAGCGGGGGTCGGTCGGCATCCTTTTGTGCCATGATCATTAGTGTACTAACTAATTGAGGAGGGTGCGTGGACGATCCGCTCCGGCTCGAGAACCAGGTGTGCTTCGCCCTCGTCACGGCGGCACGCAACGTGGTGGCGATCTACCGACCCGTGCTCGAGCCGCTCGGGCTGACGCATCCGCAGTACCTCGTGATGCTGGCGCTGTGGGAGGAGGCTCCGCGCTCGCTGGGCGTGCTCGCGGGGGAGCTGGCCATGGAGCCGGCGACGCTCTCGCCACTCGTGAAGAGGCTCGAGGCTCAGGGGAGGGTGGTGCGCACGCGGCGCGTCGACGACGAGCGCGTCCTGGACATCGACCTGACCGACGAGGGCCGCGCTCTGCGCGAGCGGGCGCTCGTCGTGCCCGCGCACATCATGCAGCGGGTGGGGATCGACACGGCGGCGCTCATCGCACTGCGCGACGGCCTCGCGCCCTTCGCGAGCCGGTTCGACGCGACGGACTGAGGGCCCCGCGCGGTCCGCGCCCGCGCCTTCTCCCCTCGCACAGATGTGCGCCGGGGGCGAACCCGGGGCCGATGTCGGAGGGGGAACCTACACTTGTCGGGTGCCCATCGTTCCAGTCTCGTCCCCCGGAAACACCAGCGGAAAGCTCAGTGTTCGCGGTGCCCGCGTCCACAACCTGAAGAACGTCGACCTCGACATTCCGCGTGATTCTCTCGTGGTGTTCACCGGTCTCTCGGGCTCGGGCAAGTCGAGTCTCGCATTCGACACGATCTTCGCCGAGGGCCAGCGCCGCTACGTCGAATCGCTCAGCGCCTACGCGCGCCAGTTCCTCGGACAGGTCGATCGGCCCGATGTCGACTTCATCGAGGGGTTGAGCCCCGCGGTGTCGATCGATCAGAAGTCGACCAACCGCAACCCGCGGTCCACGGTCGGCACGATCACCGAGATCCACGACTACATGCGTCTGCTGTGGGCGCGCATCGGCGTGCCGCACTGCCCCGACTGCGGTGCGCGCATCCAGCGGCAGACGGTGCAGCAGATCGCCGACCAGCTCATGGAGCTGCCCGAGCGGACGCGGTACCAGATCGTCGCTCCGGTGGTGACGCAGAAGAAGGGCGAGTTCGTCGACCTCTTCAAAGAGCTCAGTGCCAAGGGGTACGCGCGCGCCGTCGTCGACGGCGAACTCGTCCAGCTCGCCGAGCCGCCGACACTCAAGAAGAGCTACAAGCACGACATCGCTGTCGTGGTCGACCGACTCGTGGCATCCGGCGACATCCTCGGCCGCGTGACCGACTCGGTCGAGACCGCTCTGGGCCTCGCGGGCGGCATCATGCAGGTCAACTTCGTCGACGAAGAGGGCGACGACGCGTGGCAGTCGTTCTCTGAGAAGCTCGCGTGCCCGAACGGCCACCCGTTGCAGCTGACCGAGATCGAGCCGCGGACGTTCTCGTTCAACGCCCCCTTCGGTGCCTGCCCCGTGTGCTCGGGACTCGGTACGCGCATGTCGGTCGACGTCGACCTCATGCTCGGCGACGAGGAGCTGTCGATCCGCGAGGGTGCGATCCTGCCGTGGACGACCCAGGGCAAGGGACTCTTCCAGTACTACGAGCGTCTGCTCGAAGGCCTCGCGCGCGACCTCGACTTCTCGCTGGACACCCCGTGGAGAGATCTCTCCACGGACGTGCAGAACGCCGTCCTTCGCGGAGAGAACTACAAGGTCACCGTCAAGTGGAAGAACCGCTACGGGCGGGAGATGCGGTACTCGTCCGGCTTCGAGGGCGTCGTACCATACATCGAGCGGCAGTACCTGCAGGCCGAGTCCGACACGCAGCGTCAGCGCTGGTCGGAGTACCTCCGCGAGGTCCCGTGCGCGGTGTGCGACGGCGACCGCTTGAAGCCCGAGGTGCTCGCCGTGCTCGTGGACGACACGTCGATCGCCGCGGCTTCGCGCATGAGCCTGGCCGACGCGCGCGAGTTCTTCTCGCAACTGACCCTGACCGATCGCGAGGCCACCATCGCCGCCGCGGTCCTGCGCGAGATCCGGGCGCGCCTGGACTTCCTGCTGCAGGTGGGGCTGAACTACCTCAGCCTCGGGCGCGCCGCCGGTACTCTCTCCGGCGGAGAAGCTCAGCGCATCCGCCTGGCCACCCAGATCGGCTCGGGCCTGACGGGCGTGCTCTACGTCCTCGACGAGCCCTCCATCGGTCTGCACCAGCGCGACAACCGCCGACTCATCCAGACCCTCGAGACCCTGCGCGACCTCGGGAACACCCTCATCGTGGTCGAGCACGACGAAGAGACGATCCACGCGGCCGACTGGGTCGTCGACATCGGCCCGCGCGCCGGCGTCGACGGCGGCAATGTCGTGCACTCCGGGCCGCTGGCCCAACTGCTCGACGACGAAAGCTCGCTGACCGGGGCCTACCTCTCGGGACGTCGATCGATCGAGCCGCCGAAGAAGCGCCGCAAGATCGACAAGAAGCGACAGGTCACCGTCGTCGGCGCGCGCGAGAACAACCTGAAGAACGTCACGGTCGACTTCCCACTCGGCGTGCTGACCGCCGTGACCGGCGTCAGCGGCTCCGGCAAGTCCACGCTGGTGAACGGCATCCTGTACGAGGTGCTCGCCTCCAAGCTCAACGGTGCCCGCCGCGTGCCGGGCAAGCACACGCGCGTCACCGGACTCGACAACCTCGACAAGGTCGTGCACGTCGATCAGGCGCCGATCGGTCGCACCCCGCGCTCGAACCCGGCGACCTACACCGGCGTGTTCGACCGCATCCGGACGCTCTTCAGCGAGACGCCCGAGGCCAAGGTCCGCGGCTACCAGGCCGGACGATTCAGCTTCAACGTCAAGGGCGGCCGCTGCGAGGCGTGCTCGGGCGACGGCACGCTGAAGATCGAGATGAACTTCCTGCCCGACGTGTACGTGGACTGCGAGGTGTGCCACGGCAAGCGGTACAACCGCGACACCCTGTCGGTGCATTACAAGGGCAAGAACATCGCCGAGGTGCTCGAGATGCCGATCTCCGAGGCCGCAGAGTTCTTCGAGCCCATCCAGGCCATCCACCGGTACCTCAAGACTTTGGTGGACGTGGGTCTCGGCTACGTCCGTCTCGGGCAGTCGGCCACGACGCTCTCCGGCGGCGAGGCGCAGCGCGTGAAGCTCGCGACCGAGCTCCAGCGTCGCAGCAACGGCCGCTCGATCTACGTGCTCGACGAGCCCACGACGGGTCTGCACTTCGAGGACGTCTCGCTGCTGCTGAAGGTGCTCAACGGGCTCGTCGACAAGGGAAACACCGTCATCGTCATCGAGCACAACCTCGACGTCATCAAGAGCTCGGACTGGGTCATCGACCTCGGGCCCGAGGGCGGCTCGGGAGGCGGCACGATCGTGGCGACCGGAACGCCTGAGCAGGTGGCGCGGGTGGAGGAGAGCCACACCGGCGCCTTCCTCGCCGAACTCCTCGAGACCGGCCGGACCGGAGCGCAGCGCAACACCGCCGAGCGCGAGCCGGAACTGGCCCGCGCGGGAGTGTGACCCGTGGCATCCCGAGAACGGATGTCGCAGCTGCCCTACCGCCCCAAGGCAGGCGAGATCCCCACGAATCCGGGGGTCTACCGCTTCCGTGACGCCGAGGGCCGTGTGCTGTACGTCGGCAAGGCGAAGAACCTGCGGGCGCGGTTGTCGAACTACTTCGCGCCGCTGTACTCGCTGCACGAACGCACCCGACGCATGGTCACGACGGCGACCTCGGTCGAGTGGACCGTCGTCCCCAGCGACGTCGATTCGCTGCAGCTGGAGTACATGTGGATCAAGGAGTTCGATCCGCCCTTCAACGTCCGTTACCGCGACGACAAGTCGTATCCGTTCATGGCGATCACCCTCGCCGACGAGGCGCCGCGCGTGATCGTGACGCGCAACGCGAAGATCCGTGGGGCCAAGTACTTCGGGCCGTACCCGAAGGTCTGGGCGGTGCACGACACGATCGACCTGATGATCAAGGTCTTCCCGATCCGCACGTGCAGCGACGCCTCGTACAAGAAGGCCATGCAGTCCGGCCGCCCCTGTTTCCCGGGGCAGATCGGCCGCTGCGGGGGACCGTGCTCGATGAAGGTCACGATCGCGGAGCATCGCGCGATGGTCGACGACTTCGTCGCCTTCATGTCCGGGGGAGACCAGCGCTTCACCAAAGCCCTCACCGCCCGGATGATGGAAGCCTCGGCCGCCATGGATTACGAGGCCGCTGCGCGCTACCGCGACAAGCTGCAGGCCATCGACGCGGTGCTCGGCAAGAGCGCGCTCGTGCTGGCCTCGGACACGGATGCCGACCTCTTCGGCATCGCCGAGGACGAACTGGCCGCGACCGTGCAGCACTTCGTCGTGCGGGGCGGCCGCGTCCGAGGAGTGCGGGCGACCACGATCGAGAAAGAGATCGACATCTCCGGCGCCGATCTGGTCGATCAGGTGCTCCAGCGCACGTACGGCGACGCCGCCGCCGGTGACATCCCGCGGCAAGTGCTCGTGCCCGAGCTCCCCGACGACGCTGAACAGCTCGAGGCGTGGCTGCGCGAACGCCGCGGTCGTCCGGTGTCGCTGCAGGTGGCGCAGCGCGGGCCCAAGTCCGATCTGCTCAAGACGGCGACGCTCAATGCGCAACAGGCGCTCATGCTGCACAAGACGCGGCGCACGAGCGACTACGTCGCCCGTTCGCAGGCCCTCACCGACCTCCAGGAAGCCCTCGGACTGACCGAGGCGCCGTTGCGCATCGAGTGCTACGACGTGTCGCACCTCTCGGGCACCAATGTCGTGGCATCCATGGTCGTCTTCGAGGACGGTCTGCCCCGCAAAGATCAGTACCGCTCGTTCGGGGTCGCCGAGACCACCGACGACACCGATTCGATGTACCAGGTGCTCACGCGACGTCTGGCCTACCTCGATCGACCCGAAGAGAACGAGCCCGAGACGATCGGCGGCGCCGTCCTCGCGGATGCCGAGAGCCCCGAGGCGACCGCCGACGGCGAGGTCGTGACCACCCGCAAGCGTCCGCGCTTCGCCTACCGTCCGCAGCTGCTCGTCGTCGATGGCGGTCAGCCGCAGGTCGCAGCGGCCGCGCGCGCCCTCGCCGACGCCGGGCACGAAGAGATCGCCCTGTGCGGCATCGCCAAGCGCCTCGAAGAAGTGTGGCTGCCGGGGGAGGACTACCCCGTGATCCTCCCGCGCACGTCGGAGGCGCTGTACCTGCTGCAGCGGCTGCGCGACGAGGCGCACCGCTTCGCCATCACGCACCAGCGCAAGCGCCGCAAGCGCGACATCTCCAGCGTCCTGACCGAGGTGCCGGGGCTCGGCGATACGCGCATCAAGGCGCTGCTCCGACACTTCGGCTCGGTCTCGGCGCTGAAGAACGCCTCTCCCGAGGAGATCACCGCCCTCCCGGGCATCGGGCCGACCCTCGCCGAGGCCATTCACGCGCGCTTGTCTCGCTAGGCTGGGGGTCCCGACGAAAGGGCGATGATCATGCAGACGGCACGGGACGCGTCCGGCGAGGTGCTGATCGTCACGGGGATGTCGGGTGCGGGTCGTTCGACGGTCGCCAACGCCCTGGAAGACCTCGACTGGTACGTGGTCGACAACCTCCCTCCGCGGATGCTGCGACCGCTGCTCGACCTGACCGAGCGCGCGGGCGGAGCCGTTCCGCGGGTGGCAGTCGTGGTCGATGTGCGAGGACGCGGTCTCTTCGGTGATCTTCCCGAGGCGATGCGCGCGCTGCAGGCCGCACGACAGGTGCGGGTGGTCTTCCTGGACGCCTCCGACGCGGTGCTCGTGCGACGGTTCGAAGCGGTCCGGCGACCGCACCCGCTGCAGGGCGACGGCACGATCCTCGACGGTATCCGCCGCGAACGCGAGCGGCTGACGCCCGTGCGAGAGGCGGCGGACGTGGTGATCGACACCTCGGCGTTCAATGTGCACCAGCTGTCGCTGCAGACGGTCCAGCTCTTCGGCGAAGAAGGGGCCGCGCGGCACACCGTGACGCTGATGAGCTTCGGCTTCAAGTACGGCCTCCCCACCGACGTCGACCTCGTCGCCGACATGCGATTCCTGCCCAACCCGTTCTGGAACGAGCAGCTGCGCCCGCTGACGGGCGAGGACCCCGCGGTGCGCGAGTACGTTCTCGAGCAACAGGGGGCACGGGAGTTCCTCGACGCCTACGCCGCGGCGCTGCACCCCGTGCTGGAGGGCTATCAGCGCGAGAACAAACGGCACTCGGTCGTCGCGGTCGGCTGCACGGGCGGCAAGCACCGGTCGGTCGTCATGACGCGTGAGCTGGCCGCCCGGCTCGGCGACGTCCCCGGGGTGGCCGTCCGCGTGACTCACCGTGACCTCGGCCGCGAGTAGGCTGTACCCTCGTCCCCGCCGCCTCGACAGCCTCACCCGTGTTGTCGCAGGCGTTGCCCCATCGTCCTGAACCGAGGAGAACCGTGCCGCTGACCGCCGACGTGAAGGCCGAGCTCATCACCGTACGCGACCCGCGTCCGACGGCGCGTGTCGCCGAGCTCACGGCGATCCTGCGCTTCTCCGGGGGCCTGCACTCGATCGCGAACCGTGTCGCCGTCGAGGCGGAGCTGGATTCCGACATCCTCGCGCGCCGCGTCGCCCGCGACCTCATGGAGCTCTACGGCGTGCGGCCCGAACTGCACCACGTGCAGGGCTCGGGGGGACGCACGGGCGGTCACTTCGCCGTCCGCGTCATCGAGGCGGGCGAGACGCTCGCTCGCCAGACCGGTCTGCTCGACCAGCGCCGCCGCCCGGTGCGCGGTCTCCCCAACAAGCTCACCACCGGTTCGCGCCCCGATCTCAGCGCGATCTGGCGCGGTGCGTTCCTCGCCAGCGGCTCCCTGAGCGATCCGGGTCGCTCGGCTGCGCTGGAGATCTCCTGCCCGTCGTCGGAGGCCGCGATGGCGCTCGTGGGCGCCGGTCACCGCATCGGCATCCCGGCCAAGGCCCGTGAGGTGCGCGGGGTGCCGCGCGTCGTCGTGCGCGACGGCGAAGCCATCCGCGGGGCGCTGTACGAGATGGGCGCGCGCCGCACCGCGGGGGAGTGGGATCAGATGCGCCAGCGCCGCGAAGTGCGTGCCGGCGTGAACCGCCTCGTCAACTTCGACGACGCGAACCTGCGCCGCTCGGCACAGGCAGCGGTGGCCGCGTGCGCGCGCGTCGAGCGCGCCCTGGAGATCCTCGGCGACGAGGTCCCCGACCACCTGCAGCAGGCCGGTGAGCTGCGTCTGGCCCACCGCGACGCGAGCCTGGACGAGCTCGGTCACCACGCCGACCCGCCGCTGACCAAGGACGCCGTGGCCGGGCGCATCCGCCGCCTCCTGGCCATGGCCGACAAGAAGGCCGAGGCCGAGGGCATCCCGGGGACCGAGTCCGCGGTCCCGGTGGGTGCCGACGACTGACCGCGTTCCCCCTGACGCAGAGTACGGATGCCGAGCCCCTCGGCATCCGTTTTGCGTTACTGCGCGTCATTCGGGGAAGCAACCCCGTGGCCGGTGCGTTGGTCCTCGATAGGATGAACACGTCACCCTCGCTGCGCCGAGGTCTCGGTGCAGCGCCGATTCGGAAGTAGAGAACATGGCGAAGTACACGCTGCCCGAACTGCCCTACGACTACTCCGCGCTGGAGCCTCACATCAGCGCGACCATCATGGAGCTGCACCACAGCAAGCACCACCAGACGTACGTCAACGGCGCGAACACCACGCTCGACCTCCTCACCGAGGCGCGCGAGAAGGGCGATTTCGCGAACATCAACCGCCTGCAGAAGGACCTCGCCTTCAACCTCGGCGGACACACGAACCACTCGATCTTCTGGACGAACCTCTCGCCCAACGGTGGCGACAAGCCCACCGGTGACCTCGAGGCCGCGATCGACGACCAGTTCGGGTCGTTCGACGCCTTCCGCGGTCAGTTCACCGCCGCCGCGCTCGGCGTGCAGGGCTCCGGCTGGGCCGGCCTGTTCTGGGACTCGATCGGCGAGAACCTGATCATCCAGCAGTTCTTCGACCAGCAGGGTCAGATCGTCGCGGGCACCGTCCCGCTGCTCCTTCTCGACGTGTGGGAGCACGCCTACTACCTCGACTACAAGAACGTCCGCGCGGACTACGTCAAGGCGTTCTGGAACATCGCCAACTGGGCCGATGCGCAGGAGCGCTTCGCGGCCGCCCGTGAGAAGACGGCGGGTCTGCTGGTACTGTCGTAAACGGCGTGGGCGTCCCGGTGGACACCCCGCCGGGACGCCGTCGTCCTCCAGCGAATACCGCACTCTCGCGCTTCTCGCGCATGACTGATTCAGGAGAAATTCCGTGACCGTCAAGATCGGAATCAACGGCTTCGGCCGTATCGGACGCAACTACCTCCGCGCGGCTCTCGCGCAGGGCGCTGACCTTGAAATCGTGGCGGTGAACGACCTCACCGACAACAAGACCCTCGCCCACCTGCTGAAGTACGACTCCGTCGGCGGCGTGCTCGCCGAGGACGTCTCGTACACCGAAGACTCCATCACCGTCGGTGACAAGACCATCAAGGTCTTCGAAGAGCGCGACCCCGCGAACCTCCCCTGGGGCGAGCTCGGCGTCGACATCGTCATCGAGTCGACCGGCCGCTTCACCAAGGCCGAGGACGCCAAGAAGCACGTCGCGGGCGGCGCCAAGAAGGTGCTCATCTCCGCTCCCGCGACCGGTGACGACGCCACGATCGTCATGGGCGTGAACGAAGAGACCTACAACCCCGAGACCGACGTCATCATCTCGAACGCGTCGTGCACCACGAACTGCCTCGCCCCGCTGGCGAAGGTGTTCAACGACGCCTTCGGCATCGAGCGCGGCTTCATGATGACGGCGCACGCCTACACCGCCGACCAGAACCTCCAGGACGGCCCGCACAGCGACCTGCGTCGTGCGCGCGGCGCGGCGATCAACATCGTCCCCGCCTCGACCGGTGCCGCCAAGGCGATCGGCCTGGTGCTCCCCGAGCTGAACGGCAAGCTGAGCGGCTCGTCGTACCGCGTCCCGGTCCCCACCGGTTCCATCGTCGACCTCACGATCGTCACCCCCACCGAGGGCCTGACCGTCGACCAGGTCAACGAGGTCTACAAGAAGGCCGCTGCCGAGGGTCGTCTCAACGGCATCCTGCAGTACACCGAGGACCCGATCGTCTCGAGCGACATCCAGGGCAACCCGCACTCGTCGATCTTCGACGCCGAGCTGACCAACGTCAGCGGCAACCTCGTCAAGGTCTCGTCGTGGTACGACAACGAGTGGGGATACTCGAACCGCCTCGTCGACCTGACCGAGTACGTCGCCGAGCGTCTCTGACACTCCATGCCTCTGCGCACCCTCGAATCGCTGGGGTCGCTGGCCGGCACGCGCGTCATCGTCCGTTGTGACCTGAACGTCCCCCTCAAGGACGGCGTCATCACGGACGATGGCCGCGTGCGCGCGTCGTTGCCGACCCTCAACGCCCTGATCAACGCCGGCGCGCGCGTCGTCGTCTGCTCCCACCTGGGGCGTCCCGACGGGTCTCCCGACCCGAAGTACTCGCTCGAGCCGGTCGCGCAGCGGCTGTCCGAGCTTCTCGGCCAGCCGGTCGCGTTCGCCCGCGACACGGTCGGCGAGTCCGCTCGTGACGCGGTGGCGTCGCTGGAAGACGGAGACGTCGCCGTCATCGAGAACCTCCGCTTCAACGCGGGGGAGACCTCGAAAGACGAGACCGAGCGCCAGGCGTTCGCCCGCCAGCTCGCCGAGCTGGGCGACGCGCTCGTCTCGGACGGCTTCGGTGTGGTGCACCGCAAGCAGGCCAGTGTTTACGACCTCGCGCAGATCGTGCCGTCGGCCGCGGGACTCCTCATCCAGAAGGAACTCGAGGTCCTGGACCGCCTGACCGAGAACCCCGAGCGTCCCTACACGGTCGTGCTGGGCGGCTCGAAGGTCAGCGACAAGCTGGGCGTCATCGAGCACCTTCTGCCGCGCGTCGACAAGCTGCTCGTCGGTGGCGGCATGATGTTCACCTTTCTCGTCGCCGAAGGCAACAAGGTCGGCGCGAGCCTGCTCGAGCAGGACCAGATCGACACCGTGAAGGGCTACCTCGCCACGGCGAAGGAGCGCGGCGTCGAGATCGTCCTCCCCGTGGATGCCGTCGTCGCAGCGTCGTTCTCGGCCGATGCCGAGCACGTCGTCGCCGACGCCGTCGCCCTCGAGGACACCCCGTTCGGTGCGTCCGGGCTGGGCCTGGACATCGGGCCCCGTACGGCCGACCTGTTCGCCGAGGCGATCCGCGACTCGCGCACGGTGTTCTGGAACGGGCCGATGGGCGTGTTCGAGATGGCCGCGTTCGCGGAAGGCACCAAGACGGTCGCGCAGGCGTTGACCGAGGTCGACGGCCTCAGCGTCGTCGGCGGAGGCGACTCGGCCGCGGCCGTGCGTCAGCTCGGCTTCGCGGACGACCAGTTCGGTCACATCTCCACCGGCGGCGGCGCCAGCCTGGAGTTCCTCGAAGGCAAGAAGCTCCCCGGACTGGAGGTCCTCGGATGGCAGTGAACAGAACTCCCCTCATCGCCGGCAACTGGAAGATGAACCTCGACCACCTGCAGGCGGTCGCGTTCGTCCAGAAGCTGCACTGGACGCTGAAGGAGGCCAAGCACGACAAGAGCAGTGTCGAGGTGGCGGTGTTCCCGCCCTTCACCGACCTGCGGACCGTGCAGACGCTCCTGGATGCCGACAAGATCGACTTCGCGCTCGGCGGTCAGGACCTCTCGGCCCATGACTCCGGTGCGTACACCGGCGAGATCTCGGGCCAGTTCCTGGCCAAGCTCGACGCGACCTACGTCATCATCGGGCACTCCGAGCGCCGTCAGTTCCACAACGAGACCGACGAGGTCATCGCCGCCAAGACGCAGGCGGCCCTCCGCCACGGCTTGGTCCCGGTGATCTGTGTCGGTGAGACCTCGGAGGACCTCGAGAAGTTCGGCGCGAGCGCCGTCCCGGTGGGGCAGCTCGAGGTCGCGCTCGAGGGTGTGGCATCCGATGCCGACATCGTCGTGGCGTACGAGCCGGTCTGGGCCATCGGCTCCGGCCAGGCGGCGACCCCGGATCAGGCCCAGGAGGTCTGCGCGAAGCTGCGTGCCGTCGTGGCCGACAAGCTCGGCGCCGACGCGGCGGCCCGCACGCGGGTCCTCTACGGCGGTTCGGTGAAGTCCGGCAACATCGCCGGCTTCATGCGCGAGCCCGATGTCGACGGCGCGTTGGTGGGCGGTGCGAGCCTCGTCGTGGACGAGTTCGCGGCCATCATCCGTTACCAGAAGCACGTCGGAGTCTGACCGATACGGATGCCCGCGGCCCCGCGCCGCGGGCATCCGTATGTCCGCCCCGGCTCCCCGTATACTTGACGCTTGTGCGGTCGCTACCGACCGCCGCGAAAGGCTTTCGACAGTGCAGATTCTCGAGTTCGTCCTGCAGGTGTTCCTGGGCGTGACCAGCCTCCTGCTGACCCTGCTCATCCTGCTCCACAAGGGGCGCGGAGGCGGTCTGTCCGACATGTTCGGTGGCGGTATGAGCTCGGCGATGGGCTCCTCCGGCCTGGCCGAGCGCAACCTCAACCGATTCACGATCGTGCTCGCGCTGGTGTGGTTCATCACCATCGTCGGCCTCGGTCTCCTCACCAAGTTCGCGGAGCTCTGACATGGCCACCGGTGGGAACGCCATCCGCGGCACGCGCGTCGGCGCGGGCCCGATGGGAGAACAGGACCACGGCTTCCACGCCGATCGCGTCGCCGTCTCGTACTGGGACGCCCTGGGCAACGAGACCGTCCGCTACTTCGCCGCGGGTATCCCCGACGACGAGATCCCCGAGACGATCGACTCGCCCCACTCCGGTCTCCCCGCCGGTCGCGACAAGAACAACCCCCCGGCGCTGTCCAAGACGGAGCCCTACAAGACCCACCTGGCCTACGTGAAAGAGCGCCGCACCGACGAAGAGGCGGCCTCGCTCCTCGACGACGCGCTGCAGCAGCTGCGCGAGCGCCGCGGCCAGTAAGAGAACAGAAAAGAGACCGGATGCCGACGGCATCCGGTCTCTTTTCTGTTGCGGCGAATCAGTATTCGCGGTCGATCAACTGGGGCGGTACCTGGTCGGCCGCGGCCTCATCCACGAAGAAGGCCGTGCGTCGACGTCCCTTGGCTCCGGCCGCCGGGACGCTCTGGTAGCTGGCGCCGGCGAGAGCGAGACCCAGGGCGGCGGCCTTGTCGGCGCCGGCGATCACCATCCACACCCGTTTGGAGGAGTTGATCACGGGGCGCGTGAGCGAGATGCGCTCGGGCGGGGGCTTGGGGGAGTCGCGCACCGGAACGGTCGCCCGGTCGGTCACCGAGATCTCGGCCCGGTCCGGGAACAGCGACGCGATGTGCGCGTCCGGTCCGACGCCCAGGAAGCAGATGTCGAACGACGGCCACGGACCGGAGTCGCTGCGGTCGGACGGCGCGAACTGCGCCAGTTCGTCGGCGTAGGCGATGGCCGCGGCATCCAGATCGAGACTGTCGTCCGTCGACGCGACGGAGTGGATGTTCTCGGCGGGGATGTCGAGACCGTCGAGCAGCGCGGTACGCGCCTGTTTCTCGTTGCGATCGTCGGAGTCGCGGGGCACGAAGCGTTCGTCACCGAACCAGAAGTGCACCAGCGACCAGTCGATCTCGGCCATGCGGGGGTCCCGCGCGGCCGACCGCAGCACGGCTCCGCCCATCGTCCCGCCCGTGAGGCAGACGTGCATGCGCTTGCCCTCGGCCACGCGCTTGACGATGCGGTTCACGAACCGGGTCGCGACATAGTCGGCGAGCGTCTCGGCATCCCGCTTGATGATCACCTGCTTGGCGGAGCCGTTCTCGGTCATCGGTCGCTCCGCTCATCGAGAGTGCGCAGCAACAGGGTGCACTGGGTGAGGACGCGTCCGTAGAGCACGTCGGGGTCGAGGCGGCGGAGCTCCTCGGCCAGGCACTCGCGCAGCGTGCGGCGCGGGAAGTCGAGCTCGTGCGTGGGCTGTCCGGGCTGCGTGAGCACCGCGACGCCCGGAGTCGGGCGCTCCAGCAGCGTGTCCCCGCTCGCGCGTGTCAAGCGCACCGACTTGATGCCGCCCGACCACTCTTCGGCGGGCAGGTAGCTGTAGGTGACGGGCGCGTCGAGCTTCAGCCCGAGCCATGCCGCCAGCAGCGCCGTGGAGGGGGAATCGCTCGAACCCGCCACCTCGATGGAGGTCACGGGCTCGTACGGCGGCTGGTCGAGGACGGCGGCCAGCTGCTCGCGCCAGCGCGTGACGCGGGTCCACGCGAAGTCGGTGTCGCCCGGGGCGTAGTGCTCGCCGAGGTGCGCGACCCACGCCGTCGGGTCGGGCTGTGACGACGCGTCGGTGATCCGGCGCTGGGCGATGCGGCCGATCGCCGACAGCGACGGGTCCGCCGGCGCCTGCGCGGGCCACCACGCCACGACGGGCGCGTCGGGCAGGAGCAGACCGGTCACGAGACTCTCGGCGTTCGAGCCGGCCGCGCCGTGCGCGCGCAGGACGACGACCTCGCTCGCGCCGGCGTCACCGCCCACGCGGATCTGGGCGTCCAGGCGCGGTTCTTCGCTCTCGTCGCCGAACAGCACCGCGATGACACGCATCGGGTGCTCGCGCGAGGCGTCGTTCGCGGCCTCGATCACCTCTTCTTCGGCCCCGTGGTGGGTCACGATGATGAGCGTCAGAACGCGTCCGAGCGCGACGGCGCCGCCCTCTTCGCGGACGCTCACGAGCTTCTTCGAGATCGCGCTGACGGTGGTGTCGGGCAGTTCGATGATCACGGGCGCCTCCACGTGCGGCCATCGCGGGCGAGGAGCTCGTCGGCGGATGCCGGACCCCACGATCCCGGAGAGTACTGTTCCAGCGGTCCGCCCTCGGCAGCCCAGAACTCCTCGATCGGGTCGAGGATCTTCCAGCTGAGCTCGACCTCCTCGTGACGCGGGAACAGCGGCGGGTCGCCGAGCAGCACGTCGAGGATGAGGCGCTCGTAGGCCTCGGGGCTCGCTTCGGTGAAGGCGTGGCCGTACCCGAAGTCCATCGTCACGTCGCGTACCTGCGTGCCGTCACCCGGAACCTTGGAGCCGAACCGGATCGTGACGCCCTCGTCGGGCTGCACGCGGATGACCAGGGCGTTCTGCCCGAGCTCCTCGGTCTGGCTGCGGGAGAACAGCTGCTGCGGGGCGCGCTTGAAGACCACGGCCACCTCGGTGACGCGTCGGCCCAGACGCTTGCCGCTGCGCACGTAGAACGGCACTCCCGACCAACGACGCGTGTTGATCTCGAGCTTGATCGCGGCGTAGGTCTCGGTGACCGACTCCGGATTCATGCCGTCTTCCTCGAGGAAACCGAGCACCTTCTCGCCGCCCTGCCACCCGCCGGCGTACTGGCCGCGCGCGGTGGCCTCGGCCAGGTTCTCGGGCAGACGCACCGCGGCGAGGACCTTCTCTTTCTCGGCACGCAGGTCGGCGGCGTTGAAGCTGATGGGCTCCTCCATCGCGGTGAGCGCGAGGAGCTGCAGGAGGTGGTTCTGGATGACGTCGCGCGCGGCGCCGATCCCGTCGTAGTAACCCGCGCGGCCGCCGACCCCGATGTCTTCCGCCATCGTGATCTGCACGTGGTCGACGTAGTTGCGGTTCCAGATCGGCTCGTACAGCTCGTTCGCGAAGCGCAGCGCGAGGATGTTCTGCACGGTCTCTTTGCCGAGGTAGTGGTCGATGCGGAAGATCGAGTCGGCGGGGAACGCGCTCTCCACGACCTCGTTCAGCTCGCGTGCCGAAGCGAGGTCGTGCCCGAACGGCTTCTCGATGACGACGCGGCGCCAGCCGGCGGTGTCCTCGGCGGAGTCGCCGACGAGTCCGGAAGCTTTCAGCTGGGTCGTGACGAGCGGGAAAGCCTTGGGCGGGATCGACAGGTAGTAGGCGTGGTTGCCCATCGTGCCGCGCTCGGTGTCGAGCTTGTCTACGGTCTCCCGCAGGCGCTGGAACGCCTCGGGGTCGTCGAACTCGCCCTGGACGAAGCGGATGCCCTCGAGCAGCTCCTGCCACGTCTCTTCGCGGAACTCGGTGCGCGCGTACTTCTGCACCGACTCGTGGACGACCTTGGCGAAGTCCTGGTCCTCCCAGTCGCGGCGGGCAAAGCCCACGAGCGCGAAACCGGGCGGGAGGAGTCCGCGATTGGCGAGGTCGTACACCGCCGGCATGAGCTTCTTGCGCGACAGGTCTCCGGTGACGCCGAAGATGACCAGCGCGCTGGGACCGGCGATCCGGTTCAGGCGGCGATCCTCGGGGTCGCGGAGGGGATTGTGACCGGGTGAGATCTCTACGACCATGCTGTTACTGCGCCGCCTCGAAGAGTGAAAGCACCTCGACCTGCGGGTCGGTGAGCGTGAGCGTGACGACGGGGCGGCCATGGCCGTCCGCCAGCACGCTCGCGTCGCCCGCGGCCTGTGCGTGGATGAGCTGTCCGAACGTGAACGGCCGACCCGGGATTTCGAGGTCGACATCGGTGCGTTCGGTGATCTGAAGGAAGACGCCGGTGGCGGGGCCGCCCTTGTGGTACTGGCCGGTCGAGTGCAGGAACCGCGGTCCCCACCCGAACGTCGTGGGGCGGCCGGAATCGGCCGCGACCAGTTCGCGCAGTCCCGCGAGCTGGGGCAGCTCGAGCCGGTTCACGTACGCCTGGATGGCGACGTACCCGTCGGCCGGGACCGACGCCCAGAGCGCGTCCAGCACGCTCGCGAGCGTGCCACCGGATGCCAGGGCGGGGTCGGACACGCGCACCTCGACGCCGTCGAGCACGAGCGCCGGAGCGGTCGGTGCCGGCTGCGCGTCTAGGAGAGCCCGTGCGGCGACCTTGGCCGCCTCGACGTCGGGCTGGTCGAACGGGTCGATGCCGAGCAAACGCCCGGCGATCGCCGTGGCGTACTCCCACACGACGAACTGCGCCCCCAGCGAACCGCTCACGAGAACTTCGCCCTCGTGACGGTCGAACAGGTGGAACGCGTCGGCGTGCTCGACGAATCGTACGACCTGCAGGTCGGCGGGCTTCGCCTCGATCTCGGGCGAGACCGGGAGCAGGACCACGGGCAGGATGCCGGTTCCGTTCTTGCCCGTCGACTCCGCGATCAGCTGCTCGATCCAGTCCGGGAGACCCGGCAGGTGGCCGCCGTCGGTGACGAGGCCGAGCTTGTCACGCCGGTGTTCCCCGCCGCCTGCGATCGCCGCGGCGAGCACGAGGGCCGGGTTCTCGGGGGAGTCGATCGCGACCTCGAGGAGCGTGGCGTCCGCTTCGTCGAGCAGGTCGTCGATGTCGACGCCCGCGAGACCGGCGGGCACCAGCCCGAACGCGGTGAGCGCGGAGTACCGTCCGCCGACGGTGGGGTCGGCGGTGAAGACGCGGTAGCCGTCGGCACGGGCCGATTCTTCGAGGGGCGAGCCCGGATCGGTGACCACGACGATGCGCTCGGCCGGGTCGATGCCGAGGTCGCGGAACGCAGCCTCGAACGCCCGCTTGGCCGCATCGGTCTCGACCGTCGAACCGGACTTGCTCGAGACGACGAGCACCGTCTGGGCCAGGCCACCGGACTCGGCGTCGCCGTCGATCGCGGCGAGCACCTGACCGGGTGCCGTGGAGTCGAGGATCACCAGCGGCACTCCCGCGGACTGCGCGATGACCTCGGGCGCGAGCGAGGAGCCGCCCATGCCCGCGAGCACGACCCGGGTCACGCCCTGCGCGACGTACGCGTCGCGCAGGGCGGTGATCTCGGGGACGAGCGGGCGCGAGACGGAGACCGCCTGCACCCACCCGAGCCGACGGGATGCCTCGTCCTCGGCCGCGGCGCCCCATAGCGTGGCATCCCCCGCCGTGACGCCGGACGCGACCAAGGAGCCGATCAGGTCGGGCAGCTCCGAGTCGACGACCGCCTTGACGTGGCCGGTGACCTTGACGGCGAATGTCACTTCGCGGCCTGGGCGCTTCCGGCCTCGAGCGCGGTGGCGACGGTCTGCTGCAGTTCGTGCCACGAGGCGATGAACTTCTCGACGCCCTCGTCCTCGAGCACCTGGGTCGCGTCGGCGACGTCGACACCGGCGGCGGCCAGACGGTCGAACACCTCGTGCGCCTCGGCGTACGCACCGGTGACGGTGTCGCCGGCGATCACGCCGTGATCGAACGTCGCCTGCAGCGTCTTCTCGGGCATCGTGTTCACGGTGCCGGGGGCGACGAGCTCGGTGACGTAGAGCGTGTCGGGCAGAGCCGGGTCCTTGACGCCGGTCGAGGCCCACAGCGGACGCTGCACGGTCGCACCGGCGGCGAGGAGCTCCTTCGCGCGATCCTCGGCGAACTTCTGCTCGTACAGCTCGTACGCCAGGCGGGCGTTGGCGATGCCGGCCTTGCCCTTGAGGGCGGCGGCCTCGTCGGTTCCGATCGCGGCGAGACGCTTGTCGATCTCGGTGTCCACGCGCGAGACGAAGAACGAGGCGACCGACTGCAGGTTCGCGATGTCGTGCCCGGCGTCGCGCGCCTTCTCGACTCCGGCGAGGTACGCGTCGATGACCTCGGCGTAGCGCTCCAGGCTGAAGATCAGCGTGACGTTGACCGAGATGCCCGCACCGATGACCTCGGTGATCGCGGGCAGGCCCGCCTTGGTGGCGGGGATCTTGATCAGGACGTTCTTGCGGTCCACGCGCGCGGCGAGGTCCTTGGCCTGCGCGACCGTCGCGTCGGTGTCGTGAGCGAGGTCGGGGGACACCTCGATCGACACGCGTCCGTCGACGCCGCCGGTGGCTTCGAAGACCGGGAGGAAGATGTCGCACGCGTCGCGGACGTCGTCGGTGGTGATCGAGAAGATCGCCTCGTCGACGCCGGCGTCCTGCGCGGCGAGCTCGCGGACCTGGCCCTCGTACGCCTCGCCCTGGGACAGGGCGCCGGCGAAGATCGTCGGGTTCGTGGTGACGCCCGAGACGTTGCGCTCGGCGATGAGTTCGGCGAGGTTGCCGCTCTGGATGCGCTGACGCGACAGGTCGTCGAGCCAGATGCTGACGCCCTGGGCGGCGAGCTGTTGGGTGGGAGTGCTCATTGTTCTCGTTCTCCTGGGTTACTTCGCGGCGGCGATCGACTCGCGGGCGGCCTCGACGACGGCCTCGGCGGTGATACCGAACTTCTGGAACAGGGTCTTGTAGTCGGCCGACGCACCGAAGTGCTCGATCGCGACCGAGCGGCCGGCGTCACCGACGATGCCGTGCCACGACAGCGCGGAGCCCGCCTCGACGGAGACGCGCGCCTTCACCGACGACGGCAGCACCGACTCGCGGTACTCGTCGTCCTGCTCGGCGAACCACTCCAGCGACGGAGCCGACACCACGCGGGCGTGCACGCCCTCGGCGGCGAGGGTCTCGCGCGCCTGGACGGCGAGCTGCACCTCGGAACCGGTCGCGATGAGGATGACGTCCGGCTCGCCGTTCCCGGCCTCGGCCAGGACGTACGCGCCCTTGACGGCGCCGGCGGCCGACGCGAACTCGTCGCCCGTGGCCTCGCCCTCGCCGCGCGGGAACACCGGGATGTTCTGACGCGTGAGCGCGATGCCGGAGGGACCGGCGGTGCGGCGGAGCATCTCGAGCCACACGACCGACGTCTCGTTGGCATCCGCCGGGCGTACCAGCGCGAAGTTCGGGATGGCGCGGAGAGTCGCGAGCTGCTCGATCGGCTGGTGCGTCGGGCCGTCCTCGCCGAGGGCGACCGAGTCGTGCGTCCAGACGAAGATCGTCGGGATGTTCATCAGGGCGGCCAGACGCACCGGCGGGCGCATGTAGTCGCTGAAGATGAGGAACGTGCCGCCGAAGGGGCGCGTCGGGCCGTGCAGGACGATGCCGTTGAGGATCGCGCCCATCGCGTGCTCGCGGATGCCGAAGTGGAGCACGCGGCCGTAGGGGCTGCCCGTCCACTCGTGCGTCGACCACTCGGCGGGGATGAAGGACTTGGCATCCTTGATCGTGGTGAGGTTGGACTCGGCCAGGTCGGCCGAACCGCCCCACAGCTCGGGAAGCTCGGCGGCGAGGGCGTTGATGACGGTGCCCGAGGCGGCGCGCGTGGAGACGTCCTTGCCGGCCTCGAAGGCGGGCAGGGCGTCGGCGATGTCGGCGGGCAGCTCACGCGCCTGCAGGCGGTCCCACAGCTGCTTGCGCTCGGGGTGGGCGGCGGCCCACGCGTCGAACTTCTGCTGCCACGCGGCCTTCTCGGCCTCGCCGCGCTCGACGAGCCGGCGGGTGTGGGCAATGACGTCGTCGGCGACGGCGAAGTGCTGCTCGGGGTCGAACCCCAGCACCTCTTTGGTCGCACGCAGCTCGTCGGCACCGAGGGCGGATCCGTGGATCTTGCCCGAGTTCTGCTTGCCGGGGGAGGGCCAGCCGATGATCGTCTTGAGGATGATGAGCGACGGCTTGCTCGTCTCGCCCTTGGCGGCCTCGATCGCCGAGTGGAGCTCGGCGACGTCCTCGACGTACTGACCGGTCTTCTTCCAGTCGACCGTCTGCACGTGCCAGCCGTAGGACTCGTAGCGCTGCGCGACGTCCTCGGTGAAGGCGACGTTGGTGTCGTCCTCGATCGAGATCTGGTTGGAGTCGTAGATCGCGATGAGGTTGCCCAGCTCCTGGTGGCCCGCGAGCGAGGAGGCCTCGCTGGTCACGCCCTCCTGGAGGTCGCCATCACCGGCGATCACGTAGACGAAGTGGTCGAACGGGCTCTCGCCGGCCGGGGTCTCGGGGTCGAACAGACCGCGCTCGTAGCGGGCGGCGTAGGCGAAACCGACGGAGGATGCCAGACCCTGACCGAGCGGTCCGGTCGTGATCTCGACGCCGTCGGTGTGGCCGTACTCGGGGTGGCCGGGGGTCAGGGAGCCCCAGGTGCGCAGCGCCTCGAGGTCCTTCAGCTCGAGGCCGAAGCCGCCGAGGTAGAGCTGCACGTACTGGGTGAGCGAGGAGTGCCCCACCGAGAGGATGAAGCGGTCGCGTCCGGGCCAGTGGGTGTCGGCCGGGTCGTGGCGCAGGACGCGCTGGTACAGGAGGTACGCGGCCGGTGCCAGCGACATCGCCGTTCCGGGGTGCCCGTTGCCCACCTTCTCGACGGCATCCGCCGCCAGAATGCGCGCGGTGTCGACCGCCCGTCGATCGATCTCATCCCATTCGAAGTCCGACAACACGGTGCCTTTCTCGATCGTGTGCGCCCGGGTCACGATTCGACGCCGCACTCGTCGCCGTAGGAGCGGGAGTGGGGTGGGGGTCGGCGCGGGGCGCGCGTTCATCGCCAGCATAGCGAGATCGACGGCAGGCGTTGCCTCTCGTGACGGGGGTCGACAGCGGGCCGGAGGTGTGTTCCGGATGCCATAGAATCGAGGGGATACTCACGCTCTACCCCGGGGGACGATGGACATCTCGACGACGTCGCACGTCACTGCGACGACCGATCGCCGCTCCGTCGGACGTACGATTCGGGCCTACGTGGCGCTGACCAAGCCCCGCGTGCTCGAGCTCCTCCTGGTCACGACGGTTCCGGTCATGATCCTGGCCGCACGCGGACTGCCCGACCTGTGGCTGATCTTCGCCACCGTCATCGGCGGATCGCTGAGCGCGGGTTCGGCGGCGGCGTTCAACATGTACCTCGATCGCGACATCGACGCGCACATGCAGCGCACCGTCAACCGGCCGCTGGTCACCGGCGAGGTCTCGCCGCGCGGCGCGTTGACGTTCGCCTGGATGCTGGCCGCTGTCTCCACGGTGTGGCTGTGGGTGTTCACCAACCCGCTCGCCGCAGCCCTGTCGGCCGGCGCCATCTTCTTCTACGTCGTGATCTACACGATCATCCTCAAGCGCCGTACCGAGCAGAACATCGTGTGGGGCGGCATCGCGGGCTGCTTCCCGGTCCTCATCGGGTGGTCCGCCGTCACGGGTTCGCTGTCGTGGGCGCCGTTCATCCTCTTCGCGCTGGTGTTCCTGTGGACGCCCCCGCACTACTGGCCGCTGTCGATGAAGTACGCCGACCAGTACGACGAGGTCGACGTGCCCATGCTCGGGGCCACGCGCAGCGGTTCGCAGGTCGGTCTCCAGGTCATCCTCTACGCGTGGGCGACCGTCGCGTGTTCGCTGCTGCTGATCCCCGTGGCATCCATGGGTCTGGTGTACACCGTCTCGGCGCTCGTGTTCGGTGGGTGGTTCGTCTACGAATCGCACCGTCTGTACTCGCGGGCCGTGCAGGGCGGGGAGCCCCGTCCGATGCGCGTGTTCCACGCCTCGATCACGTACCTCACGCTGCTGTTCGTCGCGATCGCGGTCGACCCGCTCCTGCCGTTCTGATCCCCTGAGATCGAAAAGAACCGCCCGCCCCCGTTCGTGGGGGGCGGGCGGTTCTCTTCTTTGGGGGGCGCTCAGCGACGTGTGGTGTCGTCCTCGGTGCCGTCGTTCGCGGCGGCCTGCGGCGGCGCGGGGGTGTCGGACGTGGTCTCGACGTCCGCGTCCTCGAGGGCAACGGGCGTCGCCGGGGCGGCGGCCGGAGCCGTGGTGGCCGCAGCCGCAGTGGTGAACGTCGCGGGAGACACCGCGCTCTCGGGAGCGGTCTCGTCGTCGCTGGTCCAATCGATCGCCTCGACTGAGACGTCGGGCTGCGGACGTGTGGTGACGACGGCCGCCACGGCGAGGGCGGCGACGATCCCGAGCGCACCGGCACCGAGCACGGCGGCGCCCACCGTCACCCACGACTGGGCAACGTATACGGTCACGACCGTCGCGTTGGGGTCGTTGAGCACCGCCTGCATCGCGTCGATCCCCCGGAGGACGATCACGAGTCCGCCGATGACGGCGGCCAGGGAGCCGGCCACGAGCACCCAGAACGGGACGCTGGTGACGAGGCGGGGACGAGTCTGCATGGAATGAACTCCTTCGATTCCGGGCACGGTCGGCACCGGAGGGTCCACAGTCTCGCATGCGCCGGTACGCCGGCTCTGTGTCGCCGATGAATCGGCTATGAGCGCCCGGAGGTCAGCGCCGTGCGGCCGCCACAGCGTCGCCCTCGTTCGCCCGGGCCGGGGGCACGGGCGTCTTGAGACGGAGGACGACGACCGTCATGGTCGCGGCGGTGAGGGCGGCGAGCACCATGTGCACGCCCACGGCGAGTTCGGGCAGACCGTTGCGCGCCTGGTAGAGCCCGACGGCGATCTGGACCAGCTCGACCGCGAGGAGTGCCGTCGCCCACCGCCGGACCGGGAGGCGCAGTCGCCACGCGAGCACGACGAGGACGAGGGTCAACGCGAACAGCGCGTAGCCGGGCCAGGCGTGGACGTGCTCGAGCACCTCGGCGTC
The DNA here is from genome assembly GCF_005774735.1 of Microbacterium sp. 5K110. Lineage (GTDB taxonomy): Bacteria > Actinomycetota > Actinomycetes > Actinomycetales > Microbacteriaceae > Microbacterium. The sequence goes on along the minus strand of NZ_VBUM01000003.1, from coordinate 14,991 downwards.
GAAGCCGTTGCGCTCCACGGCTGCGGCGTCGCCCGAGTGCGGCCCGGCGCCCGTGGTCAAGACTCCGAACACGACGGTGAGCGCGAGCACGCCCGTGGTGAGGTGCACGAGGCCGGCGAACCACGCCGGCACCGCGCGCTCACGCGGGCCGACGGGCAGGTACATCAGGGTCAAGAAGGCGGCGCACACCGTCACGAGGACGACGGATGCGATGTAGTGGAAGCCGACGATGAACGGGTTGAGCCCCGTCAACACCGTGATCCCGCCGACGACGGCCTGGGCGACGATCCCGCCGAGCACGACGAGCGCGAGGACGAACATGCCGCGGCGCTCGCGGCGCATGCGCCACATGAGTACGACGACCGCCAGGGCCAGGATGCCCACGACCCCCGTCAGCGTGCGGTTGCCGAACTCGATGATCCCGTGGATGCCCATCTCGGGGGTGTTCACGAGCGAGTCGGGCGTGCAACGCGGCCAGGTGGGGCAACCGAGGCCCGAACCGGTCAGGCGCACCGCGCCGCCCGTGCCGATGATGAGCACTTCGGCCACGAACGACAGCCAGGCGAACACGCGGACGCGGCGATCGACGTGGGTCGGCAGCCAGTCGACGACGCGACGCAGGACGCGGGGGGACGAAGCGGTGGACATGCGCGCAGCCTCCTGGCGGCGGGGCGCTCGGGCCGCGGCGGCGGGTCTGCGCCGTGCCGGGAGCGGGTGTTGCCTGTAGAATCGAAGGGTCTTCGGGTGCAGCGCTCACGCGTCCCGCACCCCTGACAGTCTAGGCGCGAAGCCAGCGCCTTCGAGCGGGCCCACCAGCGGCATTCCTGTGACTCCGACCGGAGTCTGTCGCGGAATGCCGGGGCGGATGACACCGTTGAGGCCCGAGAAGGAGAGTGACCACCATGTCCGATGTACTCATCGACCGACCCGAGCTCGACAGCCTGGGGCAATACGAGTTCGGCTGGCACGACACGGATGCCGCAGGCGCGCTCGCGCAGCGCGGCATCAACGAAGACGTCGTGCGCGGCATCTCCGCCCTGAAGTCCGAGCCCGAATGGATGCTGAAGACCCGTCTCAAGGGCTACCAGCTCTTCGGCCGCAAGCCCATGCCCACGTGGGGCGCGGACCTGTCGGAGATCGACTTCGACAACATCAAGTACTTCGTGCGCTCGACCGAGAAGCAGGCGCAGTCGTGGGAGGACCTCCCCGAAGAGATCCGCAATACGTACGAGAAGCTCGGCATCCCCGAGGCCGAGCGTCAGCGCCTCGTCGCCGGCGTCGCCGCACAGTACGAGTCCGAGGTCGTCTACCACCAGATCCGCGAGGACCTGGAGCAGCAGGGCGTCATCTTCATGGACACCGACACGGCTCTGCGCGAGCACCCCGAGTTCTTCGAGGAGTACTTCGGCACCGTCATTCCCGCCGGTGACAACAAGTTCGCGGCGCTGAACACCGCGGTGTGGTCGGGCGGATCGTTCGTCTACGTCCCCAAGGGCGTCCACGTCGAGATCCCGCTTCAGGCGTACTTCCGTATCAACACCGAGAACATGGGCCAGTTCGAGCGGACCCTGATCATCGCCGACGAGGACAGCTACGTCCACTACATCGAGGGCTGCACGGCTCCGATCTACAAGAGCGACTCGCTGCACTCGGCCGTCGTCGAGATCATCGTGAAGAAGAACGCCCGCGTGCGCTACACGACGATCCAGAACTGGTCGAACAACGTCTACAACCTCGTCACCAAGCGCGCCGTCGCCCACGAGGGCGCGACCATGGAGTGGGTCGACGGCAACATCGGCTCCAAGGTGACGATGAAGTACCCGTCCATCTACCTCATGGGCGAGCACGCCAAGGGCGAGACGCTCTCGGTCGCCTTCGCCGGCCCCGGCCAGCACCAGGATGCCGGCGCGAAGATGATCCACATGGCGCCGTACACGCAGTCCTCGATCGTCTCGAAGTCGATCGCCCGCGGTGGTGGTCGCGCCGGATACCGCGGTGAGGTGCGAGTGGATGCCAACGCCCACCACTCCGCCAACACCGTGCGCTGCGACGCACTGCTCGTGGACACCATCTCCCGTTCGGACACGTACCCCGCGATCGACATCCGCGTCGACGACGTGCAGCTCGGTCACGAGGCCACCGTCTCCAAGGTCAGCGAGGAGCAGCTGTTCTACCTGCAGTCGCGCGGCCTCCCCGAGGACGAGGCCATGGCGATGATCGTGCGCGGCTTCATCGAGCCGATCGCGCGCGAGCTGCCCATGGAGTACGCCCTCGAACTGAACAAGCTCATCGAGATGGGCATGGAAGGATCCGTCGGCTGATGACGACCGCGACCCAGACCCCCGCTGTCGCCGCGGAGGGTCACATCGACCCTGCCGCCCTCGTGGCATCCGTGGTTCCCGTGCAGACCCGGTCGGAGCGTCCGACCTCGTTCGTCCCGGCCGATTTCGGCACCCCCAGCGGCCGTGAGGTCAACTGGAAGCTGAGCCCCGTCGACCGTCTGGCGCCGTTGTTCGTCGACGAGGCGGGGCCCGAGGGCGTCATCCGCGTCGAGGTCCACGCCCCGGACGCCGTCGAGCAGCTGCGGCTGCGGGACGGCGAGGCGCCGCGTGGCGAGCACTTCCGTCCCGAGGACGTCACCGCCGCGCTCGCCTGGACTCACGAGCCCGAGGCCCCGCTGCTGCGGATCCCGGCGAACGTCGAGCTCGACGAGCCGATCGTCGTGCGTCTGACCGGCACGGGCGGCCTCGCGCACGCCCACGTCGTCATCGAGGCGCAGCCGAACTCGCGCGGCACGGTCGTGCTGCGCCACGAAGGCACGGCCCACCACGCGCAGAACGTCGAGATCCTCGTCCGCGACGGTGCCGACCTCACGGTCGTCTCAGTCCAGAAGTGGGACGACGACGCGATCCACGCGTCCTCGCACCAGGCGCGCGTCGACCGGGATGCCAAGCTCACGCACGTCGTGGTGAGCTTCGGCGGTGGCGTCGTCCGTGTGAACCCGTCGGTCGAGCTCTCGGGCGCGGGCAGCGAGGGCCGGCTGTACGGTCTATCCTTCGCGGATGCCGGTCAGCACCTCGAGTCGCAGGTGTACCTGCACCACAAGGGACCCCACACGGTCGGCGACGTGCTCTACAAGGGCGCGCTGCAGGGCGAGAGTGCGCGCAGCGTCTGGATCGGCGACGTGCTCATCGGACACGAGGCCACGGGCACCGACTCCTACGAGGCCAACCGCAACCTCGTGCTCACCGACGGTGCGCGCGCGGACTCGATCCCGAACCTCGAGATCGAGACGGGCGACATCCAGGGCGCAGGCCACGCCAGCGCCACGGGTCGCTTCGACGACGAGCAGCTGTTCTACCTGCAGGCGCGGGGCATCGCCGAGGACGAGGCGCGCCGTCTCGTCGTGCTCGGCTTCCTCAGCGAGATCGTCCAGCGCATCGGCATCCCCGAGCTCGAGACCGAGCTCACCGAGGCGATCGAGCGCGAACTGGCCGAGGGAGCGCCGGCGTGACCGCGACGCGTGTGTGCGGTCTCGGCGAGCTCGTGCAGGACGAGGCCCGTCGGGTCGAGGTGGACGGCGTGGCGATCGCCGTCGTTCTCGACGGCAACGGCGATGTCCACGCGATCGGCGACGTCTGCACGCACGGCGACATCTCGCTGTCGGACGGCTTCGTCGAGGGAGAGACGCTGGAATGCTGGGCCCACGGCTCGGCGTTCTCGCTGAAGACCGGTCGCCCGCTGAATCTTCCGGCCTACGAGCCGGTCCCCGTGTACGAGGTCGTGATCGACGGCGACGACGTGCTCATCGATCCCGCCGTCACCAAGGCGACGGCCTGACGGCCGCGTTCGTCATCGACTCCCCGAACTACCGAGTAAGGAACACCATGTCTGTCCTCGAGATCCGCGACCTCCACGTGACGGTCGAGACGGATGCCGGCACGACCCCGATCCTCAACGGCGTGACGCTGACGCTGCGCACCGGCGAGACCCACGCCATCATGGGCCCCAACGGCTCCGGCAAATCGACCCTGGCGTACACGATCGCCGGTCACCCCAAGTACACCGTCACGAGCGGCTCCATCACCCTGGACGGTGAGGACGTCCTCGAGATGAGCGTCGACGAGCGCGCACGCGCCGGCCTCTTCCTCGCGATGCAGTACCCGGTGGAGATCCCGGGCGTCACGGTCACGAACTTCCTCCGCACCGCCAAGACGGCGATCGATGGCGAGGCGCCGGCGATCCGCACCTGGACCAAGGACGTCAAGGGCGCGATGGAGAACCTGCGCATGGACGCGAAGTTCGCGTCGCGCAACGTCAACGAGGGCTTCTCGGGCGGCGAGAAGAAGCGCCACGAGATCCTCCAGCTCGAGCTGCTGAAGCCGAAGATCGCCGTTCTCGACGAGACCGACTCCGGACTCGACGTCGACGCGCTGAAGATCGTATCCGAGGGTGTCAACCGCGCGAAGGAGCAGACCGACCTCGGTGTGCTGCTCATCACGCACTACACCCGCATCCTCCGGTACATCCGCCCCGACTTCGTGCACGTCGTCGTCAAGGGCCGGATCGTCGAAGAGGGCGGCCCCGAGCTCGCCGATCGTCTCGAGGAAGAGGGTTACGACCGTTTCCTCGACGCCGGTGCGCCGGTGGACGCGTAGGATCGTTACATGACCGCAACACTCGCTCCCGAGAAGTACGACGAGGTCACCGAGGCCCTGAAGGACGTGATGGACCCCGAGCTGGGGATCAACGTCGTCGACCTGGGCCTGATCTACGACCTCGCGTGGGATGACGAGAACGACGCGCTCGTCATCCACATGACCCTGACGTCTGCGGGGTGCCCCCTCACCGACGTGCTCGAAGAGCAGACCGCTCAGGCCCTCGACAACGTCGTGGACCGCTTCCGCATCAACTGGGTGTGGATGCCGCCGTGGGGTCCCGAACGCATCACCGACGACGGGCGCGACATGATGCGCGCCCTCGGCTTCGCGATCTGAACGCAGCCGTTCGAGAAGTGCCCGTCCCGCATCGTCGGGGCGGGCACTTCTGTGTCCGCCTCTGACGCGACGATTCCTCCCCGTCGGGCTCGCTCATTAGGCTCGCGGGATGAGTCTTCCCCCGTTGACGGCCCTCCCGCTGGAGCTGCTGCGTCAGCGCTCCAGCACGAAGTGGCGTTCCTACGGTGACGACGTCATCCCGATGTTCGTCGCCGAGACGGATTTCCCGCTCGCGCCGGCGATCACCTCGGCCCTGGCGCGCGCCGTGGAGATCGGCGACACCGGATACACCCCACCCCGCCCCGGGATCGACGTCGATTTCGCCGCGTACGCGGACCGGCTGTGGGGCTGGCGGCCCGATCCGTCCCGAATCCGCTGGACGGGCGACGTCATGATGGGCGTCGTCGAGGTGCTGCGGGCCGTGACGTCCCCGGGCGATCGCGTGGTCGTCACGCCGCCCGTCTATCCGCCCTTCTACGACACCGTCGAAGAGGCGGGGGCCGTCGTCGAGCGGGTGCCACTGCGCGACACGGGGGAGCGGTGGGAGCTCGACCTCGACGGGATCGCCGCGGCTTTGGCATCCGGGGCGCGCGCCGTGCTGCTGTGCAATCCGCACAACCCCACCGGCACCGTGCACACGCGCGAGAGCCTGGCAGAGCTCGCGCGTCTCGCGGCGCGCTACGGGGCGAGTGTCGTCAGCGACGAGATCCACGCGCCGCTCACGCACGCTCCGGCGGTGTTCACCCCGTTCCTGGATGCCGCCCCCGAGGCGGCGGCGGTGGGGTATGCCGTGACGAGCGCGAGCAAGACGTACAACCTCGCCGGCCTCAAGTGCGCTGTGATCGTGACCGGCTCGGACGAGACGGCCGCCGTCGTACGGTCTCTGCCGTGGGAGGTCGAGTGGCGCGCGGGTCTGTTCGGCGTCATCGCCAATCGCGCGGCCTTCTCGGCCGAGAGCGATTCCTGGCTCGCCCAGCTCCTCGCCGCGCTCGATGACAACCGGCGGCTGCTGTCCGAGCTGCTCGCCGAGCACCTTCCGCTGGCGCGGTATCGGATCCCCGACGCAGGGTTCCTCGCGTGGGTCGATGTCTCCGCCTACGGGTGGGGCGACAATCCGGCGCCGTTCGTCCGCCGCGAGGCGAAGGTGGCCTTGCACCACGGTCCGCTGTTCGGCGTCGAGGGTGTGGGACACGTGCGCATCAACATCGGCTGTGCCCCGGAGGTTCTGCGCGAGGCGATCGCGCGCATCGGGGCTCTGGCCGGGTAGTTCGGCGTCGCGGCATCCGAGCGCTCTCGCCTGGCATCCGAGGATAGGTAAGGATATCCTTATCGAGTGAAGACAGCCACGCGTCCCGCTTACCGCCCGTACGTCGCCGTGGTGAAGGGGGCCCGCCGGCTGTCGCCGCACTTCGCACGCATCACGTTCACGTCGCCCGACTTCGAGGTCTTCGGCACGGATCGGCGCGACCAGCGCGTCAAGCTCGTGCTGCCCGGACCGGACGGGACACTGTGCGACATCGGCCAGACCGATCCGCAGGCGATCGACAACGGCGAGTGGTACACCCGGTGGCGTGATCTTCCCGACGAGGAGCGGATGCCGTTCCGCACGTACACCGTGCGCCGGATCGACCCCGAGGCGCTCGAGCTCGACATCGACTTCGTGCTGCACCACGACGCCGGTCCCGCGGGGGCGTGGGCGGAGATCGCGACCGCCGGCGACCGGATCATCGTCGTCGGCCCGGACGCACGGAGTTCCGAGTCCGCGCAGGGCATCGACTTCCACCCCGGGACGGCGCAGCGCCTGCTGCTCGCCGGGGATGAGACGGCCGCACCCGCGATCTGCGCGATCATCGAGGGGCTCGGCGCCGGGTTCGTCGTCGACGCCTTCATCGAGGTTCCGAGCATCGACGATGCCCTTCCCCTGGCCGCCGGCGACGCGCGCGTGCGCTGGTTGGCGCGCGACGATCGTCCGCACGGGGAGGCGCTGATCGAGGCCGTCGAGGCCTGGGCCGCAGCATCCGGGGACGTCCTCGCCCGAGCCGCCGCGCCGCGCCCGCAGGAGCTTGACGACATCGACGTCGACGTCGACCTCCTGTGGGACAGCCCCGACGACGGCGAAGGCGAGTTCTACGCCTGGATCGCGGGGGAGTCGCAGACGGTGAAGGTACTGCGGCGTCTGCTCGTGCAGGGCTGCGGCGTCGACCGCAAGCGCGTAGCCTTCATGGGCTACTGGCGCACCGGACAGGTCGAGCGCACGGCCTGAGGGCTCTGGCGTGCCGCGCGGGCGGCGGGCCTCAGGCCCGCACGGTCTCCGGCTGGCCCAGGCTCTCGCTCACCGTGTGGTGCCGCCCGATCGGGATGACCATGGGACGCCCCGTCAGCGGATCGGGGACGACCCGACTGTCGAGGCCGAACACCTCGCGCACCGTCTGCTCGGTGAGCACGTCGCCCGGGTCTCCGGCGGCGATCACGCGGCCGCCGGCCATGGCGACGAGGTGATCCGCGTACCGCGCGGCGAGGTTGAGGTCGTGCAGCACCATGGCCACGGTCGTTCCTCGCTGCCGGTTCAGATCGGTCAGCAGATCCAGCACGTCGATCTGGTGGCTGATGTCGAGGAACGTCGTCGGCTCGTCCAACAGCAGCACGTCGGTCTCCTGAGCGAGGGCCATCGCGATCCACACGCGCTGTCGCTGTCCGCCGCTGAGCTCGTCGACATGGCGGTCCGCCAGGTGCGCGGTGTCGGTGGCGTCGAGGGCCCGAGCGACGGCTGCGTCGTCGGCCGAGCTCCAGCGTGCCAGGGCGCCCTGGTGAGGATGCCGTCCCCGGCTGACGAGGTCGGACACGGCGATGCCGTCGGGCGCGATGGGCGACTGCGGGAGCAGGCCGAGCACGCGGGCCACCTGTTTGGTCGGGAGCCGGTGAATGGCCTTGCCGTCGAGCAGGACCTGGCCGCGCGACGGGGTGAGCAGGCGCGCCATGGCCTTCAGGAGGGTCGACTTTCCGCAGGCATTCGCACCGACGATCGTCGTCACGCGACCCGGGGGCAGCGCGAGATCGAGGGACTCCACGATCGTCCGGTCGCCGTAGCCGAGCGTGACGCCTTCGGCGTGCAGGGTGCGCTCCGTGGTCATAGCGTGGTTCCTCCGGATCGACTGCTGCGGATCAGCAGGTAGATGAGATAGGGGGCGCCGAGGACGCCGGTGATGACGCCCACGGGCAGGCGCGTGCCGAAGGCGTACTGGGCGCAGAAGTCCGCGACGAGCACCAACAGCGCGCCGACGAGGCCCGCGGGCAGGACGGGGGAGCCGACGGGGCCGAGGATCCGGACGGCGATGGGGCCGGCCAAGAACGACACGAACGCGATCGGCCCCGCCGCGGCGGTACCGAAGGCGAGCAGACCGACGGCGGCGACGATGAGCAGGAGGCGGCTGCGCTCGACGGGCAGGCCGAGGGCCGCGGCGGTCTCATCGCCCATCCGCAGGACCTCGAGACGCCGGGCGAGCACGAGGATCACGGGGCCGAGGACGACGACCGCGAACAGCACCGGGAGGGCGCGGTCCCACGTGGCGTCGTTGAGGTTGCCGGTGATCCAGCGCATCGCGGCGGGGAGGTCGTATTCCGCGGCGCGCGAGATGACGTACGACACGACCGCCTGGCACATCGCGGCCACGCCGATCCCGACCAGGATGAGCCGTGCTCCCGATCCGCCCTGCCGGTAGGCGAGCAGATAGATCACGAGGGCGACGCCGAGCGCCGCGGCCATCGCGAGGAAGGACACCGTCGTCTCGCCGAGCCCCAGGACGACGATGCCGATGACGGCGGCGGCGCTCGCCCCCGTGTTGATGCCGATGACGTCGGGGCTGGCGAGGGCGTTGCGCAGCATCGTCTGGAACACCACACCACCCATGCCGAAGCACACTCCGGTCAAGAGGCCCGTCATCGCCCGCGGCAGGCGCAACTCGCCCACCGTGAAGGAGGCGCCGGGCACGCGCTGGCCCGTCAGGACGCCCCAGACCTCGGCGGGGGAGTAGACGGTCTGGCCCAGCATGAGCGACAGCACGAACGCGGAGAGCACGAGGACCGACAGGATGCCGGTCACCAGGGCCCAGCGACGGCGGCGGCGGCGACGCCCGGTGGTGACGGCGGAGAGCGCCTCGGACGGGGCGGCGAGGGCGGCGGTCACAGCGCTCTCATCTTCTGTCGACGGACGAGAGCGATGAAGAAGGGGGCGCCCAGCAGAGCGGTGACGATGCCGACCTCGATTTCTTGGGGGCGGGCGACGACGCGGCCGACGACGTCGGCGAGGGTGAGGAGCACGGCTCCGCCGAGCGCGGAGACCGGGAGCAGCCAGCGGTGGTCGACGCCGACCACCAGTCGGATCATGTGCGGCACGACGAGCCCGACGAAACCGATGGGGCCGGCCACCGCAGTGGCGGCGCCGCAGAGGATCACCGCGCCGCCGGAGGACACCAGGCGTGCCGTGCGGACGCGGGCACCGAGGCCGGCGGCGAGTTCGTCGCCGAGGGCGAGGGTGTTCAACGCGGAGGCGCTGGCGAGGCAGATCACGAGACCGGCCAGCAGGAAGGGCAGAACCTGCAGGATCGTCGCGGGCGTGGCGCCGCCGACGCCGCCCACCTGCCAGAACCGGAAGACGTTCATGACGTCGGTGCGCGGGAGCAGGATCGCGCTCGTGAGGGAGCTGAACGCGACCGCGGTGACGGCTCCGGCCAGGGCGAGACGTAGCGGGGTCGCGCCGCCGCGGCCGAGTGAACCGATCGCGTACACGAAGACGGCCGCCGCACCGGCTCCGACCATGCCGACCCAGATGTAGGAGGTCGCCGAGCTGAGACCGAAGAAGGCGATACCGGTGACGATCGCGAGCGCCGCGCCGCCGTTGATGCCGAGGATCTGGGGATCGGCGAGCGGATTGCGTGTGGCACCCTGCAGCACCGCCCCCGAGACGGCCAGGGCCGCTCCGACGAGCATGGCCAGGACGGTGCGCGGGACGCGCTTGGCCGCCGCCGCCGTCGACGCCGTGTCGGTGGATCCGGTGAGTCCGCCCCACACGTCCGTGAGAGACACGTCGCGGGCGCCGAACGTGACCGAGAGGACGGCGGCGATCACGAGCACCGCGATCAGAGCGGTGACGCCGAGGACTCGGCGCCGCCCCCAGCGACGCGGGCGTGCGTCGCCGGGGACGGTCGGTGCCGGGGCGAGAGCGGTCATCGCGCCGTCGCGGGGCGGATCGGCATCAGGAGGCGGCCTTCTGCGCCGCAGCTCCGACGAGTCCGATGTACTCGTCGCTCAGCGGGGTTCCGATCGAGAGCGGGCTGGGGTTGGCGACCGCCGCGAGGGAGGTGTTGTCGGGGAGCATCACGACCGCGCCGGAGGCGACGGCGGGGATGCGCGACCACAGCGGGTCGGCCTGCAGCGTCGCCAGGGTCGTACTCGTGCCGTAGCCGACCATCGCGTCGACATCGGAGAACTTCTCGATCTGCTCCGCGCTCTGGGTGAACCAGAACGTCTCGGCGTCGGTGCTGGAAGTCTCGACCGCCGAGGACGGGGTCATGCCGAACTCGCTGAGGAACATCGCACGCGGGTCCTTCAGCGAGTAGTAGCCCACCTGGCTGAGGTCGGTCGGGTTGATGTAGGTGAACAGGGTCTTCGCGCCGGCGAGGGACGGGTACTTCGCCGCTTCGTCCGTGACGTGCTTCTCGAGGTCCGCGACCAGCTGCTGCGCCTGGCTCTCGCGGCCGAGGGCCTTGGCATCCGTGAGCGTCATCTGCTGCCACGTCGTGCCCCACGCGATGTCGGGGTACGCCACGACCGGAGCGATCTTGCTCAGGGTGTCGTACTGCTCCTGCGTCATGCCGGAGTAGGCGCCGAGGATGACGTCGGGGCGGGCATCGGCGATGGCCTCGTAGTCGAAGCCGTTGGTCTCGTCCATCAGGGTCGGGGTCGCAGCGCCCAGTTCGTCGAGCTTGTCCTTGACCCAGGGGAGGAGTCCGTCGCCGTCCTCGTCGCCCCACGTGACCTTGGGCATCGCCACCGGCACCACGCCGAGGGCGAGGGCGGCCTCCTGGTTTCCCCAGCTGACGGTCACCACGCGCTGCGGCTCGGCGGGGATCGTCGTCTCGCCGAACGCGTGCTCGAGGGTGACGGGGAAGGCCCCGTCCGCGGCCGTGGAGGCCTCTTGCGCCCCGGGGGTGCCGGTGGAGCCGGCGCAGCCGGTCAGGACGAGGGCCGTGGCGGCAGCGAGCGCAGCCAGCGCGCGGAAACGGGACACAGAGGACCTCCTGCGGGTTAGGTAAGGATAGGCTTAGTTTAGATCAGATGCCGCGGGCGACCGCAAACCCGGATGCCGTTCCCCTCGCCGAACCTCTCGACGGCGAGGTAATCCCGGGCCGCCGTATACTGGGTGGCTGGCCATCATCGGCCGCCTTCCCTTTTCTTCGACGAACGGACGTCTGCTGTGCTCGCCGTGCACGATCTCGAGATCCGCGTCGGCGCGCGCGTGCTGATGTCGGAGGTGTCGTTCCGCGTCTCCGATGGAGACAAGATCGGCCTCGTCGGCCGCAACGGCGCCGGCAAGACGACCCTGACCAAAGTGCTCGCGGGCGACCTGCTGCCGGCGAACGGCGGCGTCGACCGTGTCGGCGAATTGGGATACCTGCCGCAGGACCCCCGCTCCGGCGACCCCGAGATGCTCGCGCGCACGCGCATCCTCGACGCCCGCGGCCTGGGCTCGCTGGCCCTCGGGATGCACGAGGCCTCGATGGCGATGGGCGACGACGACCCCGCCGTCGCCGCGAAGGCGATGAAGCGCTACGGATCACTCACCGAGCAATTCGAGGCCCAGGGCGGATACGCGGCCGAGGCCGAAGCGGCATCCATCGCCCACAACCTGTCGCTCCCCGACCGCATCCTGGACCAGCCGCTGAAGACCCTCTCGGGCGGTCAGCGTCGACGCATCGAGCTCGCGCGCATCCTGTTCTCGGACGCGCAGACGATGATCCTCGACGAGCCCACGAACCACCTCGACGCCGACAGCGTCGTGTGGCTGCGGGAGTTCCTCAAGGGGTACAAGGGCGGGCTCATCGTGATCTCGCACGACGTGGAGCTCGTGGGCGAGACGGTCAACCGCGTGTTCTACCTCGACGCGAACCGTCAGGTCATCGACGTCTACAACATGAACTGGAAGAACTACCTGCGCCAGCGGGTGGCCGACGAGGAGCGCCGCAAGAAGGAGCGCGCCAACGTCGAGAAGAAGGCCACCGCGCTCCAGCTGCAGGCCGCGCGCTTCGGGGCGAAGGCGTCGAAGGCCGCGGCCGCGCACCAGATGGTCGCGCGCGCCGAGAAGATGCTGTCGGGCCTCGACGACGTCCGTCAGGACGAGAGGGTCGCGAAGCTCCGCTTCCCCAAGCCCGCTCCGTGCGGCAAGACCCCGCTCATGGCCTCGGGACTGTCGAAGTCGTACGGGTCGCTCGAGATCTTCACCGACGTGGACCTCGCGATCGACCGGGGCTCGCGCGTGGTGATTCTCGGCCTCAACGGCGCCGGAAAGACGACGCTCCTGCGCATCCTCGCGGGCGTCGACCAGCCCGACACGGGGCAGCTCGAGCCCGGGCACGGCCTCAAGATCGGCTACTACGCCCAGGAGCACGAGAACCTCGACGTCCATCGCTCCGTGCTCGACAACATGATGTCGGCCGCCCCCGACATCACGGCGACCGAGGCGCGCAAGGTGCTCGGCTCGTTCCTCTTCGTCGGCGACGACGTCCTCAAGCCGGCGGGTGTGCTCTCGGGCGGCGAGAAGACGCGTCTGTCGCTCGCGACCCTCGTGGTGTCGTCGGCGAACATGCTGCTGCTGGATGAGCCGACGAACAACCTCGACCCCGCCTCGCGCGAAGAGATCCTCGGCGCGCTCGCGCACTACGAGGGCGCTGTCGTGCTCGTCTCGCACGACGAGGGCGCCGTCGAGGCGCTCAACCCCGAGCGCGTGCTCATCCTCCCCGACGGTGTCGAGGACATCTGGGGTCGCGACTACGCCGACCTGATCACGCTGGCATAGTCGTCGGCATTCGGATGCCGTGACCCGGCGCGACCGCGACGATCGTCGTCGGTGCGCGGCCGCGATCAGCGCGCGTCGAGCAGGGCGTCCTCGTCGGCGGCGTCGCGATCACGCGGTCGCTTGCGCCCGCGGTGTGCGGAGACGGGGTCGAGCTTCGTCCGGGTCGGGGCGGGCGGCTCCTCGCCGCGCTCGCGAGCTTCTTCGATCTCTTCTCGGCGAATGCGGCGCTCGCTCACGATGACGTACGTGAGGAACCCGAATCCCATCAGGGCGAAGAGGATCCACTGGATCGCGTACGACAGGTGCGGACCGGGGTCGTCGCTCGGCGGATCGATCGGGAGCGGCGCGTGCGCGGGGGCAGGATCCTCGGACACGAGCAGGCCGTACGCGCCGGGCTCGAGGGGACCCGTCTGCTCGGCGACGAGCCCGAGGTTGATCGTGGGCACCTGCCCCGTCTCGGCCGTGCGGCCCGAAGCGGGGACGGGCTCGCCCGGGCGCAGACGCACCACGATCTCGGTCTCGCCGCTCGGCGGGGCGGGGATCGTGTCGGGCTCGGGCTGTCGTTCGCCCGGGGGAAGCCACCCGCGGTCGACGAGGAGGACACGGCCGTCGTCCAGCCGGAACGGCACGAGCACTTCGTACGCGGCCGACCCGCCGTGCGCGCGGTTACGGACGAGGAGCTCGTCGTCGGCGAGGTACTGCCCGCTCAGGCGCACGGGGCGCCATTCATCGCCGGGCGCGAGCTCGCCGTCGGGAGGGAGGAGGTCAGCGAGCGCCACGGGCGGCGCGTTGTAGTTGTCGGCGACGAGCTGCAGCTGCTCGGAGCGTTCGGCGTTGCGCGAGAACTGCCAGTTCGAGAGGAACCCGCAGGCGATCGCGAACAGGATCGCCACCCCGACGTACATCGCCCAGCGGCCGGCCGCCGGCATGGTCCGCGTGCTCATACGACGTCTCCGGCGAGAGCGGCCACCTCGACCGGGAAGTCGCGCGCGCGCAGGAACTCCCGCAGATAGCCCACGTGCTCCTCGCACGCCACCCACGTCTTACGGCGATCCTCCGCGTGGATGCGCGGGTTGCGCCACACGATGACCCACTGCGCGTGCGAGCGGCAACCGGCCCGCGAGCACTCGACGGTGCCCTCGGTCACGACCGGTCGTCGCGCGGCTGTTCGAGGCGCGGGGTCTCGACGATGCGGATCACGGTCGGCGCGTCGGCGGCCGGAGCGGCGGCCGGCGATGCCGGCGCCGACTCGATCATGCGTTCCGGATTCACGGCGGCGGACACGTCGGCATTCTGACCGACGTTCGCGACGATCACCGCGAGGTAGGGCAGGAAGATCGCACCCGCGGCGAAGACGAACGTGTACCAGCCGTAGGGCGTGACGACCGCCATCGCGATGAAGCACGCGATGCGGATGCCCATCATCACCATGTATTTGGCGAAACGGGATCCGGCGTCGTCCCGGGGAGCCTGGGGGAGCGACGTCGCTGACTGAGCGCGGGGCGATGTCTTCACGGTGAGTCAAGGGTACGCCCGTCGTGCGGGGGCGGGTCGCGCTTAGGAGCCGTATCGAGAAGAGTTGCTCGCCGCGATTCCGATGCCGACGAACAGGATGATGACGAACAGCACGATGAGCGCGATGCTCACCCAGCCGACGATGGTGCCGGCCAGGGCCATCCCCCGCCCCTTCTCGCCGGTGCGCTTGATCTGCGCCAGCGAGATGTGTCCGGTGATCACACCGGCGATGGGGCCGATGATCGGCAGGATCAGGAGGAATCCGGCGATGGATGCCACGAGCGAGATGATCGAGAGCGTGTTGGTGCGCACGGCGGCACCGAAGGGGGCCGCACCGTAGGGCTGGCCGTAGGTGGGGGCGCCGTACGCGGGCGCGGTGGGGGCGCCGTAGGCCGGTGCTGCGGGGGC
>NZ_VBUM01000039.1 GCF_005774735.1 Microbacterium sp. 5K110 | reverse complement strand
CCGTGGGGGTGCGCAGGTGGGTGAGGGTGGCGGTGATGCTGAGCAGCACCACCACTCCCCCCAACACGGCCGCGGCTCCAGGGAGGGTGAGAGCGGGGACGAGGAAGCCGGCCAGCACGACGGGGACGGACATCGCGAGGTAGGAGATCGTGTAGATCACGGCCATAACGGTGGCGCGCTGCCCGGGGTCGACGTGCGGCAGCAGGGTGCGCATCGCGCCCATGAAGGCAGTCCCGAACCCGGCACCCACGACCGCGACACTGGCGAGGTACCCGGGCAGAGTTGGCACGGCCAGCGCGGCGAGGCTGAGCACGGTGCCTGCGCCGAGAGACACGGCCCCGAACACGCTGATCCGCCGGGCGGTGGCCCCCTGCAGTGCGGTGGCGGCGACCACCCCGGCCGCGGCGAGGATGATGATGGACCCGGCCTGGTGCAGGTAGGTGTCGGCGTGGAACCGGGTGGCGATGATCCCCGGTCCCAGGGCGAGGAACAGACCGTTGGTGACCCACCCGGCGATGATGGCGGGGGCGACCGAGACGATGATCCGCCGCCGCGTCGCCGCCGAGACCCGCCGGGCCCGTGGGTCCGGTCCCGCGTCCCCGGGAAGGACGGGTGGGGTGGGAATGGTCCAGGCGGTGGCGGCGAGGAGAGGGAACACCGCGGCGAGGAGCAGAAAGATGGTGCCCGCGTCGATGCCGGGTAGGTCCAGCAGTCCAGCGGCGGTGAGCGCCCCGAGCCCGAGACCGGCCATGGGGGCCACGGTGTTGGCCAGCGCGGCCGCCCCCAGCCAGCGGGAGGGTTCGTGGTCGACCATCATGGCGTTCAGAACCGGGACCAGCAGTCCCGCCGCCAGGCCTTGCAGGGCGCGGGCGGCGAGCAGCAGCAGGAAGGAATCGGCGGCCCAGAACATCAGCAGGCTCACCGACAGGGCCACCGATCCGACGGTGAGGATGCCGCGACGCCCGACCCGGTCAGAAAGCGACCCGAGCGTCAGCAGTGCGAGCAGCAGCGGGATGGCGTAGATCGCGAAGATAAGAGTGGTGGCCACCGGGGGCAGCTGGAGCTGCTCGGTGAGTTGCGGGTAGAACGGGGAAGGCGCCGACGCGGCCGCCATTAGCACGACGGTGCCGGTCACGGCGAGACAGAACCCGCCGCGGGCACGAGTGGCCGGGGTCACAGGGGTGGCGGCGGTCATGCGGCGCTCTCGTGCAGGTGCTGGGCGGTTTCGTGGACGGTGGCGACCGCGTCGACACCGCTCACCCCCACCAGAGCACCGTTGAGCGTGTGCGTGACGAGGGTGCCGGGTCCTGGGCCCTGTCCTTCGGTGGCGGGCGTCATGGTGTACCCGATGCCGGTGATGGCGGTGCCGTGGATCAGTGACGTGTAGGAGCTACGAGGACGGTAGGGTCCCGGGTCGGCGGCGCCGGTGCGGTCGTGGAGCACCGCGGCGGCGGCGTGCTGTCCTTGCGCGGCCGCGTCGGCCCAGTGATCCAGGCGCCAGATCCCGAGGTGGTCGTCGCGGTGTATGGCGGTGCTGCCGGCCGCGTACACGTGCGGGGCAGTGCTCCGCAGCCGGTCATCGACAGGCACCCCGGAAGAGAACGGTCCCGGTGCGGTGGGGGCGTTGCCGAGGGCGGTGATGAGCAGGTCGGCGGAGAGCGTGGTGGTGTCATCCAGGGTGATCCCCAGCAGCGGGCTCCTGTCACGGACGGCGGTGATCGTGCGGCCCAGGAATGTGGTGATTTTGCCGCGATGGATGCCGGTGATGTGGGCGGCGATCTGCGCGCCGAAGGAGGCCCGCCCGGGGATGCGGGAGCGGCTGATGAGGGCGACGTGATGTCCGGCGGCGTGGAGTGCGGACGCGGTCTCCGCGCCGGTGAATCCGCCGCCGTAGATCGCGACCCGGGACGGCCCGGCGGTGCGGGTGAGGTGTTCTCGGATCTGTTGGGCGTCCTGGATGCTGTGCAGGGTGACGACCTGGTGCCGTGCAGCGGGAGTGTGCCGCCCGGGCAGGCCCGGGGTGAGGGTGTCCGGGCGGCTGCCGGTGGCGATGATGACCGCGTCGTAGCGCAACTGTGCGCCGGAGGCGAGGTGCACGATGCGGCTGATCGGGTCGAGGTGGGTGGCGGTGTCTGCCAGCACGGTGACGGGCGGGAGCGGCGCGTGGATGGTCTCGGGCAAGGTGGGACCGAACGCGACGCCGGTGATGTGCATCCGGATGTACGGGGTCTCGTGGGTTCTGCCGACCAGGGTGACGTGGATGTCCTCGTGGCGGGCGAGGGCTGTTGCGGCGGCGACGCCGGCTGCTCCTGCCCCGAGGATGAGGACATGGTGGGTGGGCATGAGGTGCAGTTCGCTTCCGGGGTACGGGGGTCGCGGCGCTGCGAGGAGGGCAGGGTCAGGACCGGATCAGCTGGGTGATCGCGGTCGAGGCGGCATCAAGGACGGTGTCGTCGGTGAGGGTGCCGGTGGCGTGCGCGTGGCGCAGGTAGTCCGTCAGCAGGGCGAGACCGACACCCTGGAGCGCGCGTTGGGTGGCGGAGATCTGGGTGAGGGTATCGATGCAGGGGCGTTCCTGCTCGATCATCCCGGTGAGCCCGCGAATCTGCCCTTCCAGACGGCGCAGCCGGTTCCGGTAGGTGCGGGGGTCGGTGATGTAGCCCGGTTCGCGGGCGGCCGCGATGGTGGAGGTCATGAAGGGTCCGGTCTCCCGGTGCCCGCACGGGGTGTGTGGGCACCGGGAGTGAGGCTCAGGCCATGGCGGCGGCGTAGCGGGCCGGGTCCGCGTCGAACGCGGGACCGCAGCCGGCGCAGCAGAAGTAGTACCGCTCGCCCTCGTAGTCGCGGAACAGGCCGGCCGCCACGGCGGTGGCCTTGTTGACCGGGGTGCCCTCCATCACGGGGCAGGTGGTCATGTCGGCGCCACCGGCGGCGTCGAGGAGGTTCTCACGGCCGCCGGGGGCGGGGGCGCTGGTGCTGCAACAGCTGGACATGGGTGGTGTTCCTTCCGATGTGGGTGGTAGGTGCTGCCGGGTTGCCCGGTCAGCGGGCGATGCTCTTGAATCCGCGCAGACGCAGGCTGTTGCCCACGACGAACACGCTGGACAGTGCCATGGCGGCACCGGCGAGCATCGGGTTGAGGAGACCGAGGGCTGCGACCGGGATCGCGGCCGTGTTGTAGGCGAAGGCCCAGAACAGGTTGGTCTTGATAGTGCCGAGGGTCTTGCGGGACAGCCGGATCGCGTCAGCGGCGCTGCGCAGGTCGCCGCGGACCAGGGTGATGTCCGAGGCCTCGATCGCGACGTCGGTGCCGGTTCCCATCGCCAAGCCGAGGTCGGCCTGCGCGAGCGCGGGGGCGTCGTTGACACCGTCTCCGACCATCGCGACGACCTTTCCCTCGCCTTGGAGGCGGGTGACGACATCGACCTTGTCCTTCGGGAGGACTTCGGCGATGACCTGGTCGATACCGACCTCGGCGGCGATCTGGCGGGCGACCGCCTCGTTGTCGCCGGTGAGCAGCACCGGAGTCAGGCCGAGTGCCTTGAGCTGGGCGATGGCCTCCTTGCTGGTCGGCTTGACGGTGTCGGCGACGATGAGGATGCCGCGAGCGGCACCATCCCATCCGACGGCGACGACGGTCTTGCCTTCGCTTTCGGCCTGCGCCTTCGCGGCGGCAACCTCGGCGCTCAGGCGCAGCGACCACTCGGCCAGCAGCGATTCCCGGCCGACGATGAGTGCGTGTCCGTCGACGACACCCTGCACGCCCTTGCCTTCCAGGTTCGTGAACCCTTCCACGGTGGGGAGGGTGCCGGTCTGCTGGGTGGCGCCCTTCGCGATCGCCTGCGCGATGGGGTGCTCGGAGGCGTCTTCGAGTGCACCGGCGAGGCGGAGTAGCTCGTCCGCATCGGTGCCCGGCTCGGTGACGACGTTGACCAGGGTCATCTTGCCGGTGGTGACGGTGCCGGTCTTATCGAGCACGACGGTGTCGACCTTGCGGGTGGATTCCAGCACTTCCGGGCCCTTGATCAGGATGCCCATCTGCGCGCCGCGGCCGGTGCCGACCAGCAGCGCGGTCGGCGTGGCAAGACCCAGGGCGCACGGGCACGCGATGACCAGCACGGCGACGGCGGCGGTGAACGCGGCAGCGACAGGGAACCCGGCACCCAACCATGCCCCCATCGCGACGACGGCGATGAGGATCGCAATCGGGACGAACACGCCGGAGATCTTGTCGGCCAGGCGCTGCACCTCAGCCTTTCCGGTCTGGGCGTCCTCGACGAGCTTGGCCATCTGCGCCAGCTGCGTGTCCGAGCCGACCCGAGTGGCGCGAACTACCAAGCGTCCGCCGGCGTTCACCGTGGCTCCGGTGACGGGGTCGCCTTCGGCGACCTCGACCGGGACGGATTCGCCGGTGAGCATGGAGGCGTCCACGGCGGACGTGCCGGAAACCACGACACCGTCGGTGGCGATCTTCTCGCCCGGGCGGACGATGAACTCGTCCCCCGCCTGCAGGTCCTCGACCGGGATCTTCGTCTCCACCCCGTCGCGCAGCACGGATACTTCCTTCGCGCCGAGCTCGAGCAGCGCGCGCAGCGCGGCGCCGGCCTGACGCTTGGACCGCTTCTCGAAGTAGCGGCCGGCGAGGATGAACATCGTCACCCCGGCGGCGACTTCGAGGTAGATGTTCGCGGCTCCTTCCGAGGGGGCGAGGGTGAGCTCGAACGGGTGCGTCATCCCGGGGGTGCCGGCGGTGCCGAAGAACAGCGCGTACAGCGACCACAGGAACGCGGCGGTCGTGCCCATCGAGATGAGCGTGTCCATCGTCGCGGTGCCGTGCTTGAGGTTCGCCCACGCCGCCTTGTGGAACGGGAACGCCGCCCACACGATGACCGGCGCCGCCAGCGCCAACGACGCCCACTGCCAGTAGGTGAACTGCAGGGCGGGGACCATCGCCATCGCGATGACCGGGACGCTCAGGACGATGGAGACGATGAGCCGATTGCGGAGGCTGGTCAGCTCCGGGTCGGCATCGTCCGCGTCCCCGCCCTCGGCGGTGTCGTTCTTGGCCTTCTTCGGGGCCGGAAGCGCCGCGCTGTAGCCGGTCTTCTCGACCTCGGCGATCAGCAGGGCCGGGTCGTATCCGGCGGGGATGGTGACCTTCGCCTTCTCGGTGGCGTAGTTGACCGTGGCGGCGACGCCGTCGAGCTTGTTCAGCTTTTTCTCGATCCGCATCGCGCAGGAGGCGCAGGTCATCCCGCCGATCTGGAGTTCGACGGCGGAGTCCGCGGTCTGTTCTGCGGGGGCTGTGGTGCTCATGGTGTTCCTTCTTCTCTCAGATCACCGCGGGGCGGTCAGTGACCGTCGCCCGTGTCGCTGTGTGTGTCGTCCGTGTCCGTGTCGCCGGTGCCGTGCCCGGCGTCCACGACGAACTCGGCGGTGTGGACCTGCCCGTCGACCTGGAAGTCGAGGTAGAGCAGGTACCGGCCGGTGGTAGGCGCCTCGGCCGCGAATCGGATGTCGGGTCCGGCGGTGTCGCCGTCCTGCGGGTCGTCGCCTTCGGCGTGCACGTGCAGGTAGGCCAGGTCCCCATCGCGCAGCGCGACGAGGTGCCCGAAGGCCCCAAGGTACGGCTGCAGGGTGGTGACTGGCTGCCCGTCACGGGTGACCGACAAGGTTAGCTCGGAGCTCTCCCCCGCGGTCAGGTCCCCATCGAGGGTGACCGTGTACCCGTCGACCTCGCTTGTCGTCGACGTGGCGGTCGCCGGGTTCGGGGTGAACGCGCCCGCGACGTCGACCGTGCGGGTCAGGGTGACCTTGTCGGGGCCGTCGGCGACGTCCGGCACGAAGTCGGCATAGATCCGGTAGCTGCCGGCTTCGGTCCACTCCCAGGAGGTCGTCCAGGTGCCGGTGGCCTCGTCGAGCGTGGGGTGCACGTGCCGGAACTGGGTTCCATCGGTGCGCACCACGATCAGGTGCAGGTCCTTCTCATGCGAGGACTCGTACGCGGTCAGCGCAGTCCCGTCAGCGTCGAGGATCTGGAAGCTCAACTCGCCTGACTCGCCCGTTCCGGTGGGCGCGGCGATCGGGCTGAGTTCGTATCCGTAACCGGAGAGGGAGACGCCGGGGATGGTGGCGGTCTCGGCGGTGTCCTCGCCGGTCATGCCGGCGTGATCGGCCATCGAGCTGTCGTCAGCCGCGGCCGTCCAGTTGGCGACGGCGCTGTCCGGGACGACAGCTGCCGCGATGCCGAACGCCCCGCCGAAAGCCACGACGACGCCGGCGCCATACAGGCTGAGTCGTCCCGCAGCGTTCATCAGGCGCGCACCGCGGAGTAACCAGCCTCGTCGACCGCGGCCAGCACGGCGGCGTCATCCAGAGCACTGGTGGAAGACACGACGAGCTTGCCGGTCTGGGCGCTCACCTGGATCTCGTCCACGCCGGGGATCTGGGAGACCTCTTCACGGATGGACATCTCGCAGTGTCCGCACGTCATGCCGGTGACCTGGTACTCGCTGGTGGCCATGATGGTTTCCTTCCGTCGGTGATGCGCCAGAATCGGCGACACCCACCCTAACACCCCTACCCCCCTAGGGTATTCCGGAGTACTGAGGAAATCGTGGTGTCCATGCTCAGATTTGTTTGTGGCATCGCGTGAGACCTACCGCCTCGAACCGGCCGCCTGTGCGTGAATTACGTCTCCCGCCCAGCAGCTATCCCCTTGCTGCAGGAGAGATCACCCGAACCACCCGACCGAAATGTCCATATGGACACCACGTGGACACTTCATCTGCGAAATGGACATTTTAGAAAAATCCCTACACCCCGGCCCGTCAAATGTCCGACCCCCCCTACTACTGTTGTGTGTGTCAGATACACAACATGGCGCGAGCCGTTAGGCGCGGGCGGCGTGTGCCGGCATGCCGGACCGCCCCACCAGGGGCGAACGGCCGGCTTCGCCGACGCGATGACGCGCCGGCCGCGAGCGGGCGGATTTGCTCAGCGCGCCTGGAGGAGGCGCGCTTTCAGACGCTCTCCCCGCGCCTGGCGTTGGCTCTCCAGATCTCCCAGGCCCTCGTGAGCTGCCCGTTGTTGGATTCCGCGGCCGCGGCGCCCTCTTCTGCGGTGAGGGCGGTGTAGCCGCCGAGCTGACCGGCCGTCACCTGTGCTCGGGCGTTGAGGTCCGCGTAGACCGCGCGGGCGACCGCCTGCGGGATCGAGTCGCCCACGGCGACGAATCCGTGTCCTCGCATGAGTGCGACCGCCGCGCCCCCGAGGGTCGCAGCAAGGTCCGCGCCGAGCGAACCGCTGCGGATCAGCAGGTCGCTGGAGGACCCGACGCTGTCACGGATCTCGAAGACCGGGACCGCTTCGCCGAGGAAGCCCGCCATGTGCCACACCGCCTGCAGAGGCGTCCTGGAGATGCTGAAGGGCACCATCGACGCGGAGTGGCTGTGGACAACGGCCTGGACATCGGCGCGTGCCCGGTAGATCTCGCCGTGGATGAATCGTTCGAGATAGCTCGGTCTGTCGTCCGCGGTCGTCCCGTCCAATCCGATCACCTGAATGTCGTCGGGCGTGACGAGGCCGGGGGCCAGGTTTCTGGAGATGAGGAACCTGCTCGGGTCGTCGGGGTCACGGACGCTCACGTGGCCGAAAGCATCGAGGATGCCGTGGCGGACGAGAATGCGATTCGCATCGACGAGATCCTCTCGAACCCCTAGTCGATCACCAGTTGACATCCTTCATCGCTCCCTACTGCAGACGTACGTGTCGCTGTCAGCCCGAACACGCGGCTCACTCACCGTATACGGCGCTGTCACTCCTGCTCGACATCTCACGCGAACGCCTGCCCGAAGACCCGGACATCGCCCATCGCAGACGCGACCTGGATCAGCGTCGGCCCATCCTCGGCGAACGCGGCGGCGAACGCGCTCTCGAGCTCCTCCGGGTTGGACGCCCGCCAAGACTTCAGTCCCAGGCTTCGGGCGTACGATGCGTGGTCGATCGGGGGCCGGAAGGTCCAGCGCATCGCATCCTCTGCGCCGGGCTCTCCGAGCGAGCTGCCCATCGCTCCCGTCACGGTCGCGACGTCCCGCCAGCCCCCGTTGTCGAGGACGAGGTAGACGACCGGAACGTCGTACGCGGCAGCGGTGTGGATCGCTGTGGAGTTGAACATGAACCCGCCATCGCCGAGGACGGCGATCACTCGACGATCGGGACGAGCCATCTGGATGCCGACCGCCGCCGGCGCGCCCCAACCCTGAGCACTCGCCTTCCCCGAGAGGCCGAAATACGTCCACGGTGCGCCATAGTCGACGAGTGTGTCGATGAAGCCCTCCGCGGATCCGCACTGGTTGACGACGATCGTCTCGGAGCCGCCGAGGCGATGGATGAGGTCCGCGATGTGGGCCGCCGATACCGCGCCATCAGCCTCGCCGAGCAGGCGCGACCGCAAGGCTTCGCGGCCCGCTTCCCAGCGCTCTCTGAGCCCTCGCACCCGCCCGCCCGAGCTCACGGGTACCGCTCCGCCTTCAGCGAGGCGATCGGCGACCGCATCGAGCAGGCGCCCGGGGTGGCTGAGGATGCCGACCTGACCTGCGTACTGCCGGCGCAGAGCGAGCGGGTCCACGGTGACCTGCACCACGAGGCTGTCACCGAAATCCGGCAGGGGCATCGCCAGCCCCTCGGTGAGCTCGGCGCCGAGGAGGACGACGACGTCTGCGCCCTCCAGTGCAGGGCTCGATGCGGTCAGCTTGCCGACGTACCTCGGATTGGTGTTCGGGAAGGCGAGGTCGGCGCCCTTGATCTCCCCGAGCACGGACGCGTCCACCAGGTCGGAGAGCCTTTCCAGCGCGGCAATCGCACCGTACCGCGCGACCTCTGTCCCCACCACGATGACCGGACTGGCCGCCGTCCTGAGAATCTGGGCGAGACGCTCTACCGCATCCGGATCGAGCGCCTCATGCAGATACTCGGTCACCGGTCCCGGGGTGAACTCGATCTCCTCTTCCAGAAAGTCCATCGGAATGCCGAGGTGCACCGGACCGTAGGGAGGGGTGGAAGCGATCTGGAACGCTCGCTCGAGGAACTCCGGAAGCCGCTCCGCCCGGGGGATCTCAGCCGACCACTTCGTGTACTGCTGTGTCGCCTCTGTGATGGCCCGGGGAACGTTTTCGGCGCCCAGGCATCCCTGCAGGCGGCCTTCGCCTCGACGGGGTTTGCCCGAGGCTGACGGGAACAGCGCCTCCCAGCACCGCCGGCATGGATCGCGCCGCGCTTGCTGCGACGACGTACAGCGCGCAGCGCTGCCCCCCTACGAGAGCAGAACGGTCACGGTCTTCGTCTCGGTGTACGAGATCAGTTCGTCGAGGGACTCCTCGCGGCCGATCCCCGAAGCCTTCACCCCTCCGAACGGCAGTCCCCAGAAGTGCCGGCTGCCACTGTTGACGAGGATGTAGCCGGCCTCGATCTGCCGGGCGACGACGTGGGCGCGCGTGACGTCGCGCGTCCAGATGCTCGAGGTGAGCCCGTACTGGACGCCGTTGGCGATCCGTACGGCCTCCTCGTCGGCGTCGAAGGTGGTGACGGAGAGGACGGGGCCGAAGATCTCGTTCTGCTCGACGAACGACCCGGGGCTGACACCGGTGAGCAGCGTCGGCTCGACGAACCACCCCTCATCGAGGCCGGCGGGACGGCCGCCGCCCGTCGCCACGGTGGCACCCGCCTTCCTGCCTTCGGCGATGGCGCTGATGGACTTCTGGAACTGTGCCTCCGACACGAGCGGGCCCATGTCCACGGACGGGTCCAGCGGGTCTCCCACCCGGATCGCGGCCATGCGCTCGGCGACCCGGCCGATCACTTCGTCGGCCACCGAGGAGTGCACGAGCAGGCGGCTCGTCGAGCCGCAGCTCTGTCCGGCGACCCACGTGAAGTTCATACCCGCGACGGCACCGGCCGCAGCCGCCTCCAAATCGGCGTCGGCGAAGACGATCTGAGCGTTCTTTCCGCCCAGTTCGAGCGACACGTGCTTGACTCCGGTCTCGGCTGCATCCCGCTGGATCGATTGCCCCGTCGCGGTGGACCCGATGAAACCGATCCGGCGGACCTCGGGATGACGCACCAGCGCGCGTCCGGTCACCGCGCCGCGACCGCTGACGGTGATCAACAGATTGTCCGGGAGGATCCCGACCGCGAGCTCGGCCAGGCGCAACGAAGACAGCGGCGTCTGGTCCGGGGCCTTGAGGACCACGGCGTTGCCGGCGACGAGGGGCGCGGCGACCTTCGCCGCCGCGAAGAAGAAGGGATGGTTGAACGCACCGATACGCGCGACCACTCCGTAGGGCACCTGCATGGTGTAGTGGAGGTTCGTGCTCACCGGAATCGTCCGGCCACCGAGGTCGAGCGCCATGTCGGCGAAGATCTCCATGAGTTCCGCCGCCGCGTCCACATCGCCCCTCATCATCGAGAGGGTGAACCCGCCGTCCAGTGCGTCGAGAGTGGCGAGCTCCTCACGGTGCTCTCGGATCGTCGCAGCGAGTTGCCGGATCACGGCGGCCCGGGCTCGGGGCGGCATCGCGCCCCAGGCCGGCTGCGCAGCCTGCGCCGCCGCCACCGCGCGCCCGACCTCCTCCTCGGAGAGGTCGGGGGCGGAGGTCAGGGGACGCCCGGTCGTGGGGTTCTCGACCTCGTAGCGCGCGGCACTGGCCCACGGCTTGCCATCGAGAGTGACGGTCCATTCCCGGTCTGCGACATCGGTCGACGGGCTCATCATTGACTCCTCGTTTCCAGCAGAAGCGGTTTCTGTGTTCCAGAGGAGCATGCCCACCCTCTGGGACGGGAGGATGGTCCTCGCAGCCGCGACGCATCGCCTCCTCCTCCGAGCGCGGCCGCGAAGGCCTTCCTCGGGCCCACTTGACGTAAGGCGCGCGTGTGTGGCAGAATCAATTTCTGCACATCAGAAACTATGCCTCGGCCCGCTTCGACGTGCGACGTCGGAGCGGTGTCGAAGCATTACACTACGGATAGGCGCGACGATGAGCACTTCCAGCATGACGATCTACGACGAGATCCGTCGCGGAATGATACCGGCGTACATCTACAACGACGCGGAGATCTTCGCGCGCGAACGAAAGAACCTTTTCAGCCGCGCCTGGCTGTTCGTGGGCCACGAGTCCGAGATTCCTCAGGCCGGCGACTACGTCGTCCGGCGAATACTCGACGACTCGTTCATCATCGTCCGCGACGAGAAGGGTGAGATCCGCGCCCACTTCAACATGTGCCTGCATCGCGGCATGCAGGTCTGCCGGGCCGAGATGGGGAACGCCTCGCACTTCCGCTGCCCGTACCACGGGTGGTCCTACCGCAACGACGGACGCATCGTCGGACTCCCCTTCCACGAGGAGGCCTACGGCGGCGAGGCCGGGTTCAGCCGAAAGGGCGCACGGCTCCTGCCGGCGCCGAACCTCGGTATGTACAACGGCCTGATCTTCATCAGCATGGACCCGGATGCGCCGAGCCTCGAGGACTACATCGGCGACTTCAAGTTCTATCTCGACTACTACACCCGGCAGAGCCCCAGCGGCATCGAGCTCCGGGGCCCGCAGCGGTGGCGCGTCAAGGCGAACTGGAAGATCGGCGCCGAGAACTTCGCCGGCGACATGTACCACACGCCCCAGACGCACACCTCGGTCGTCGAGATCGGGCTGTTCCGCGAGCCGAAGGCCGAGAAGCGCAAGGACGGCAACACATACTGGGCCGGCAACGGAGGCGGCACGACCTACAAGCTCCCGCCGGGCACGCTCGAGGAGCGGCTGCGGTACGTCGGCTACCCGGACGAGATGGTCGAGCGGATGAAGGCGACCTGGTCTCAGGAGCAGCTCGATGTCATCGGCCGCGACGGGTTCATGATCTCCGCGGCCTCGCTCTTCCCGAACATGTCCTTCGTCCACAACTGGCCCAAGGTCGAGGAGGGTTCGGACGAGGACGTGCTCCCGTTCATCTCCATCCGGACGTGGCTTCCGATCAGCGAGGACGAGACCGAGGTGTACTCCTGGTTCGCGGTCGACGCTGAGGCTCCGGAGGAGTTCAAGGCACTGTCGTACAAGGCCTACCTGATGTGCTTCGGGTCGACGGGCATGTTCGAGCAGGACGACGTGGAGAACTGGGTCTCGCTCACGAACACGGCGAAGGGATCAATGGCGCGGCGCCTGCTCCTGAACAGCCGCATGGGCATCCTCAAGGATGGATCGCCGGTCGTCGAGCCGCTCGGCCCCGACCAGTTCGCCGGCCCCGGCGTCGCGCACGTGGGCTACGGCGAGTACAACCAGCGCCATCTGCTCCACCGCTGGGCGGACTACCTGGAGTCGGAGTACGAGGGCGTCGACTTCCGTGCCCTGTCGATCGGCGGCGAGCCGCCACTGGATGTCGAGCCCCGACCTGCGGGCATCACGAACAATGGTCAGAAGGTGGTCCGATGATCGAGGAGACCGGCAAGGCAGTTTCCGAAGTCTCCCGGCTTCGCAAGTCGTCAACCCTCGCCGACCGGGTGGGCTCGTCCCTGCCCTTCACGAGCGAGCTGCACGCCACGATCCATCGCTGGCTCGTCGAAGAGGCCTACACTCTCGACCAGCAGCGGTATGAGAGCTGGCTGGACATGCTGACGGAAGACATCCACTACGTCATGCCCGTCCGCGTGACCACCGCACTCGGCACGCCCTTCAGCACGTCCCCCGGGATGGCGCACTGGGACGAGAACAAGTACTCGCTCAGCCGGCGCGTCGCACGGTTCCTTACCGAGCATGCCTGGACCGAGGACCCTCCGTCCCGGCTGCGTCACTTCGTGACCAACGTGCGGGTGTTCGAGACCGACGTGCCCGGCGAGGTGCTCGCCGACTCCGCGATGCTGCTGTTCCGCAGCCGAGGAGACGTGAACGAGCCGTCGATCATCTCCGCCCACCGGGAGGATGTGTTCCGTGACGTCGGAGGCGAGTACAAGCTCGCGCGCCGCGTCATCCTCGTCGACGAGTCGGTGCTGCGCACCCAGAACCTGGCGATCTTCCTGTGACCCTGGAGTGGGAAGGCGCCGACGTCGATCGGGCCGCCGCGATCGCCGCCGCCGAGGAGCGCGCACGTTTGGTCGCGCGCACCGTCGGCGAGCCGCTCACGATCGCCAACGAGTTCTCTGAGATCACGGTGAGCCGGGTCGAGACCCGCAACGGGACGCGTCTGCTCATCGACTCTCCGAAATCCGGACAATGGATCGCACTCGACCCGCTCGAGCTGGAGGCGCTCACCTGGCAGACCGTCCAGACGTTCTCAGCGATGATCGGGTCGCCGTACGCGCCCGTGTTCCCCGACCCCGACCCATCATCAACGAGGAATGACCATGGCCACGGTGAAGGCTGACCTCTCCCTCTGCCAGGGCTACGCGAACTGCGTCGTGGCCGCGGGAGACTACTTCGACATCGACGACGACGGCAAGGTCGTGCTCTTGCAGCTCGAGGTGCCGGACGCGGAGCGCACTCGCGTCGAGGAAGCCGCCCGAAGCTGCCCGGTCTCGGCGCTGTCTGTCGAGGGTTGAGCCGATTCGCATGTCTCACGTCGTCGTCGTCGGTGCTTCCGTCGCCGGAGTCAAGCTCGTACAGAATCTTCGTTCGGAGGGGTTCACCGGCGCGATCACGCTGGTGGACCAGGAGAGCCATCCCCTCTACGACCGTCCCCCGCTGTCGAAGAAGTACCTCAGCGGCGCCGCATCCGACCCGGAGATCGCGCTGACGACGGCGGAAGCGCTCGAAGGCCTGCGGGTCGAGACCCGTTTCGGCGTCGCCGCGACCGAGCTGGATCCTGCCGGCAAGACGCTGACGCTCGCCGACGGCAGCGAGCTGACCTACGACATCCTCGTCATCGCGACGGGTGCCCGAGCTCGCCGAACCCCGTGGGCTTCCACTCCCGGCGTCCACGTGCTGCGTACCCGCGCCGATGCCGACGAGCTGCGCAAGGAGCTCGTTCCGGGCCGCCACCTCGCGGTGGTCGGCGCCGGATTCATCGGCGCCGAGGCGGCCGCCACAGCGCTTGCGGCCGGTGTCAAGGTCACCATCATCGAACCGATCGGTGCTCCGATGGGCCGGGCGATGAATATGGAAGTGGGCGGTATCTTCGCGGAGAAGTACCGCAGGGAGGGTGCTGAGCTACGCTTCGGCGTCTCCGTCGAGAACGTCGAGCGCACGGGTGACCGCGTCCAGGTCACGCTCACCGATGGCGCGACGCTGGATGTCGACGCTGTCCTGCTCGGTATCGGAGCGGTCGTCAACACGGAGTGGCTCGAGTCGTCGGGCCTCGCGCTGGATAACGGTGTCGTCTGCGAAGGCACGCTTGCCGCCGTCGGCGTCTCCCACGTGTATGCGATCGGCGACGTGGCACGATTCATGAACCGACGGCATCCCGACCCGATCCGGTTGGAGCACTGGACGAGCGCGACGGATCAGGCGCTGATTGTCGCGCATAACATCGCTCACCCGGATGACCTGCGCAGCTACGACCCGACGGAGTATGTGTGGAGCGACCAGTACGACTGGAAGATCCAGATCGTCGGGCATACCGGATCTGATCACTGGACGATGGTGGGCGACCCTGCGCAGGACCGCTTCGCCGTCGTGTACGGCGAGAGCCAAGGGCAGGCCGAAGGTGCCGTCATCGTGAACTGGCCGCGTGCCCTCGTCGACGCCCGCCGCTCGGTCGCCTCGCGAGCGAAGGCGGACGAGCTGATACATCGGCTGCGCGCCCTCCTCGAGCCCTCGAGCACGGCTCCGGCGAAGGCGGCCGCCCGATGAGAGCTGACGACACCACCCTCCCCCTCCTGCACGGTCACCGCATCCCGCGAATCGGGGTGGGCACGTGGCCACTCACGGGAGACGAGTGCGCAACGATGGTCGAGAAGGCGGTCGGCTACGGTTACCGCCTGTTCGATACGGCGTACAAGTACGCGAATGAGGAGGCCGTCGGTGCCGGTCTGCGTGCATCGGGCATCCCTCGTGACGAGGTCTTCATCACGAGCAAGTTCAACAAGGAGGACCACAGCGTCGAGGGAGTGCAGCGCGCGTACGACCGATCGCTGAAGACCCTTCGCGTCGACTACCTCGATCTGTTCCTGATCCATTGGCCGGTTCCGGCCCTCGACCGATACGTCGAAGCGTGGAAGGGTCTGGTGAGACTGCTCGAAGAGGGACGAGTGAAGGCGATCGGCGTCTCCAACTTCAAGTCTCACCACCTTCAGCGCGTCGTCGACGCGACCGGTGTCGTCCCCGACGTCGATCAGATCCAGCTCAGCGTCGACATCGCCCGTGTCGAACAGCGCAGCTTCCAGCGCGCTCACGGCATCCTGACCGAGGCGTGGAGCCCGCTCGGACGCGGAGGAGCCCTGCTGTCCGATCCCGCGGTGACCGCGATCGCGTCGAAGTATGACAAGTCGCCCGCACAGGTCCTACTGCGCTGGCACATCGAGGAAGGGATCGTTCCCGTCCCGCGCGCCGGCGATGAGAAGCATCTCGCGCAGAACATCGACGTCTTCGATTTCACGCTCAGCTCGGAGGATATGGCGACGCTGAGTGGGCTGGATCAAGGCGAAGAAGCCGCCCGCGACCCGGACGATCCGGCCAACGGGCACTGAGGCCCACGGCGGCGGGTCGGTCGCTCCCGCAGCCACGCTCATCAGCGGCGTGTTCGCGTGCGCAGCGCATCCATGGGCGCTACGACGACCCGGGCCGGTTCACCCCAACAGTTCGGCGAGGCGGATCGCGGCGTCCTGCAGTGACCGCGCTAGGGACTTGACCTTGCCCGGCGGTAACCGCTGCACGGGCGCGGAGGCGTTGATCGCCAGTCGCAGTCCCGACGAGACGTGGACCGGGACCGCGACGCTCGCCACGCCGTCCTCGCTTTCCTGCCGATTCACGGCATAACCGTCCAGTCGTGTCCGAACCAGTTCGGCGACGAGTTCGTCTCGGGAACGTATGGAGTTCGGTGTGACGATCTCGAGCTGCTCGTCCGGGTACAGCCGGAAGAGCTGCTCGTCGCTCAGCTCGGCAAGCAGCGCCTTGCCGGTCGAGGTGCAATGCGCCGGCAGGGTCTTGCCCAGTCTCGAAACCACGCGCACGGCCACATCGGGCTCGGCAACGGCGAGGAATCGGACATGGTTGCCCTCGAGCGTGCCCAGGTGGCAGGTCTCACCGAGGGCGGCGCTGAGGTCCTCGAGGATCGGCTGCGCCAGTCTCGGGACATCCATCCTGCGCAGCACCGAGAAGGCCACCGTCGTCAGCGCCGGGCCAGGGCCGTAAGCCTTGGTCACCGGGTTCTGCCGCACGAAGCCGCGCCATGCCAGCATCGCGAGAAGTCGGTGCGCGGTCGAGGTCGCCACCCCGAGGAGGGCACCGGCGTCCGTGAGCCGCAGCTCGTGCTCCTCACCCAGCAGCAGGATCAGCTTCAGCGCGTTGTCGACCGACTCGATCGGATACTGGGGTGGATCGCCCGGCGACCCGAGCTGTCGATTCTGCA
This sequence comes from Microbacterium sp. 5K110, assembly GCF_005774735.1. GTDB lineage: Bacteria > Actinomycetota > Actinomycetes > Actinomycetales > Microbacteriaceae > Microbacterium. Next base: position 14,751 of record NZ_VBUM01000039.1, on the reverse strand, counting down.
CGGCAGAAAGCTTACTTGCAACGTGGGCGCGCTCCTCCTGCACCGCGCGCTCCGATGCCGACCCGACAGGCGGGAGGATCGTCTCCGCGGTGCCACTGCAGCCCGTGCCACCCCACGCCGCCCGCGTGGCTCCCTGTGACGGCCCCGACGGCCCAGGCGCTCTACGGTCGGAGCAGGACCTTCAGGCTGCTGGACGCGTCGCGGGACTGCTCGAAGGCGGCGGCGGCATCGTCGAAGGCGAACTCGTGGGTCGCCAGCGGCGACAGATCGATCCCCTGGGCGTCGGACGCCTGACGATCGACTCGAGGACGGCCTCGTACTCGCGATGAGCGATGGCGAACGACTGCGGGTGCCACAACTGATAGATGTGTAAGCAGCGTTCCGGGTAGGAGTCCACTACCCGCCCCAACGGGATGTCTGCACGCGCGACGCAGCAGCGGAGGAACGCGTGGTGCGCCACCAGCCAGGCGCCCATGTCACCGACTGCCAGCGCCGCATCCATTAGCGTCCCGTACTCGCGCGAAGCGCCGATCTCGGAGCGCAGCATCCGTCCACCGTCCGGCGCGCGCCTAAGGACTCCAGCTGAAGCCGGACACCGTAGAGCTGGTCGACCTCTTCTACGTCCGGGTGATACACCGTCGCTCGGCGATGGTATCGGCCTCGTTTGAGCCTTTCTTCCCGCAGCAAGCGAAACGCCTCGTGCAAATGACCTCCCCGTCGATCCAGGTCTTTCAACTTTCCATCCTGCGTGAGGCGGCAGTGGCGGTGACACTCCACTGCTCGGAAGAGCACTATTTCGCGCTATTGATCCGGACCCCGATGGTCGGAAGCTGTTCAGTGCCGCGTCATCGGCGCAATACGCTGGGAGACGGGGCTTCCTCTGCCCCGGGAGGACACCATGCAACCAGATAACCTCACGGTCACGGCTCGGGTGGCGCGCACAGCCGTCCCCGGGCGGCTGGACGATCTCACCGAGTGGGCGCATGGTTTCACCGGCCGGGCCCAGTCGTTCCCCGGCTACCGGGAGTCGAAGGTCCGAGTCTCGGAACGGCACCGGCGCCAGGTTGTCGTCGAGATCACGTTCGCTTCCCCCCATGACCTCATCCGGTGGGAGGACAGTAAGGAGCGGCAGGCGCACCTGCAACAGGCCGTGCCGCTCACGATCGGGCAGGCCCGTCCACTGACTCCGGACGCCCTCACCGGTGCAATCCCGACGGCCGGTCCCGCGCGCCCGCGGTGGTGGACGGCGATTTTAGTGTGGATCGCGCTGGTACCGCCTGCCATGTTCAACGCCTACTTCATCGCTCCGCTCCTGACCGGCCTGCCGCCGTACCTCCAGATCCTATGTACGACGCCACTGACCGTCGCGTGCGTCATCTGGGTGATGTTGCCTCTATTGCACGCGCTCGAGGAGAGCATCCGCCACTGGCTCGCGTGGCGGCGCGGGCGCTGAGCGTCTGCCCCATTAGGCGCTGTCGCGGCGGGCAAAGCCCTCTCCGCTCCCTCTTGTCAATCTTGCCTACCTTGGTGAGGGGCATGTCGTCGACGGCGATCAGCCGCTCGGGGTGCTTATGCTTAGCCACCCCGGCGGACTCCATGGCGGCGCGGATCCGTTCGAGCCCGAGCGGGCCGCCCTCCTTGAGACTCACGTAGACGCATACCCGCTCGCTGAACACGGGGTCGAGCATCGCGACGGCGGCCGCTAGATCGAAGCTGTCATAGCGGTAGACGAGGTCCTCCACCTCTTCGCACGAAATCTTCTCGCTGCCTCGGTTGATCATGTCGAGATGTAGCCATCCTCGGTGAAGGACCGCGCGTTCGTCTCAGGTGCGCGGTAGCATCCGCGCGGGGTGTAGCGGATCGGTTTCCTGCTCGAGCATAGATCGACGGCTCATCAGATGCCTCCAGAGTTCTTTTCGTCGGTTATGTCGGTGTGGTGATCAGCGGCGGCGCTGGCGCTTGCCGCCCCAGAACGCGCGGACTGCCATGGTGATCGCTTCGTCTTTGGTGAGGCGATCACCACGGGCCGCGGCTTCGTCGCGTGCCTGGTTGATGTACTCGAAGACGTCCGGAGGTAGTCGGAAGGTCGCGGGGTGTTTTTCGATGCGCTGGACATTGTACGGGCCGCGCTTCTTGCCGGTGCGGGGCGACGTGTCACACCCCAATCAGGGCGGCTTCGACGTCGTCATCGGCAACCCACCCTACGTCAACCGGCGCGAGCTCAGCTACCGCATCACCGGCTTCGAGACAGACAACGTCGACGACATCTACGCCTCCTGCTGCGAGCGCTCGGCGCAGATCACGCGCCCGGATGGCCGGCTCAGCCTGATCGTTCCCATCCGCAGCCAGTTCGCCGATCGCGACGAGTCACTGCGGAAGTTCTACGAGCGGCGGTTCGATGCGATCTGGGTGAGCACCTTCCAGGAACGCCCGGCTGCCCTGTTCCAGGTGAAGGTGCGCAGCACGATCATCACCGCCGCCGGGTATGGCAGCGTCTCCGAGCTGCACACGACGCTCACCCACAGCTGGATCGAGGCGTTCCGTCCGCATCTGATGGCGACACTGCGGTATTCGCTTCGGCCCGCCGGCTCGCGGACCCCGAACTGGATGCGCGCCAGCAGCGACGCGATGTTCGAGCTGATCGACACGCTGCTTGCGAAGGGCACGATCTCCTCGACGCCGCTTGTCCGTGTGAGCGACTACTCCGTCGGTTTCAAGAAGACCGCCACGTACTTCCTGAGCACGTACACGGTGCCGCCGGTCACCTACGACAAGACCACGCACGCCACGGTGCCCCTCAACGAGGGGAAGCTGTTCGTTCAGAACCGGAAGGACCAGCTCGCGGCCAGCGCGATCGCGGCGTCGCGGCTGGCGTTCCTGTGGTGGACGTTCACGGGCGACTGCTTCAACGTCACCAAGGGCACGATGTCGCAGATCCCATTCTCCCCGCACGCTTACGGGCAGGACACGTTCGATGCTCTGGTGGAGCTCGGCGAGAGGATCGAGGAGGCGCTGCCGGCCGTGCGCTCCTGGGATCTCAACTCCGGGAAGTACGTGGGCGGGTACGCGATCCCCGAACTGCGTCATCTCACCGGTCAGGCCGACGAGATCATGCTGGAGGCGATCGGCCGCATCGATCTGCTGCCGGAGATCCAGTACGCCCACGCCCGGATGTACAAGAGCACCGGGATTTCCGCGACGACACTGCGAAAGTTGCCGTTCGAGGTCGAGGTGTGACGCGCGACATCCGCACGGGTCCTTTGCCCTCGAGCGACTGCGATCGTTCGTCCGGGTCAGGATCCTCTGAGTGATGGATATGACAGGTAGGCGCTACCGGATGAGTTGACCCATCTCCCAGTCGCCGAGAGGGATCGTCCGACAAGTTCTGTCAGCGGTCCAAGCGGGACGGTGGCGGTCAGGTTGATCATCGCCGCACAGCATAGAACGCGTTCTCGAACTCGATGGGCGGGACGACACACCGACAGCGGTGGGGTGCCTACCCTTCTCAGGCGGAGTCACGGAGCGAGGTGACAAGCTCCGCGGGGAGGGCAAAGACCTTCTCGAGCAACGGGAGAAGGTCCCGGACTGCCTCGAGGTGCTGCTCTTCGGTCAGATCGTCGATCGCCGGAGGCTCGTCGCCAGTCCAGCCGATCGCTTCCGCCACGATCGTCAGGGACCAGGAGTCCCACCTGAGCCGCCCCTCGGATCGCAGCTGCTCCCGGAACTGACCGAGCACGCCCACGGGCTGAAACGCATTGCGATCGCGCGCGAGCTCGTCGCGAACGTACAACATCGCCGTTTCGAAACCGAGCAGGAACGTGTGCACTCGCTCGAACGTGACGGGCTGCCCGATATACATTCCGGATCGCTTCACGAATGCCTCGGCGATCGAGTAGACCGGCAACTCGGCCGGCCCGTTAGTTTCACTCATCTCGACTTCCCTGCCAGCAGCTCAGGAGACGGTCATTACCCGCGGCGCCGTTTGCGGCCCCAGTAGGCGCGAAGCGCAACGGTGACGATCTCGTCCTTGGTGAGGCGGTCGCCGCGGCTGGCTGCATCCTGCTTGGCCCAGTCCATCAGTTCAAGCGCGTCGTCGGGGAGACGGATCGAGACGGGCTTCTTCTGGACGTAGACGACGTTGTAGGGCCCCCGCTTCTTCTTCGCCGGCGGTGGCGTCTCCGCCTCGGCCGACTCAGGAGGCGTCGCGCTCGCCGCTGCCGGCTTCTGGCTTGCGCGAGGTGCGCGTGCGGGTGCTTCGGACGTCGCTGCCTGGTCGACGTCGCTGGTGACTTCCTCAGCGGGGGGCGCGGCCTTGCGTGCGCGGGGCTTCGCTGCAGCTGTGGGCTTCTTCGGGGCGGCCATGGTCACTGACCACCTCCTCGGTTTCCACGGCGGCGAGCGCGGCGCTCCTCGATGCGCCGCTTCTCTTCCATGCTGATGAGCTCCGCCGGCGACAGCGAGCGGGGGCGGCGAGTGCGGCCGCGCTCGGCCTGCCTCTGGTACTCGGTCGTCTTGGCCGTGCTGACGACGTTGAGGGTGACGCCGGTGATGGTGTCGCGGCTGGTGTCGAGGTTCACGTATCGGTTCTTCGACTCTTCGCGGAACCAGCCGAGGGCGTCGCCGCCGTTCTCGTGGATGCGCTTGAGCATCGTCGAGGCGTTGTACGAGTTGACCTCCATCACGCGGCCGTTGGAGAAGGTCAGGTGGGCGGTGATCTGCTTCTGCTTGTCGTGGGACTGGCCCTTGGCGGCGTTGCGGACCTGCTTGATCAGTTCGGCGTTCGCCTGCTCGCGGCCCTTCGCGGTGCGGCCCTTGGGGATGCGCATCTCGATGTACCGGTCGCCCCCGGTGGCGTATGCCACGTCGACGCGCAGCCGACCACCCTGGCGACCCTCAACGTAGGTGCCGCTGAGGTCTTCGGGGATGACGGGCTTGGCGCCGGCCTTGCCTCGCACGGGGGCGATCGAGCCGTCCTTGCGCCGGCGCCGCGGCGGGACGTGGGTGAGGCGTCCGGTGTCAGCGAGCTCCTGGAGCGCCTGGCGGTAGAGGGCGCCGCTGGTTTCGCCGTTGAGGATCTTGCGGACCATTCGAGGCGAGCGGTGCAGCTCCTCGGCGATCTCGGCCGTGCTGATGCCCTTGCGCCGCAGATCGCGGATGAGGTCTTGGGCGGTGCGCTGCTGGTCAGCCATCAGCCCTTCTCCTCTGCCTGCTCGAGCGCCTTGGCGATGCCGGCCCGCTCGGCACGTGCTTTCAGCGCGTCACGCTGCCGCAGCGTCTCCGGCGTGATGAAGGATCCGTTGAGGTAGCCCTGCAGGCGCAGGCGCCCGGTCTTGCCGTCGTCGCCGCCGCCGATGAACCGGTCCGGCAGGGACCACGCCGGCAGCTTGGTCGTGTAGATCGCATCACCCTGGATGCCGATGAGCGTCGAGGGGTCGACCGTGAGAGCACCGGAGGTGTAGCCGCCGAGGGAGCTGGGGCCGTGGAGGACGCGAGCGCGTGCGCGACCCCAGACCTGGGCGGCGAGCTCCGGGTGGTAGAAGCTTCGGGTGCGGTCGTTCGGGCGCGACGGGATGCGATAGATCCAGAGGTTGCCCTGTCGCAGCATCTTGGCCCTGTACTCGGGCGGGACGTCATCGGGCGACGCGGCGACGCGGGTCTCGTCGCGGCCCGCGGCGGCGAATGCACCGATCGAGTGCAGCATGATGTTCCGCAGCGCGGCGAGCACAGCGCGGCGCAGGTCCGGGTGCATCTCGTCCTGCAGCTGGACTCGCTCGCGGGCGCGCGTCATGCGCTCGGTGAAGGTGTCTAGAGGCTTGGCCTTGCGGAACACCACGGCCTCGTGAGGGCGGATCTCCCACCCGTGCTTGAGGGCGACGTGGATCTCGCTGCCGTCGGCCCAGGTGTCGTGCACCGCTCCGGGCCGGTTCGGATAGAACCAGCCTTCGCGAACGTCCAGGTGCTTCACACCGAGCAGGCCAACGTGGTTCCAGCCCTGAGGGACGCGGAACCGCACGTGGAAGCGGGCGCGCGCGTAGGGGTCTTGCTCGAGCAGCTCGTACGCGGCGGCCTGGTTCAGCCGGATCGCGGGGCCGATACCGAGCTCGCGCCCGACGCCGGCGAACATGAACCGGCCGTCGACGTAGGCGAACTCGCTGATCTTCTTCGTCTTGGCCGGGTCGATCAGCGGGACGCAGTCCTCGTGCTTGGCGAACGACTCCCCCGCGACCAGGTGGTCGTAGTGGTGCAGGCCCGAGGTGAAGTGGATCTCCTGGGCGATGTCGTCTTCGACCGGCACGGGGTTGATGTTCTTCGGCAGCGACAGCGCCCACAGGTTCGTTCCGGTGGCGGCAGGGCTGTTGAACAGGCGCGCGTTCTCGTCGGCGTGGCGAATGATCGACGCGGTGACGTTCCAGGCCAGACGAGCCTGGGCAGGGGTCAGCGGCCCGTCGCCGAACCACTCCTCCGCGGTGCGGACTTCGATCTTGAAGCCGGTGACCGCGTGCTCGAACCGACCGGTGGGCGGGCCGTTGTTGACCCAGTGGGCTCCGGGCTTCCAGTTCGGGGTCTGGACGTACAGCCAGTGCCGCACGCCAGGCGCAGGCTCGGGGCGCTTCCCGGTCAGCATGATGCGGTTAGCGCCGTACGAGGCAGCCGTGTCGAGCAGGTCCGTCAGGTTGGGGTTCTTGCGGCGCTCGCCGATGACGGGGCGAACGGGCGTGCCGGCGTCGGTGACGCCTTGCCCGGTGGTCTGGTCGACCCAGATCGTGGGCACGTCCTTCGGCGTCCACGGCTTGGGTCGGTAGTTCAGCTCGTCCATCTCACCCCCTCATTCGTCAGGTTATATTAGTCAAGAGTGCTTGAAAATTGCAATCAGATTTCGCAGTCGACGGGCGCTCCATGAAGGTCTGGCGGGGTCGCTAGGACGCGAGGCGGCCGCCGTAAGAGCGCCCGCGTCCGTGGTAGGACTTCTGCGCCTTCCGCAGCCCTTCCTCGGTCATCCCCAGCAGGAGGGCGATCTCTCGCTGGGTCAGCTCGGCCGCGCGCGCCTCGTCGACGACTTTGCCGCGGCGTTCGCGCAGCTCGTCCGCTTGCGCGAGCTGCTGGCCGATGCGACGGAGCTCCTCACGGATGGCGTCCGCGTCCTTGTTAGCCATGCGCCCCAGCATCCCCAACCAAGTTGGGTCTGGTTGCCGCGGCGCGCCGTAACCGCGAAAGTGGTTATATTCATCCAGCTGAGAGGAGCGCTGATGACCGGACGGCACCTCACCACGGCGGACGTCGCCGAGAAGCTCGGCGTGTCCGTCGTCGCGGTCTACAAGATGCGCTCCATCAGCAACAAGCTGCGCAGAGCCGGCCAGGAGGGTCCTCTGCTCCCCGAGCCGGTTGCCATAGAAGGCAACTCCCCGCTCTACGACGAGGCCGCGATCGACGCATTCGCGCAGGAGCGCGCGCGCAGGGCGCCCTCGCAGCGCGGCCGCCGGCCGCGACTGATGCCGGGACTGGCGCGCGATGCGGCTTTCGCGGAGCGGTTGCGGGCGGCGATCGCGGACGGGGCGGGGGCGCCCGAGGTTCCCACGCAGGCGGCTCTGATCGACCTGCTCGGCTTGAACGTCGTCACGTTCGGTGAGCGGATGCGAGGGCGCACCCGCTGGACCGACGCCGAGCTCGAGGTGATCAGGCGCACCCTCGGTGTCGACACGACGGATGCGAACGAGGTCGTAGACCGCGCTCGCGCGGCCAAGCGTCAGGCGCGCGCGGCGAGATCCCACGCGGGTTCGTAGCGGCTTCACGACATGCTCCCGCTCTCGTCGCTGGCTTGCTGGGCAGCGCAGGTTGAGAGCGTGTCCACGAGCGCACCGCGGTCGGCTTCGTCGACCGCGAGGTGCCAGGTGTCGACGATCTCCGTGTAGCGGGCGACGTAGGTGCACACGTAGTCGGCGTTCGATGGCAGCCACAGGGCTGGCCCGTGGTCGTTCTTGGCCGCATTCGTGTTGCCATCGACGGCGACGATGTTGTCGAACGAGTTGGCGAACTGAATGCGCTGCTGCTCGGTCCACGCCCACGCGCCCCCGGCGTGCGCCGCCGAAAGGCTGACGATGTGGTCGATCTGGACGCCGGAGCTTCCCGGGGCTCCAGGGGCGGCGATCCGGTCGTGCTCGAACTCAATGCGTGTGCCCGTGTACGGATCGGGGTCGAGCACGCCGGAGAGCACCGTGCAACCGTCACGGACGACGTCCTGCAGCTGGACGGCGAGGAGATCGTCTCGCTGATCGCAGCCGTTTCCCTCGATGTCGATCCAGCGCTCGCCGAACGTGGCGCGGCGATACTCGGGAATCTCCTCGGTGGGATCGATCAGCGGCAGCTCCTGCGCGACTGCGGCGAGCGCGGTGTAGTCGTAGGTCGGGTCCGGGGCGGGTGCCTGCGGGCGCGTCCATGTGTCGATCCAGGAGGTGATGCCCAGCTGGTGGGCGCCGAAGCCGAGCGCGAGAGCTGCGACCGCGGCGAGGGCTGTGCTGGCGCGGCGGGTGCGTCGGTTCATCTGCGCTCCTTTGCCTGTGCGGTGTCGGCTTGGTCGAGCAGCAGTATGGTTCGGGCGATCTGGGTGCGTGCCTCGTCGATGACCTCGAGGGTTTCGTCGTCGGCGTCGAGCTCTGAGAGTGCGTGGCTCTGGCGGCGGAGCTGGTCGCCGAGGTGGAACATGCCGGCACTGAGGAGGACCTCGGCGAGCGCGGCCGCGCGGGCGCCTTGGTGGTCGGCGCTGACGGCGAGGTCGTCGATGATCTCGATGAGGGTTGCGCGGGATCCCATCGTTGGGTCTTCTCCTGGAGTGAGCTCGCGGAGCGCTTCACGGTTGAGCAGCGTCTGGAAGAGCCTGTGCATCCGTTGGGTGAGGGGGCGGCCGTCGCGGCGGGTGCAGTTGAGCGCGAACTCGCGGAAGCTCCATCGGACGGTGACGGGTGTGCCGGTCTGGATGGTCATGGCTTCCTGGAGGCGCACGGCGATGTCGGTCATCAGTGCTCCTCGGTTCGGCCCAGGTGGGGGATCTGCTTGAGGTGGGCGCCGCGGCCGTTGCCGAGCTGGGGGGAGATCGCGCAGCTGGGCAGGTGCAGTCTCGCGTTCGGCCCGTGGCCTGCTGCCGCGTGGGGTGTGGGCTGCCGCGTTGGCCGGGTGTGCCGGGCGCCTCGCTGAGTCAGCGGGAGGGGGTTGAAGCGCAGCGACAGGGCCCAGCGATGGCCGCCGAGCGCGCGGACGACCCGCAGCCACTCTCCCTCTTTGGTGGAGTCGATGGTGAAGGTGTTCGGCTGGTCAGACATCTGCGGCTTCTTTCGGTGCGAAGGGGCTGTTCTTGGCGTCGCGGAGCATCTGCCGGGTGATCGGCTCGGTCTCCTCGAGCGAGGCGAGCGAGAAGTAGTGGCGGCGGGCGCGGGCCGCTTCGGTGCAGGTGAGCAGCTGGCGGTTGCCGTGGTTCGGGCATCCTCCCTTGCTGCGGCATCCGGCCAGGTAGCCGGCGGTGGTGCCGTGCAGGGCGGCTTCGAGGATGTCGAGCGTCTTGCTCATCAGGCGGCCTGCCGGAGTCCGAGGTCGTCACGGTCGCGGTCGATGGTGCGGACGTCGACGCCGAGCAGGTCGCTGAGCTGGGTGAGGCTGAGTCCGCGTTCGGTCCCGCGTCGGGTGGCTTCGAGGCGCTCGTCTCGGGTGAGGCGGACGTTCTGGCCGGCGAGAGCGAGCTCGATCGCGATCTCGTCGAGCAGGGGTTCCTGCCCGGCTGTGGGCGGTGCCGGGTCGGTGTCGATGTCGTCCCAGGCCAGCGGCGGCAGCCAGCCGTGCCGGCGTGCGACCGTGAGTGCGTAGGAGCGGCCGACCCGCTGCGCTCGGGTGTGGGTGGGGGGCTGCTGGTCCCAGAGCTCGTCGTAGAGCGCGGCGATGTCGTCGTGGACACGGATGTCCACGTAGGCGCCTTCGAGTGCCTTGTTGACCTTCCAGCGCGGGTAGCCGAGTCGGCGTGCGATCTCGTGGTGGTTCCATCCGATCGCGGCCAGAGCCTGGAGGCGCCGGCGGGTGCCGCGGCCGTTGACTCGGCCCTGCGCGGCGAGAGTGCTGCTGTCGGGGGTGACTGCGAGGAGTTTGCGGGCGGTGGCGCCGGTGACGAACCGTGCCGTCTCGCTGTTGAGCAGGCGACGGACCGTGGCGCCGCCGACGCCGGCGCTGATGGCGATCCGTTCGGGGATCATCCCGGTGTCGACCAGTGCCTGCAGGTGCTGCCGGATCGGCTCGATGGGTTGGTGCGCGTCCTGGTATCGCCCGTAGGCCAGGAGACGGTAGCGGTCGCGGCGGCGGCGCGCGTTGCCGTCCATGCAGGCGCGGCACCCGCAGAGGTGGACGACGTAGCAGGTGGAGGTCAGCCCGTGCTTGTGGTCCGGCGGGCAGGTGTGGGTCCGCATCTTCTCCTCCTCACAGATGGTTATATTCCCGAATATAACCCGTTCCCGAGGGTTTGGAACCCCCTCACTGCTAAGGGGTGGCCCCAGAGGCTCGAAGTCGACAATCTGAACGAGCTACAACGTTTGTTGCGGTTTCTCGCTACACTGTGCGCATGGCAGGATCAACTTTCGCTCGTCTGGGCGAGCTCGCGTCACAGCGTTGGGGCCTGGTGACCACCGCCCAGGCGCTCGAGGCTGGCGTGGCGCGCCCGACCCTGACGCGCCTCGCCAACAGCGGCGCGCTCATCCGCGTCGCGCGCGGCGTCTACCGCCTCGCCGGCGCGCCAGAGCACGAGCAGGAGGCGATCCTCGCGACCTGGCTCGCCCTCGGCGGCGCCGACCGTCCCCGCACAGACACCGGCGTCCCGCCCGTCGTCGCCGCAGGCCAGACGGCCGCGCAGCTGCATGGCATCGGCGACTGGTTCCCCGGGCCACTCGAGTTCGTCGTTCCCACCCGCCGCGGTACCCGCCTGGACGGGGTGCGGCTCCGCACCCGCGAGCTCGCGCCCACCGAGGTGGTCTCCGTCGACGGGATGCCGACCATGAGCGTCGAGCGCACGATCGCCGACCTGATCGAGCAGTGGGTCGACCGCTCCCTCGTCGCCGATGCGCTCGCCGACGCCGCGGACGCGGGAAAGCTGCTCTCCCCCGCCCGCCTGACCGAGTATCTGGAGCCGCTGGCCAAGCCCAACAAGTACCCCTCGGGTGCCGCGCTCGCGGCTGATCTGCTCGCTCTTGCGGGCGTCGACGCGGTGGTGCCGGCCGATGCCTGAGCCCGACGGCTACAAAGACTGGACGGGGCTTGCGCAGGCGATCAAGGCGGCCGCGACGAAGGCAGCCGGTGACGGCGCGAGCGCGCTGGATGTGAATGCGCAGATCGTGCAGGCACAGCACGATCGTTTCCTCAGCCGGGTCTTTGCGGAGGGGGAAGAGTCCGAGTGGCTGCTCAAGGGCGGCACGGCGATGCTCGCCCGGGTGCCGAAGTCACGGTCGACGAAAGACCTGGATCTGGCCTCGACCGGCGCCGCCGATCTGGATGCCGCGCAGCAGGCGCTCGAGCAGGCAGCCGCGCGTGATCTCGGCGACCATGTGCGGTTCCAGCTCACCCGTGCCCGTGCGACCGGGCGAGGAGAGAACCAGCCGGGTGTCGCGACCCGGCGCCTGGTGTTCACATGTCTGGACGCGAACACCGGCCGGAGGATCTCCGACATCCCCATCGACGTGGTCGTCGGCCCTCCCCCGGTCGGCCGCGTCGAGACGATCGAGCCGTCGACGCGGCTGCAGCTGGGGCGGCCGGTCCCGTCGCACCCCTACCGGCTGTTCCCGATCTCCGATCAGGTCGCGGAGAAGGTCACTGCGACGATGAGCACCTACAACGGCCGCCCCAGCAGCCGCGCGAAAGACCTGGTGGACATCGTCACCATTGCACGCACGCAGCGCGTCGACCTGCGCGAGCTGCAGATGGCCATCGACGCGAAGCGTGCACTGTCAAAGCTCGACTCGTTCACTACGTTCACGGTCCCGGACGGTTGGGACGGTCCCTACCGGGTGCTCGCGGCCGGCACGCCCTCAGCCGGCGGGATCACCGATCTGGGTGAGGCCGTGGCTCTCGCGCGTCAGCTGATCGATCCCGCGCTCGCCGACGCGCCCGTGCAACCGGGGACGGTCTGGGTCCCTGGCTCAGGCTGGACACAGAACCCTCCGCCGCCGGAGCCGGGCGGCAGCGGATCCCCTTCGGGGGAGGTCCACGTGCGCGCGCACGTGCGCTCCGGTTATCCCGTCACGGAGCACTGGCGCGCAGCGCGCGGCTCAGCCCAGGAGTGACCGCGTCAGTGCGCCGCGTCGTACGCCTCGAGGATGGACGCGGGAACCCTGCCGCGATCGCTGACCTGGTGTCCGTTCTGACTGGCCCATTCACGCACCGTGTTGAGATCGGCCCGTCCGCCCCGCGACGTCCTCGCCGGACGCCGGGTGGCTGCGCCGATGCGGCGCGCGCTCTTGGCCCAGGCCTCGAACTCGAGATCGATCTCGAGTTGCTTTCCGTCGATCGCGAAGGTCGCGGGATCGAGCCGCTCGCCAGGTCGCGCACACCACCGCGAAGGGCGGCGTCATCGCGATGACGAAGTCGCTCGCTGCGGAGGGCGCCCGCTACGGCGTCCGCGCGAACTCGATCTCGCCTGGCTTCGTCAGCACCCCGGCGACGGACAAGGCGGTGGATGCGGAGGGCAAGGCCTGGCAGGTCGGCAACGCGCTCATTCAACGCCCCGGCACGGGCGAGGACATCGCGTACATGCCGCTCTACCTGGCCTCCGACGAGTCCTCTTGGGTGACCGGACAGAACTACAGCGTCGACGGCGGCGCGACCGCCGGGTGGCGGAACGACAGCGAGACGGACCGACTGGCCGCGAAGAACGGCTGACACGCGGGTCGCGGCGCGACCGGTGACGGACGTGAGGCACGGTGTCAGCTGACACCGTGCCTCCCGTCCGTCGTGGCCACCTCGTCTAAATCGCGAGGTACCCGCCGTCGACGGCGAACTGCGCGCCGGTCGCGAAGGCGGCCGCGTCGGAACCGAGCCACGCGACCATCTCGGCGATGTCGTGCGGCGTGCCGAGTCGGCCGATCGGGTGCTTCGTCAGCAGCGCGTCCTTGAAGCCGGGGTAGGTCTCCTCCAGCGCGTCTATCATTGGCGTCTGGATCACCCCGGGCAGCACTGCGTTCACGCGGATGCCTTTGTCGGAGTACTCCACCGCGGCGGCTCGGGTGAGGCCGATGACGCCGTGCTTCGACGTGACGTAGGCGGACTGGTGGGCGATGGCGACCTGCCCGAGGGACGAGGCGGTGTTGATGATGGATCCGCCGCCCTGCGCCAGCATCTGCGGGATCTCGGCCTGCACGCCGGTTCAATATTCCGCACAGAGGAAGTTGGCCCCACGGCGTTACTGCAGTCAATCGTTCTGTTGCGCAAGCCCCCGCAGGTAAGCACGTGCGTCGTCGAGGCTGACGACATCGCCGTACTTCGCGTCGATGTCAAAGAGGCTGGCCAGGTGCGGAAGGGCTGCCCGGTCGCCGACTGCCTCTTCGACGACGATGGTGTGGAAGCCGTAGGAGCAGGCGTCAACCGCCGAGGCGCGCACGCACCCACTGGTGGTGCAGCCGACGATGATGATGGTGTCGACACCCCGTGAGATCAAGCGTGCGGCGAGATCAGTTCCGAAGAAGCAGGATGCGTACTTCTTCACCAGGGTCATCTCGTGGGGCAGCTGGCCCAGCCTGCTGTCGACCTCCACCCATTCGCTGCCCTCCACCAACAGGTGGTTGGACGGGATCTTCTTGATCCAGAGCCCCGCCTCCTGCAATTCGGTGTCGTACGCGACCGTCGAGAAGAAGATGGGGATCTCGAGTTCACGGGCGGGGACGAGTAAGGCATTGGTGGCGGCCAGCTGTGACTCCAGTTCGCCTGACAGGGGCGAACGGCTGTCCGTGAATCCGGTGATCAAGTCGACGATCAGCAGCGCCGGCTTCTCGCCGTAGCCGATCCGGCCGCCCAATCCCTTGGCCTTGAACTCGTCGCGCAGCCGTGCGTACTCATCGATCAGCTCCGTATTCGTCACGAATCGGCTCTCCTGTTCCCCGTCGACTGATAGTGCGCCGCGATGGCATCGCTCGTCGTCACCCAGACACCATCGTGAGACGTGATGTGCTCGAGGGCCCGATCAAGGTAGCGGTGGCGGAACGGCTGGCCGACGATGAACGGGTGCAACGGCAGCGACATGACGCGACCCGAGTGCTCGGAGTCTGAATAGAGCTGATCGAACTGGTCGATCACCGCTTCCAGGAACTGCGGGCCGGTATAGCTCTTACTCACGAACATCGTCACATCGTTGAGTTCTATCGTGTAGGGAACGCTGAACATCCCGTCGACGTTCAGCGGATACGGCTGATCGTCGTTCGTCCAGTCCAGGACGTAGTCATACCCCAGCTCCCGAAGGATCCGGCTGCAGCATCGCGGTACCGCCGAAGATGCTCGTGGAGGGCTTGTCGATCTGATAGTGCTCGATGTTCAGCCCGACATAGAACGCCACTCGGGCCCCATTCGGCCACGAAATCGTCGGTCGCTCCGTGATCGGGCTGTAATCGAAGCGGAAAGTGTCAAGGCGGGTGAGACAGATTCCGTCAGGCGGTCTGTATGAGGGCCTCCTGTGAGGGCTGGTTGATCCAGGCGGCCTCGGGCAGCTTGGGCGCCTGGGGTCGGCGGTGGCCGAAGCGC
>NZ_VBUM01000038.1 GCF_005774735.1 Microbacterium sp. 5K110 | reverse complement strand
CCCGAGACCCTCCGCCCCGCGGCGACCGCTCCCCGTGTCGCGATCGTCGGGTCGGGCCCGGCCGGCTGCTTCACCGCGCAAGCCGTGCGCCGCTCCTTCCCCGGGGCCGAGATCGACGTGTTCGACCGCCTGCCCGTGCCGTACGGTCTCGTGCGCTACGGCGTGGCCGCCGACCACCAGGGCACGAAGTCGGTGGCGCGGCAGTTCGACCGCCTCTTCACCGACGAGGGCGTGCGGTTCCACGGCGGTGTCACCGTCGGCGAGCACGTTTCGCTCGATGAGCTGCGCGCAGCGTTCGATGCCGTGGTGCTCGCCTCGGGGCTGTCGACGGACGCGCACCTGGCGGTGCCCGGCGGCGATCTCCCGGGAATCGTGGGTGCCGGAGCGCTGACCCGGCTGCTCAACGGCCACCCCGATCACCACCGGGATCACGTGTCACTCGGCCGCCGGGTGGTCGTCGTCGGCCACGGCAACGTCGCCCTCGATGTCGTGCGGCTGATCTCGCGGACGAGCGCGGACCTCGAGGGCAGTGACGTCGACGACGCCGTGCACGAGGGTCTGGCCGGGGATGTCCGCGTCGTGCACGTCGTCGGACGTTCCGCACCGCAGAACGCGAAATTCGATCCCGTCATGGTGCGCGAGCTCGCCGGCCTCGCGGGCGTCGGGCACACGGTGCACGGCACCGACCTCGCCGCCGTCCCCGAGGGCAAGGATGCGCGCGTCGACGCCGTCCGCGCGCTGGAGGCCGCAGTCGACGGGAACGCGCGGGTGCAGGTGCACTGGTGGTTCGGGCTCGCTCCGGAGGCGATCGAGGGGACGACGGCGGCGGAGACGGTGGTCTTCCGCGGCGTCTCCGGAGAGGTGCGTCTCGATGCCGATGCCGTGGTGACCGCCGTGGGGTTCTCCGCCGATGCCTCGACGCTCGTCGAGCCCGGCGCGCACCCCGACGGGCGGGTCGAGCCTGGGCTGTATGTGGCGGGATGGTTGCGGCGGGGGCCGCGCGGCACGATCCCCGACCAGCGCTCCGACTCCCGCGCCCTCGCCCGCGCGCTCGCCGACGATCTCGCCTCGGGCGCGATCACCGCAGCAGCGGAGGGCGTCGACGCCCTCGACCTGCCCGCCCGCGTCGACTTCGACGGGTGGCGACGCATCGACGTGCGCGAGACGCTCAGCGCCGCCCCCGGCCGCGTCCGCGCGAAGCTGCGCACGCTCGATGACCTGCGTGCGGCCGCGGCCGACCTGTCGATCATGCTCCCGACCGTCGACGCGGCCCGCACCGACGCGGGTGGGGGAGAGGGGTGCGGACCCGTCACGATCCTCTTCGGCACCGAGTCGGGCAACGCCGAGCTGGTGGCCGAAGACCTTGCACGCCACCTCGGCGACCGCGCCGACACGAGGGTCATCGACCTCGGCGACCTGGAGCCCGTCGACCTCGACCCCGAGCGCCTGCACCTGATCGTCTGCTCGACGTACGGTGACGGCGAACTCCCCACCAACGTCCGGGGGCTGCGCGAGCGGCTGCTGTCGGAGCGGCCGGAGCTCGCCGGCATCCGGTATGCGGTGTTCGGTCTCGGCGATCGCAGCTACAGCAAGACGTATTCGCGCGGCAGTGAGATGATCGACGAGGCGCTCGCCGCATGCGGGGCGACGCGGGTCGGCGAGTACGGACGCCACGACGCCGGCGGGCCGCTGGATGCCGCCGAGGTCGCGCGCGAGTGGGCTGACGGCGTGCTCGCCGAACTCGCGGCCCGAGAACTCGTGGCCCGCTGATCCGGGATCGGGCGGCCGGCGGGGATCAGTAGCTGGCGCGCTCGGCGTCGTCGCCCCCGGTGGACCAGCGGGCCGCGAGGGCCTCCGATCCGCGGGCGAGGAGCGCGACGTCGGCTCCGACGAGGACGAAGGACGCCCCGGCATCCAGGTACGCCTGTGCCGTGGCGGGGTCGAAGGCGTTCACGCCCACCGGCTTCCCGGCCGCGCGGACGGCCTCGAAGGCGCGGAGCGCGGCGGCCACGACGTCGGGGTGCGTCTGCTGGCCGAGCAGACCCAGGGATGCCGCCAGGTCGCTCGGGCCGACGAAGACACCGTCGATGCCGTCCACCGCGGCGATCTCACCCGCGGCGTCCACGCCATCGGGCGTTTCGACCTGGACGAAGAGCGAGACGTGGTCATCGGCCCGGGCGAGGTAGTCGTCGACGCGGTTCCACCTGGCCGATCGGGCGAGCGCGGACCCCACGCCCCGGACGCCTCGCGGCGGGTAGCGCACCGCGGAGACGAGGTCGCGGGCCTGGGCGACCGATGACACCATCGGCACGAGGATGTTCTGGGCGCCGAGGTCGAGCACCTGCTTCAGGGTCACCGCGTCGCCGATGGGCACGCGCACCACCGGCGTCGCCGGGTAGGCGGCGATCGCCTGCAGCTGCGTGAGAACGGAGGTGAGTCCGTTGGGTGAGTGCTCCATGTCGACGAGGACCCAGTCGGTCCCGGAACCGGCGACGATCTCGGCCACCAGCGGGCTGCCCGAGCACACCCAGATCCCCGCCAGCGGACGGGGTGACGCGGCCAGGCGCTCGCGGAAGGTCGGGCTCAGACGAAGCGGCATGCGATCGTTCCCATCGGTCCGTAGTCGCACAGCACGCTATCGCCCCGCGACACCCACATCGGCCGGGTGAAGGAACCGGCCAGGATGATCTCGCCCGCTTCGAGACGAGCACCGTGCTGCGCGAACTTGTTCGCGAGCCAGGCCACCCCCGTGGCGGGGTGGCCGAGCACGCCGGCCGCCACGCCGGTCTCCTCGATCTCCCCGTTGCGCGAGAGCACGCCCGGCACCCAGCGGAGGTCGATCTCGTCGGGGCGCTTGTGCACGTCGCCGAGGACCATCGCCCCGTAGGCGGCGTTGTCGCTGATCGTGTCGACGATCGTGCGGCCCTCCAGCTCGATGTGCGAGTTCAGTACTTCGAGCGCCGGGACGGCGTAGTCGATCGCCGCGAGGGCATCGTCGAGCGTGCAGTCGGGGCCCTCGAGCGGCGTCTTGAGCACGAAGGCCAGTTCCACTTCGATGCGGACGTTGGAGAAGTGGTCCACGGGGATCTCGTCGCCCGAGCGGTACACCGTGTCGTCGAACATGACGCCGTAGTCCGGCTCGGTGATCCCCGTCGCCTGCTGCATCGCTTTCGAGGTGAGTCCGATCTTGCGTCCGACGAGCGTCCGACCGGCGGCGAGCTGCGTGTCGCGCCACATGCCCTGGATGGCATACGAGTCCTCGACCGTGGCATCCGGGTACCGCGCGGTGATGCGCGGAATCACGGAGTGCGCGCGGTCGGCCTCGGCGAGTTCCCTCGCGATCGCGCCGATCTGTGCGTCGCTGAGCATCACGTCCCTTTCTGTTTCTGTCAGCGCGCGAGGGGTCAAGAGGTGTCGCTTCAGGGCGTCTGCGGCGACAGATACTGACCCCTCACGCGCGTGAAGAGGGGGTTAGAGCTGGTGGCCCAGCTTGAATTCGGGGGAGGGGGTCTCCTCGGGGGCGCGGGTGTAGCTGAAGCCGTCGGCGCCGATCGTCACGGCCATCTCGCTCGAATCCGTGCGGGCGCGGACGGGCTGCGGGGTGCCGTCGAGGTCGAGCACGAGCGAGGCCTCGGTGTACCACGACGGCACGACGGGGTTGCCCCACCAGTCGCGGCGCTGGTTGTCGTGCACGTCCCACGTGATGACCGGGTTGTCGGGGTCGCCGGTGTAGTAGTCCTGCGTGTAGATCTCGACGCGGTGGCCGTCCGGGTCGCGCAGGTAGAGGTAGAACGCGTTCGAGACGCCGTGGCGGCCCGGGCCCCGCTCGATGGCATCCGACCGTCGAAGCGCGCCGAGCTTGTCGCAGATGGCGAGGATGTTGTGCTTCTCGTGCGTGGCGAAGGCGACGTGGTGCATGCGCGGGCCGTCGCCACCGGTCATGGCGGTGTCGTGCACGGTGGGCTTGCGGCGCATCCAGGCGGCGTAGACGGTGCCCTCGTCATCCTGGATGTCCTCGGTGACGCGGAAACCGAGCGACTGCATGAAGTTCACCGCCCGCGGAACGTCGGGCGTGACCTGGTTGAAGTGATCCAGGCGCACGAGCTCCCCGGGCGTGTGCAGGTCGTAGCGCCACGACAGGCGCTCGACGTGCTCGGTGGCGAAGAAGAACTCGTACGGGAACCCGAGCGGGTCCTCGACCCGCACCGAGTCGCCGATGCCCTTCGTGAAGCCGCCGGGGCGCCGCTCGACGCGGCATCCGAGCTCTTCGTAGAAGGCGACGGCCTTGTCGAGGTCTTCCGCGCTGCGCACGCGGTACGAGAACGCGGCGACGGCGGCGACGGAGCCCTGGCGCAGCACCAGGTTGTGGTGGATGAACTCTTCGGTGGAGCGCAGGTAGATCGCGTCGCCGTCTTCCTCGGTGACGTAGAGCCCCAGCACGTCGACGTAGAACTCCCGGGATGCCGCGAGGTCGGTGACCACGAGCTCCATGTACGCGCACCGCAGGATGTCGGGCGCGGGGGAGGACGGCGTGGGGATCGGATTCTCGGCCCGGATCGGGGCCTCCTGCGAGACGAAGAAGCCCGAGGAGGTGCGGGTCATCTGGTTGCGGTCGGTCATCTCAGGCTCCCTTGCCGAAAGTCGGGTTGTGGGTGGGGCCGAGCGTGATGTGCACGGCCTGCTGGTCGGTGTAGAAGTCGATCGAGCGGTAGCCGCCCTCGTGGCCGAGGCCCGAGGCCTTCACTCCGCCGAACGGGGTGCGCAGGTCCCGCACGTTGTTGCTGTTGAGCCACACCATGCCCGCCTCGACGTTCTGCGCGAAGGTATGGGCGCGCTTCAGGTCGTTCGTCCACACGTAGGCGGCGAGGCCGTACCTCGTGTTGTTGGCCAGGGCCAGAGCCTCGTCGTCGGTGTCGAACGGGGTGATCGCCACGACCGGCCCGAAGATCTCCTCCTGGAAGATGCGCGCGTCGGGGGCGACGTCGGCGAAGACCGTCGGGCGCACGAAGTTGCCCTCGGCGAATCCCTCGGGGCGGCCACCGCCGGCGACGAGGCGCCCCTCGGTCTTGCCGAGCTCGACGTACGACATGACCTTGTCGTAGTGCTCGGGGTGCACGAGCGCGCCCACCTCGGTGTCGGGGTCGTCGGGGTAGCCGACCTTCACGCGCTCGGCCTGTGCGGCGTAGCGCTCGACGAAGGAGTCGTAGACGTCGCGCTGCACGAGGATGCGGCTGCCCGCGGTGCAGCGCTCGCCGTTGAGGGAGAACACCCCGAAGATGGTCGCGTCGATCGCGGCATCCAGGTCGGCATCGGCGAAGACGATCGCCGGGCTCTTGCCGCCGAGCTCCATCGACAGGCCCTTCAGGAAGGGCGCGGCGTTGGCGAAGATCAGCTGCCCCGTGCGGCTCTCGCCGGTGAACGAGATCAGCGGGACGTCGGGGTGCTTCACGAGCGCGTCGCCGGCGTCCTCGCCGAGACCGTTGACGAGGTTGAACACGCCCTCGGGGAGCCCCGCCTCTTCGAAGATGCCGGCCCACAGGGATGCCGACAGCGGTGTGAACTCGGCGGGCTTGAGCACGACGGTGTTGCCGGTGGCGAGGGCCGGGCCGAGCTTCCACGACTCGAGCATGAAGGGCGTGTTCCACGGCGTGATGAGCCCGGCGACGCCGATCGGCTTGCGGTTGACGTAGTTGAGCTGGCGTCCGGGAACCTTGAACGCGTCGTCGGTCTGGGCGACGATCAGGTCGGCGAAGAAGCGGAAGTTCTCGGCGGCCCGACGGGCCTGGCCGAGGGCCTGCGTGATCGGCAGACCCGAGTCGAACGACTCGAGCTCCGCGAGGCGCTCGTCGCGCGACTCGACGAGGTCGGCGATGCGGTGCAGCACGCGGGAACGCTCGCGGGGGAGCATGCGCGGCCACGGGCCGTCCGTGAAGGCCCGGCGTGCGGCGGCGACGGCGAGGTCGATGTCGGCCTTCTTGCCGGCCGCGGCCCGCAGGTAGGTCTGGTTGGTGACCGGGTCCAGCACGTCGAACGTGTCACCGTCGACCGAGTCGACGAACGCGCCGCCGATGTAGTGCTGGATGTGGTCCGGCAGATCGGCCGGGATGCGGCGCGTCGCGGTCTGCGTGTCGCTCATGGGATTGCTTCTCCTGTGTCAGACCGCCGGGAGGCCCAGGACCTCGTCGGGGTGTTCGTGGATGAGGTAGGCGTCGAGGGTGGCGGCGCGGTGGCGTCGCGAGGCCTTCTCGATCTCGCCGAGAGGTGCCGAGGACTCGATCAGCCGGAGGATGTTCTCGTGCTCGCGCACGCTCTCGGCGGCGCGGCCGGGCACGAAGCTGAAGGTCGAATCGCGGAGGTGCCCGAGGCGTGCCCACTCGGCCTGCACGAGTTCGAGCATGCGCGGGTTCGCGCAGCGTTCGAACAGCGTCGCGTGGAACTCCTGGTTCAGCGCGGTGAAGGCGCGCGGGTCGAAGTGGTCGAGCGTCTCGATCATGCGCTCGTTGATGGAGCGGGCGCGTCGGACGTCGTCGGCGGTCAGTGCGCGGGCGGAGAGCGCGGTCGCCGTGCCCTCGAGGATGCTGAGCGCCTGCATGCTGTGGCGGTACTGCGAATCGTCGACCATCGAGACCCGTGCCCCGATGTTGCGCTCGAAGGTCACGAGGCCCTCGGCCTCGAGTTGCCGGATCGCCTCGCGGACGGGTACGACGCTCATGTCGAGCTCGCCGGCGATCGATCCGAGCACGAGTCGATACCCCGGGGTGAACTCCTGGCGCGCGATGCGTTCCTTGATCCAGTGGTACGCCTGCTGCGACTTGCTGAGCGTCACGTCCGTGCCGCTCATGAGCGCTGCTCCTCGTACCGTGCGCGCCACTGGGCGTTCATCGGGAACAGGCCGTCCACGGGATGTCCCGCCGCCACTTGCTCCGCGATCCAGGCGTCCTCTTCTTCCTGAGCCAGGGCCGCATCGACGACCTCCTCGACGAGAGCGGGCGGGATGACGATGACGCCGTCGCGGTCGCCGACGATGACGTCGCCCGGCTGGACGGTGGTACCGCCGCATCCGATCGTCACATCGGTGTCCCACGGGACGTGGCGCCGGCCGAGTACCGCCGGGTGTGCGCCGCGCGAGAAGACGGGGAGGCCGACGGCCGCCACGGCGTCGTAATCGCGCACGCCCCCGTCCGTGACGATTCCGGCGGCGCCGCGGGCTTTCGCTCGCAGGGCCAGGATGTCGCCGAGCGTGCCCGACCCCGTTTCGCCGCGCGCCTCGATCACGATGACCTCGCCCTCGCCGACGTCGTCGAACGCGCGCTTCTGCGCGTTGTACCCGCCGCCGTGCGAGGCGAAGAGGTCTTCGCGGTGGGGGACGAAGCGGAGCGTACGGGCGAGCCCCACGAGCGTGGTGCCCGGGTGCATCGCACCCACACCGTCGATCGTGACGTCGTTCAGTCCGCGCTTGCGCAACTGCCCCGACAAGCCCGCGACGGGCACCCGTGCGAGCTTCTCGCGCAGATCGTCGGTCAGCCGGAACGGTTCGGGGGTGGGGGGAAGGCCCGCGCTCTCGCGCGAGCCCCAGGCCTCGGCGCGCTGGTGGTCGTCGACCGACGGCAGCGAGCCGAGCGCGTCGTCGAACGGGGCGTCGCCCTGCACCACGGTGGTGACGAGGCGCCCCGAACTGGGCGTCCCGGGCGCGTCGGGGGCGTCGACCTCGACCTCGACCACGGCACCCGGCAGCACCACGCTCGACCCCGCCGGCGTGCCCGTGAGGATGACATCGCCGGGTTCGAGGGTGAAGTGCTGCGAGAGGTCGGCGACGATCTGCGGCAGGGGGAAGAGGAGGTCTTCGGTCGTGTCGTCCTGCGCCAGCTGACCGTCGACCCAGACGCGCACGCGCAAACCCGTGGGCGACACGGTCTGAGCGGGAATGAGACGCGGTCCCACCGGCGTGTAGCCGTCGCGCCCCTTGGAACGCACGTTGGAGCCTTTGTCGTTGGCGCGCAGGTCGTAGACCCCGAAATCGTTCGCCGCGGTGACCGCGGCCACGTGCGCCCACGCCTGGTCGATCGACACTCGGCGCGCGGTGGCGCCGATGACGAGGGCGATCTCTCCCTCGAAAGCGAGAAGCTCGGTTCCGGCCGGTCGCTCGATCGTGGACCCCGTGGATGCCAGAGAGCTGGACGGCTTGAAGAAGTACGAGGGGTTCGCCGGTCGGCGTCCGCGCTGATCTGCGCGCGAGGGGTAGGACAGGTGCACCGCGATGACCTTGCCCGGACGCGCGGGGAGGGCCGCGAAACGGGGGTCGCCGGCATCCGACATGCTCATGCGGCTCCTTTGCTCGTTGTGTCGTATCTGAAATCGTATATGATCCTTCACGGCGGATCAACACCGCTGCGGCGCAGACCGCACCCACCGACAGAGCAGTCGCAGGAGGCCACCGATGACTTCACCACGCCCATCCGTTCCCGAGGGGTTCACCCCGACCGGAACGATCTCGACACCCACCGATCGACGCCGCGTGGTCTTCGCGACCGTCGTGGGCACCACGGTCGAGTGGTACGACTTCTTCATCTACGCGCAAGCGGCGGGCCTCGTTTTCGCCGCCGTCTTCTTCGAGCCCGCAGGCCCGGGCATCGCGCTGATCCTGTCGTTCCTGACGGTGGGGCTCAGCTTCCTGTTCCGCCCGCTCGGCGCCTTCCTGGCCGGACACTTCGGCGACAAGTACGGCCGCCGCGTCGTGCTCATGGTCACCCTGATCCTCATGGGCGTGTCGACCACCCTCGTGGGTCTGCTCCCGACCTACGCGGCCATCGGCATCGCCGCTCCGATCCTGCTGATCTTCCTGCGCATCCTGCAGGGCATCTCGGCCGGTGGCGAGTGGGGCGGCGCGGTGCTCATGGCCGTCGAGCACGCTCCGAAGAACCGGCGCGGACTCTTCGGTGCCTCGCCCCAGATCGGCGTGCCGATCGGCCTCCTGCTGGCATCCGGGATGATGGCGATCATGGCGCTCATCGCTCCGGGCGACGCCTTCATCGAATGGGGATGGCGCGTGCCGTTCCTCTTCAGCGTCGTGCTGATCTTCGTCGGGTACTACATCCGCAGGCGCGTCGAGGAGAGCCCGGTCTTCGTCGAACTGGCCGAGCGCCGAGAAGAGACCAAGACCCCCATCGTGCAGCTGTTCCGCAAGCACTGGGCGCTCGTGATCATCGCCGCGTTCGTCTTCGCGGGCAACAACGCGGCCGGGTACATGTCCACCGGGGGCTACATCCAGAACTACGCGACGAACCCCGCGGGCCCGCTCGGGCTCGATCGCGGTCCCGTGCTGTGGGCGGTTGCCGGAGCATCCGTGGGCTGGCTGATCTTCACGTGGCTCTCGGGCTGGCTGAGCGACATCATCGGCCGGCGCACCACCTACATCATCGGCTGGATCGCTCTCGCGATCGGTGCCGTCGCGCTGTTCCCGCTCGTGAACACCGGTGAGATCGGGCTGCTCTTCCTGGGTCTCCTCATCCTGACGGTGGGCCTCGGTTTCACCTACGGCCCGCAGGCCGCGCTGTACGCGGAGCTGTTCCCCGCATCGGTGCGTTTCTCGGGGGTGTCGATCTCGTACGCGATCGGCGCGATCCTCGGCGGCGCGTTCGCCCCGACGATCGCCACCGCGCTCGTGCAGGCCACAGGCACCACGTGGTCGGTCGCGATCTACCTCGTCGGCATGGCCGGGCTCGGCCTCATCGCGACGCTGCTGCTGCGGGACCGCCGTGGCATCCCGCTCGGACCGGACAACGAGGCCCAGCAGGCGGTGTCGCCGATCTACGGGGTATCGAGGTCCTGACCCTCCCGCCCGCGCGCAGCGGCGGAGATCGTCACCGGCACGCCGGGTGGGAGGGTGCCCACCCGGCGTGCCGCTGCACGTCTCCGCCGTCGTGCTCACCGCGTGATGACCTTCGGGGCGGCGACGGCCTTCAGACCTTCCTTCCCGAACTCCATCCCGTAGCCCGACCCCTTCACCCCGCCGAACGGCACGAGCGGGTTGAGGGTGCCGTGCTGGTTGATCCACACGGTGCCCGCCTGCAGGCGCTCGGCCACCGCGAGGGCGTCGTCGACGTCGGAGCTCCAGACCGAGGCGCCGAGCCCCTGGTCCGTCGCGTTCGCCCGGGCGATGGCGTCGTCGAGGTCGGTGTAGCGCAGCACCGGGATGACGGGGCCGAACTGCTCCTCGCTCACCAGCGCCGCGTCGTCGTCGATGTCGGCGACGACCGTGGTGCGGTAGAAGTGGGCCCCGAGGTCGGGGGCGGCGCTCCCACCCGTGACGATGCGCGCGCCGCGCTCGCGCGCGTCGTCGACCAGGCGCGACACGATCGCGAACTGCTGCGCGGTCGACAGCGGACCGAGGGCGCTGCCCTCGTCGGTGCCCGGTCCCATCGGGGTCGCCTCGGCGAGCTCGGCGAGCGCGCCGACGACGTCCTCGTAGAGCGAGTCGTGCACGTAGAGGCGCTTGAGCGCGGCACATGTCTGGCCGGTGTTGATGAAGATGCCCCAGAACAGACCCTGGGCGATCGCGGCGACATCCGTGCCCGGAAGCACGATGCCGGCGTCGTTGCCGCCGAGCTCCAGCGTGAGGCGCGCCAGGTTGTGCGCCGAGCCCTCGATGATGCGCCGGCCGGTGGCCGTCGAACCGGTGAACATGATCTTGTCGAGGTCGGGGTGCGATGCGATCGCCTCGCCGACGTCGCGGCCGCCGGCGACCACGGTGAGCACGTCCTCGGGCAGGTGCCGGTTCATGAGCGCCGCCACGGCCAGCACGCTCAGCGGGGTGTATTCGCTGGGCTTCGCCACGACCGTGTTGCCCATGCGCAGCGACGGGGCGATCTGCCAGATCGCGATGAGTGCGGGCCAGTTCCACGGTCCGATCGCGCCCACGACCCCGAGCGGGGCGTAGTGCAGCTCGGAGCGCGTGCCCTCGGCCTCGAACAGCACCTCGGGCTCGAGCACGGTGTCGGCCGCCTGGCGGATCCACACCGCGCAGCCCGCGGCCTCGAAGCGGGCACCCGGTCCGTTGAGCGGCTTCCCCTGTTCGCGCGCGATGATCTGCGCGAGCTCTTCGGCGTGCGCGTCGATCTCGTCGGCAGCCCGATGCAGGATGGCCGAGCGCTCGGCGTGCGTGAGTGCCGCCCACGCCGGTTGGGCTGCGCGGGCCGCACTCACCGCCCGCGCGAGATCGGCCGCCGTGTGCATCGGCGCGTAGCCGATGGTCTCCCCGCTGGCGGCGTCGGGGATCGCGCGGCCGACCGCTTCGTCGACCGTGATCTCGGCGAGCAACGTCGCCGTGTGCGTCTGTGTCATCTGATCCTCCCTGAGCAGATCCATGCGCTCAGTCAACCCGCGCGAGCCGTGGGGCTCTCGGGCTGTGGCGCACGCCACGTGTCGTGGAGCGAACAGTCCGCGTCGGGAGGATCAGTCCGCGAGCGCCGCGGCATCCAGGTGCAGAAGGCGGTGATCGCGCGGGCCGTGCCCGTACGTCGATTTGAACAGCTTGCTGAAGTGACTGGGGTCGATGAACCCCCGGGCCTGCGCGATCTGCACGATCGATCGCGAGGTCTGCGCCGCGTCTTCGAGATCGAGTCGACAGCGCTCGAGGCGCCGCGACCGGATGTAGCCCGAGACGGTCTCGCCCTCGTCCTGGAAGAGGTATTGCAGCTGGCGAGCCGAGATGAAGTGCGCTCGGGCGATCGTGTCGGTGTTCAGACCGGGGTCGTCGAGATGCGCGTCGATGTAGTGCGCGACGGCGTCGAGCGTGACGCGCCAGGGCTCGCGTGCGGTCGAGCTCTGCAGTTCGGCCGAGAGCAGCGCGGTGATGAGGTCGAAGGCGCTACGGATGATGCGCGCGCCGTTGACGCCCTCGAGCTGGTCGAGGTCTTCGGCGAGGTGCTGCATGAACGGGCAGATGACGCGCCCGACGCCGGTGTCGCCGCGCAGGCGCACCGCGGTGACGGTGGGCACGAGGTTGGCCGAGAGCCCGAGCATGCTGTGCGGGAACATCATCACGAGCGAGCGCATCTCACCGGCGTACTCGAGCGTGTACGGGCGCGCCGTGTCGTAGATGGCGACGTCGCCGGGGGAGAGGTGGGCGCTGCGACCGTCTTGCATCACGAGCCCGGTTCCGGTCAGTTGCATGCTGAGCTTCAGGTGGTGCGGGTCGTCGCCGCGGATCGACGCCGGCGAGCGGTGCACCCGATGCGAGGATGCCGCGATGTCGGTGACGCACGTACCGTCGACGACCCGGGTCCGCAGGCTCCCGGAGAACCCGTCGGGGTCGATGGTCGACAGGGCGAGGGGGACGAATCGGTTGCCGACGAGGCGGACCCATTCGTCGAAGCTCACACCGTGGTGGTTCTGCATGTCGCGCGCCGTCGGGACCGGGTGCTCCATCGCCTGCCTCCTTGCAGTGACGTCGAAACGTGGACCCAGCCTAAACGCGCCCGCGGCTGCGCGCCCGAGACCCCGGCCGGTGTGCGCCGACCGCCATGGCGCTTGCGCCGTGGGCCATGTGGCCGCGGCATCCGGCCCGACACACTGGTCCGACGGGACACCGGTCCCGCACGAATCCATGCGAGGGAGCATCAGGTGATCCGCGACGATCTGTACGACATCGGTCTGCGCCAGCGGCGCGACATGTTCGGGCCCGAGGGGGCGGAGGGACAGGTCGAGAACACGACCGACCTCAACGACAAGATCCAGGACTTCGTCACCCGGTACTGCTTCGGTGACATCTGGCAACGCGACGGTCTGTCGCTCACCGACCGCAGCAAGGTGACCCTCGCGATGCTCATCGCGCAGGGCAAGGCGCACGAACTGCGCATCCATACGCGCGGCGCACTCGCCAACGGCGTGCCGGTGCTCGAACTGCGCGAGGTCATCGTGCACTCGATGCTGTACTGCGGCATCCCCGCCGCCGTCGAGGGACTTCGCGCGCTCGAGGAGGTGCTCGCCGAGAAGGGCCTGCCGTCCAGCGTCGACGGCGAGGCGGAGAAGGCCGGGGTGCCGGCATGAGCGGAGGGACGAGCCCCGTGGCCGGCGTGCGCACCGTCGGATTCATCGGTCTGGGCACCATGGGCGACCCCATGGTCACGAACATCGCGTCGTCCGGCGCGTTCGAGCGCGTGCTCGTGCACGACGTCGACGTCGAGCGCGCGGCAGCGCTGGCTGCCCGCATCGGCGCCGAGGCCGCGGCCGACATCACCCACCTCTCCGCCTGCGAGGTCGTGGTGCTCATGCTGCCCACGAGCGCGATCGTGCGCGCGGTGCTGGTCGACGACGACGGTGCCCCGCGCATCCCGTCTCCGCGCGGCACCGTGTACGTGGACATGAGTTCGTCCGACCCGACCGAGACGGTCGAGACCGGACGCCTGTTGGCTGCGGCGGGCCTGCACCTCGTCGATGCCCCGGTGTCGGGGGCACGCGAGCGCGCGATCGCGGGCACGCTCGCGATCATGATGGGCGCGGACGACGAGGATGCCGCAAGGCGGGCCGTTCCCGTCGTGGACACGATGAGCGCCCGCATCTTCCGCACCGGTGGTCTGGGCACCGGGCATGCGATGAAGGCGCTGAACAACTTCGTGGCCGCGGCGGCGTACACCGCGTCGACGGAGGCGCTGACGGCGGGTGCCCGATTCGGGCTGGACCCCGCGGTGATGGTCGACATCTTCAACGCCTCGACCGGGCAGAGCTTCGTGACCACGCACGTCCTTCCCGACCACATCGTCGACGGCCGATTCGCCTCGGGCTTCGCGCTGCCGCTCATGACGAAAGACGTGCGGATCGCGCAGAAGGTGCAGCGGGCGACGGGGCATGACGCACCCGTGTGCGATGCCGTGGCCGGCGCGCTCGGCGATGCGCTCGACGCCCTCGGCAACGTCGACCACACCCGCGCGTACGAGTTCTGGAATGAGCGCTGAGATGACCGTCGCCGCTTCCGCGCCGATGCGGACTTCGCGCTTCGATCGGTATCTGCGGGGCCAGAGCGCCGTGCTCGGCGTGATCGCGGCGAGCGCTCTCGTCGTGCTGATGCTGGCCACGGTCATCGACGTCATCGTGCGCTTCTTCGCCCGGGCGAGCGTGCCGGGAATGATCGAGGTCGCCGAGTCCGCCCTGGTCGCCTCGGTGTTCCTGGGCCTGGCATGGACGTCGATGCAGGGCGGGCACGTCGCGGTGTCCATCGTCACCGACCGCCTCAGGCCGGTTCTCGCGCGTGCGGTGTCGGTCGTGGTGTGGGTCCTGAACGCGGGCCTGCTGGCGTGGATGACGTATGCGTCGGTGATGCGCGCGCTGCAGGCGACCGCGTTGAACGAAACGCGATTCGGTCTCGTCCAGTGGCCGGTCTGGCCGCTGCGCTGGGTGATCGCGGTCGGACTCGGGCTGTGGCTCGTCGTTGCGATCGCGAACGTCGTGCGCACCATCCGAGGACGTGGGGCCTACGGCGAAGACGCCGAGCCCACGGTCGACGCGTGAGCGCCGGCCGGAAAGACAAGGAGTGAATCCATGCTGGTGACGATCATCGTGCTCGCGGTCGTGGCACTGCTCATCCTGCTGCTGATGGCCCGGATGCCGGTGGCTCTCTCGCTCGCTCTGTCGGGGGCCCTGGGGCTCGGGGTGCTGCAGGGGACCACGTACGCGACGAATGTGCTCGGCTCGGTGCCGTTCTCGGCCACCGCGAGCTTCTCGCTCACGATCATCCCGATGTTCATCCTGATGGGGATGCTGGCGATGCGCGCACGGATCGCCGAGCACGTGTTCGCGATCGCCAACCACTTCGTGAGCCGGTTCCCCGGGGGACTGGGCGTCGCGACCGTCATGGCGTGCGCGGGGTTCTCGGCCGTCTCGGGATCGAGCATCGGGACGGCGGCGACCATGTCCAAGCTCTCCGTCGGAGAGATGCGCGCCTACGGCTATCCGGCGGCGCTCGCGACGGGCATCGTCGCCATCGCGGGCACGCTCGGCGTCATCATCCCGCCGAGCACGTTCCTCGTGCTGTACGCGATCATGACGGGAGAGTCCGTCGCGCAGATGCTGGCGGCGGGCATCGTCCCGGGCCTGTTGACGGCGGTGGGCTACATCGCGTACATCCTCATCCTCGGCCATCGCCAGATCGTGCGGAGCGACGTCGGGCTCGAAGACGTCGTCGTCGAGGCGCGCACCGCAGCGGCGGCCGCCGCGCGCGGCGGCGCCGCGACGGAGGCGCCCGTGCACTCGGCTTCGATCGACGCCGCGTTGCACGCCGCACCGAACACCGGTGCGGTGCGTCAGTCCTACGGGCTGACCGCGCGCACGCTCCCGTGGCGCGGGCTCGTCCGCCTCGGCCTGATCTTCCTGATCATCCTCGGGGGGATGTTCTCGGGGGTGTTCACCTCGACCGAGTCGGCCGCCATCGCCGCGTTCGTGGCATTGCTGATCCTGCTGTGGGAGTTCCGCCGCTCGGGCGTCGCCGCCCTGTGGAGCAACGTCAAGGGCGCGCTGCTCGACACTGCGCAGACGACGTCGATGGTCTTCATGATCCTCGTCGGCTCGAGCGTCTTCTCGACCTTCCTCATCGCGGCGCACGTTCCCGACACGATCACGACCTGGATCGCCGGTCTCGAGATCCCCCCGCTGCTGACGATCGGGCTCCTGCTGCTGCTCCTCCTGCCGCTGGGCACGGCGCTGGATGAGATCTCAGTGCTGATCATCACGATCCCGATCATCTATCCGGTCGCGATGGAGCTGGGCTTCGACGGCATCTGGCTGGGCCTCATGATCGTCAAGCTCACCGCGATCGGAATGGTGACCCCACCGGTCGGTATGACCTGTTTCGTGGTCTCGGGAGCGACCGGCGTGCCGACCGAGACCGTGTTCCGCGGGGTCCTGCCTCTGCTCTCGATGGACGTCGTCGTCTCGGCCGTGCTGTTCTTCGTGCCCGCGATCGTGCTCTGGCTCCCCTCCCTCGTCGCGCAGTCGGCCGGGTGAACCGGACGTGCGCCGATGACCCGGCAGTGTGCGGCTGCAGCCATGGGGATGCCGCCGCCCGCCGCCCAGACTGAACCCACCCGCGATCCGCTCCTCGGTGGAGCGGACCGACAGAAAGGACGATGATGTTCTCACAGCACTCCCGCCCCCGCTCGCGGCGGGCTCTCGCACTCGCCGGGGGTCTCGCGGCGACGGCGCTCGCGATCACCGGTTGCGCCGGCATCCAGAACTCCACCGGCGGCGGTGACGCCGGGAGCGAGAGCGTGACCTTCACCCTCGCCACCGGCGCGCAGGCCGGAACGCCGAACGCTGCGGTGCAGGACTGGTTCCTCGACCGTGTCGAAGAGGTCACGGAGGGACGCATCAGCTTCGAGCGCACCGCCACCGAGGCTCTCTGCAAGGCCGCCGAGGTCGCTGACTGCGTGCGCGACGGTCGCGCGCAGATCGGTGTCACGGTGCCCGACTACACGCCGCAGTACTTTCCCTCGACCAGCATGGTCAGCATCCCGTTCCTCAGCCAGAACTCGCAGGCGATCATGCAGTCGATCTACGACCTGCACACGAGCTACGCGCCGGCGATGGCGGTGATCGACGGCAACAACCTGCATCACGTCGCCACGTGGCCGGTGGGCCGGTTCCTGCTCGGCAGCAAAGCACCGCTCGAGGATGCCGGGCAGTTCGCCGGCCTGCAGATGCGCGCCTCGGGCCCGATCATCCAGCAGGTGCTCAGCGGCGCCGGTGCCAACATCGTCGCGATCACCGCACCCGAGACCTACGAGGCGGTCGAAAGGGGCGTCGTCTCCTCGATCGGCGGCGCCATCGACTTCCCCGTGAACTACAAGATCATGGAGTTGCTGCCGTACTGGAGCGACCCGGGTGTCGGCCAGTACTCGACGTTCGGCATGTGGGTGTCCAAGGATGCGTACGATGCCCTTCCCGACGACCTGCGTCAGCAGTTCGACAGCGTCGTCGAAGAGCTCAACGGCGGTGAGGGGATCGCGGCGTTCAACAAGACCGCGGCCGGTCAGTGCCAGGAGATGCTCGAGGCGCCGACGGTCAAGAACCTGACGGCGTGGGACGAGTCGGCCACCCGCGCGTGGGAAGAGTCCGTCGGCGACACCGGTGCCCAGAAGTGGATCGAGCTGGCCACCGGCCAGGGGCTCGACGACGCCAAGGGCGTGCTGGAGCAGTACATCACCGGCCTCGAGACCTACGCCGACGCCGACTACGACGACGCGACGAGCGACTGCGTGGCGGCGTTCGCCGACCGCTGACCTTCACCCGCGCGCTGCCGGGTCCGGGACTTTTTCGCCCGGGCCCGGCAGCGCCTCTCGAGAGGATGCCGTGATGCACAAGATCGTGGTGCTGTACCCGCCCCCCACCGACCGCGCGCACTTCGCGCGGTACTACCGCGAGACCCACCTTCCCCTGGCCGCGCGACTGCCGGGAGCCGTCGAGATGGGCTATGCGCTCGACCTCGATGCCCAGGGCGGCCCGTATTACGCGATGTTCGAGGCGACCTTCGCCTCGCCCGAGTCCGCCGACGCCGCGATGGCCTCTCCCGAAGGTCTCGCGGTGCAGGCCGACGTGTCGCACTACGCGAGCGGTGGCGCGATCGTGATGGGAGTGCCCCTGGTCGCGGTGAGAGCCGCGGCTGCCCGGCCGCCGCTCGACTGACCGCGGGTCAGGAGTTCACCCGGATGATCTCTTGTTGGTACGGGGCGATGATGTCGCCGCTGATGCGCAGGTCGAGCAGCAGGAAGGGGCGCTCGTCCGGATCCCGCGCGGTCCAGCGGGCGAGCGCCTCGAGGTCGGCGATGTCGCGCACGACCACCCCTTCGGCACCGAATCCGCGGGCGACCGCGGCGAAGTCGACTTCGGGGATCAGCATCGGCTCACGGGCCAGTCCCTTCAGTCCGTAGAGGTTGACTTCGGCGCCGTACGCAGCGTCGTTCCACACGACGGCGAGCCCACGACCACGCGCGACACGCACCGCCGACTCGAGGTCGGCGATGGCCATGAGCCCGCCGCCGTCCCCGGTGGTGAGGACGATCGTCGACTCGGGCCGGGCGGCGGCGGCGCCGGGCACGCTCGGGAACCCCAGCCCGATCGACTGGTACGCCGTGCCGACCATCATCACGCGGTCGGGCGATGCCACCGGCCAGTACATGTTCGACCAGCCGAGGAAGTGACCGCCGTCCGAAACCACGACACGGTCCTCCGGGAGCAGCTCGCCGACCCGCACGGCTACCGTGCGGGGGTCGAGGCGGCCGTCGGGGGCGACCCCGTCACCCGTTTCGCGAACGCGCAGTGCCGCGACGTCCACGCTCTCCCGCCAGCCCGATGACCGCGCGCTCCGCGCGGCGAGGCGCGCCACGATCGCGGCGGCGGCTTCGGCGGCGTCGGCGCGCACGAAGCCTCCGACTTGCGGGTGCGTGGCCGAGGCGGCCGTGTCGATCTGGAACACGCGCGTGCGCGGATCGAACAGCTCGCCGAAGCGCATCGTGAACTGGTTCAGGCCGGCGCCGAACACGACCGCGACGTCGGCTTCGCGCACGAGCCGCATCGCCCGCTCGGCGCCGAAGCCTCCGGTGACGCCGAGGTCGTAGCGCTGGTCGGGGAAGATCCCGCGGCCGAGAGCCGTCGAGGCAGTGATCGCCCCGGTCGCCTCGGCCAGCGCTCCCAGCGTCTGCCCGGCGTCGGCGAGCCAGGCGCCGCGCCCCGCGAGCAGGAACGGGTGCTCGGCGTCGGCGAGCGCGTCGGCGACACGGTCGAGCGCCGCCGTGGTGAAGGGGATGGCGGGTGCCGCCGGGGCGGTCGGCGTCAGCGGGGTCGGGGAGGGAACCTCGCCCGCCTCGCGGGCCGCGACGTCGTAGGGGATGGCGAGGATCGCCGGACGGCGGTAGGTGAGGGCGTGCTCGAGAGCGATCGCGGTCGTGGCCGCGGCATCCCGGTCGCCCACCGTGTAGGTCCGCACGCCCACGGCGGAGCCGAGCGCGATCTGGTCGACGCCCCACGGGCGCGGGCCCGAGGTCGGCTCGTCACCGACGACGAGCACGAGCGGAATGCGGGCCTGCGCCGCCTCGGCCAGCGCGGTGAGCGTGTTCGTGAACCCGGCTCCGTATGTCGCGGTCGCCGCCGCGATGCGTCCGCTCGCACGGTGGTAGGCGTCGGCGGCCACCACGCCGCCCGCCTCATGGCGGAGGGCGGTGAACGTGGCGCCGGTGCGATGCAGCTCATCGATGAAGTATGCGTTGCCGTTTCCCATCACGCCGAAGACGTGATCGACGTGGGCGGCGAGGGTGCGGGCGACGTGTGCGGACACGGAGGGCATGGCGAAGCCTTTCGAGACGGTACGGGTGCGGAAGCCGTATGTGTCTCGCGCACTCGGTCATCGAGCGGCTGTGTGCCCCTTTTTCGAGCACCGGCGGGGGTGGCGCGCGCCGGACGGCATGAGTATGCCACACCCGCGTCTCCGCAGTCTCTTGCGGAGGCGGACTGCGCCTATCCCCGCCGGGTCCGGGGGCTCCTCACAGCGCAGCGCGGATCGCCTCGGCGGCCGAGGCCAGTCGCGCGGCGATCGCGGCGTCATCCAGCTCCGTCGACACGTGCACGGCGGCGACCGCGGCAGGTGGTCGTCCCTGCACGGCGAGCGGCACGGCCACGGCCCGCAGCGACGGGATGACCTCGTCGTGGCTCGTCGCCCAGCCGCGTTCGACGGCCTCGGCGACCTCGGCGGCGAGGCGTGCGTCCACGTCGTCGGGCCAGAGCCGCGGGGGCAGCTGCGCGAGCACCGCGCGACCCGGCGCCCCTCGGGTGATCGGATGCCGTGCGCCCGGGCGCTGCGCGACGGCGGTGACCGCGTGCCGCGGCTCGACGCTCGCGAGCGTCACGCACTCGTCGTGGTCGAGGACGACCAGGAAGCACGTCATCCCGAGGTCGTTGGCCGCGGCGGTCAGCTCGGGGAGCGCCTCGGACTGCAGGTCGGCGGCGACCCCCGCGGCCAGTGCGGCCAGGCCCGTCCCCAAGCGCACCGCTCCCGTGGCATCCCGCGAGGCCAGGCCGTGGTCTTCGAGCGTGCGCAGCAAGCGGTAGGCGACGGAGCGATGCAGGCCCACCCGCCCCGCCAGGTCGTCGATCGACAGCGCCGCGCGGGCGGCGGCGAGTTCTTCGAGCAGCCGGATGCCACGGCTCAGGGTCTGCGAGGCAGGGGCGGCATCTTGCCGTGCGGGCATGGAGCAGCTAGCCTCTCGTTCGATAGAAGAACGTTGCGTTCGAATATAGAACACCGCGTCGCCGCGGTGCAACCCGACATCGACGTCAGGAGAAACGATGCAGTTCCATCACCACGGGTACGTCTCGGGCGATCCGCGCGTGCAGCCCGCCGCGGGGACCGGTGTCGACCGCCCCGTCGACCTCCCCGACGAGGTCGACGTCCTCATCGTCGGCTCCGGCCCGGCCGGAATGCTGCTGGCCGCACAGATGTCCCAGTTCCCGCAGGTGACGACGCGCCTCATCGAGAAGCGCGCGGGGCGCCTCGTGCTCGGCCAGGCCGATGGCATCCAACCCCGTAGCGTCGAGACGTTCCAGGCCTTCGGGTTCGCCGACCGTATCACCGCCGAGGCCTACAACATCGGCTGGATGAACTTCTGGGCCCCCGACCCCGAGGCGCCCGAGCGCATCGTCCGCACCACCCGCACCGAGGACTACGCGCTCAAGATCAGCGAGTTCCCGCACCTCATCGTCAACCAGGCGCGGGTGCTGGACTACTTCGCCGAGGCGGCCGCGAACGGCCCCGCGCGGATCGTGCCCGACTACGGCGTCGAGTTCGTCGACCTCACCGTGCGCCACGAGGGGGAATACCCCGCCGAGGTGCGGGTGCGGGATGCCGCGGGCGAGCGCATCGTCCGTGCCAAGTACGTCGCCGGGTGCGACGGCGCTCGCAGCGGCGTGCGGCAGGCGATCGGGCGCACGCACGTCGGCGCGGCATCGCAGCACGCGTGGGGTGTCATGGACGTGCTCGTCGAGACCGACTTCCCCGATTGGCGGATCAAGTGCGCGATCACCGCCGCCGCCGGCAACATCCTGCACATCCCGCGCGAGGGCGGTTACCTCAGCCGCATGTACATCGATCTCGGAGAGGTCGCCGCGGACGACGACCACCGGGTGCGGCAGACCCCGATCGAGGACATCATCCGCCGGGCGAACGAGATCCTGCACCCCTACGCGATCGATGTGAAGCAGGTCGCCTGGCACAGCGTCTACGAGGTGGGTCACCGGGTGACCGACCGCTTCGACGACGACGAGGAGAACCCCCGGGTCTTCCTCACCGGCGACGCCTGCCACACGCACAGCGCGAAGGCCGGGCAGGGCATGAACGTCTCGATGCAGGACGGCTTCAACCTCGGCTGGAAGCTCGGCCACGTGCTCACCGGCCTCGCGCCGGCCGACCTGCTGCGGACCTACTCCTCCGAGCGTCAGCCGGTCGCGCAGCAGCTCATCGACTTCGACCGCGAGTGGTCCTCGCTCATGGCGCGCAAGCCCGGCGAGATCACCGACCCCGACGAACTGTCGACGTACTATCTCGCCACCGCCGAGTTCCCCTCCGGTTTCATGACGCAGTACGGTCCGTCCCCGATCGTCGGGGCGGACGCGGCGCAGGAGCTGGCATCCGGGTTCCCCGTCGGCAAGCGATTCCACAGCGTCGAGGTCGTCCGCGTGTGCGACGGCAACCCCGTTCACCTGGGGCACCACGCCCGTGCCGACGGGCGTTGGCGTCTCTACGCCTTCGCGGACGCCGACGGCACGGCGCTGCGCGCGTGGGCCGAGGCCGCGCGGGCGATCGTCGAGCGGTTCACTCCGGCCGGTGCGGATCTCGACGCCGTGTTCGACGCGAAGGCGGTGTTCCCCGGTCGCTGGGAGGACGTCGTCGACGTGCCCGAGCTCTTCCGCCCGCGATCGGGGCCGCTCGGGCTCACCGATCTCGAGAAGGTGTTCGCGGCTTCGCCCTCGGCGTGGACGACCGCCGACATCTTCGCCGAGCGCGGAATCGCCGCCGACGGAGCCGTCGTGGTGGTGCGCCCCGACCAGTACGTCGCGCACGTGCTGCCGCTGACCGATCCCGCCGGTCTGGAGCGCTTCCTCGCCGGCGCGATGGCTGCCCCGGCGGGTGCGACCGCGCGCTGAGCCGTCGTCGGGGCCCCGGGATGTCCGCGCCGTCCGCGATAAACGCTCTGCCGAGCGAGACACGGCGGGGCGCGGCGTGTCTCACTCGCGGCGGCGTTTATCGGCGACAGGGTCGCGTCGCCGCGGCCGAGGCGCGCTGGCCGTGACGGCGATCATGCCGAACCCCTTGTACGCAACGTATATCGGCGCGCGCCGGTGTGCTGAGAAGAATGGGCGGGGACACCCCGCATCGATCCAGGAGGATTCATGACCGATTCGCGCGAGAGCGAGCTGCTGGCATCCGTACCCACCGGC
This sequence comes from Microbacterium sp. 5K110, assembly GCF_005774735.1. Classification (GTDB taxonomy): domain Bacteria; phylum Actinomycetota; class Actinomycetes; order Actinomycetales; family Microbacteriaceae; genus Microbacterium. The sequence goes on along the minus strand of NZ_VBUM01000038.1, from coordinate 9,341 downwards.
CTGCTGATCAACGGGGAGTGGCGCGCCGCCACGGGCGGCACGACCGTCTCCGTCAAGGACCCCTCGACGGGTGACGTCATCCACGAGATCGCCGACGCGACCGTCGACGACGGCGTCGCGGCGATGGATGCCGCGGCCGACGCGTTCCCGTCGTGGGCGGCGACGCCGGCGCGGGAGCGGGCCGAGATCCTCCGTCGCGCGTTCGACCTGCTGCAGGAGCGCAAGGAGGACGTCGCGCTGCTGATGACCCTCGAGATGGGCAAGCCCCTCGCCGAGGCGCGCGGCGAGGTCGGCTACGGCGGCGAGTTCCTGCGGTGGTTCAGCGAGGTCACCGCCCACACCCAGGGCCGCTACGGCGCGAACCCCGAGGGCACCGGACGCATGATCGTCACGCAGCACCCCGTCGGCCCCTGCTACCTCATCACCCCGTGGAACTTCCCGCTCGCCATGGCGACGCGCAAGATCGCTCCGGCGCTCGCCGCGGGCTGCACCGTGGTGATCAAGCCCGCGACCCTGACGCCGCTCACGACCCTGTTCTTCGCGCAGATCCTGCAGGACGCGGGCGTGCCGGCGGGCGTCGTCAACGTCGTCACCACGACGAACACCGGGCCCGTGTCGGAGCGCATCATCTCCGACCCGCGCCTGCGCAAGCTGTCCTTCACGGGCTCGACCCCGGTCGGGGTGAAGTTGCTGCAGCAGGCCGCTTCGGGAGTTCTCCGCACCTCGATGGAGCTCGGTGGCAACGCCCCGTTCGTCGTCTTCGAGGATGCCGACCTCGACAAGGCCGTCGAAGGGGCCATGCTGGCGAAGTTCCGCAACATCGGTCAGGCGTGCACCGCGGCCAACCGCTTCATCGTGCAGCGGTCGGTCGTCGAGGAGTTCACCCGTCGCGTCACCGAGCGCGTGCAGGCGATGAAGATCGGCCGCGGCACCGAGGAGGGCGTGCAGATCGGACCCCTCATCGACGACCGCGCGGTCGACAAGGCCAAGACCCTCGTCGGCGACGCCGTCGAGCGCGGCGCCACGGTCACCACGGGCGGCTCGCCCGTCGACGGCCCCGGCACCTTCTTTGAGCCCACCGTCGTCTCGGACGTCCAGCCGGGCAGCGACATCCTCCGCGAGGAGATCTTCGGACCCGTGCTCGCGATCGTCCCCTTCGACACCGAGGACGACGCGGTGCGCATCGCCAACGACACCGAGTACGGCCTGGTCTCGTACGTCTTCACCGAGTCGCTCGCGCGCGGTCAGCGCATGATCGAGCGCCTCGAGACCGGGATGATGGGCCTCAACGTCGGTGTGGTCTCCAACGCTGCCGCCCCGTTCGGCGGCTGGAAGCAGTCGGGCCTCGGCCGCGAGGGCGGCGACGAGGGCATCCACGAGTACCTGCAGACGAAGTACACCCTCACGGCGAACCCCTACGCCTGACCACCCCCGGATGCCACGACCCCGCGCTCCTCGGAGCGTCGGGGCCGTGGCATCCGGCGTTTCCCGCCGCGCACAACTCCTGCGTTTCCGCCCCTGCCGGGCGCCCGGCGAGGGGAGCCCGGTGTTCTGCAGGAGTTGTGCGGGCGGCCCCGCGCCGCGGGCCCCGCGCTCCTCGGAGTGTCGGGTCGTGGCATCCGCCGCGCACAACTCCTGCAGCCGGGTCGATCGGCGGCCTTTCTCGGTGCTGACGGGCTGCGGTGCCGGAGTTGTGTCTGCCCGCGGCGGTGACCGCGTCGGGCTGGGCGGCCCCGGGATGCCACGCGCACAACTCCTGCGTCACGCCGCGCGGCCCGGGATGCCATCCGCACAACTCCTGCGTCGCCTCGCCGCGGGCGGCCGGGATGCCAGGATTCTCCGCATCCTGCAGGAGTTGTGCCGCGCGAGACCGGGGTCAGTCGCCCGCGTGGCGGTCGAGGAACGCGAAGACCTCGGCGTCGTCGACGCCCGGGAACATGCCGCGGGGGAGCGGCGAGAACATGTGGCGGTGGACCCGGGCGCTCGGCCACGCCTTTCCCTGCCACCGCACCGCCGCCTCGGAGTCGGGGCGTCGGCAGCAGGATTCGTCGGGGCAGCGGGACACCCCGCGCGTCGAGGTCTCGCGGCCGCGGAACCACCGAGCGTCGTCGAAGGGAACGCCCACGGTGATCGAGAAGTCGCCGTCGGACGTGGTGCCGGTCTGCGTGGAGCACCAGAACGTCCCGGCCGGGGTGTCGGTGTACTGGTAGTGCTCGGTCGTGCGGTTGTGCTCGGTGAAGGCCGCGCGCGCCGAGAACTTCTTGCACACGATCTGGCCCTCGACCGAGCCGGTGACGTCGGTCGGCAGCGGCAGGTCGTCGTTCTCGTACACGCGGGCGATCGCACCGTCGCCGTCGACGCGCAGGAAGTGCAGCCGGATGCCGAGATGCGTCGTCATGAGGTTGGTCATGCGCATCGCGGCGGCCTCGTGCGTCACGCCGAACGCGTCGCGGAAGTCCTCTACCGCGAGGTTGCGGTCCTTCTTGGCTTGAGCGAGGAACGCGACCGAGCTCGTCTCGGGCATGAGGCAGCACGCGGCGTAGTAGTTGATCTCGAGGCGCTGCTGCAGGAAGTCGGCGTAGTCGGTGGGCGGGCGATGCCCGAGCAGACGGTGCGCCATCGCTTGCAGCGCCATCGACCGCAGGCCGTGTCCGCCGGGGATGGATGCCGGGGGCAGGTAGATGCGTCCGTTCTCGAGGTCGGTCACCGAGCGCGCCGAGTGGGGGAGGTCCGCGACGTAGATGAGTTCGAAGCCCAGCTGCTCGGCCATGATGCTCACCGTGCGGTGCGTCAGCGCCCCAGTGCCGTGGCCCGCGGCCTTGAGCTGCTTCTCGGCGAGCCTCTCGATCTCGGGGAGGTGGTTGTCGATCCCGCGCATGCGCACGCGCAGCTCGGTGTTGGCGCGGCGCGCTTCCTCGGGGCTCGCGATCGTCTCGCGCTCGCGACGCTGCAGCTCCCGATGCAGCCCCAGGACCGCCTCGATCGTTTCGTCGCTCGTCCCCTTGGTCACCTTGATCGGCGCGATGCCGAGCTGGCGGAAGAACGGGCTGGACTGCGCCCGCTCGAGCTCGATCTCCAGCGCCGCACGGCGATTGGGCGGCTCGGTCGACAGAAGCTCGGTGACCTCTGTCTCGGTCGCCCGCGCGATCTCCTGCAGCAGGGACAGCTTGGGCTCGCGCTTACCGTTCTCGATGAGACTCAGTTGGCTGCCGGCGACACCGACCAGGGCTCCGAGCTCGTCGAGCGTGTAGCCGCGGGCCAGGCGATGATGACGGATGCGATGCCCGAGCGTGGTCAGTTCGAGTGACGAGGCCATTCCTTGACGATAGCGAAAGATCATCGATTCTTGTGCCGCGATGGAGATGAAAGTCGCAGCGACAAGCCGCACAGTGGAGGAAGACCACCGAATTCGCTCTCAATCGAGGAGATCGACATGGCACTCGCCGACATTTTCCCGGGCCGCTCCGCCGATCGCTCCGCCGCGGCCTCGGTTCGCCCGACCCCCGCCGGCCACGGCATCCGTCCGTCGATCGAGGGCCCGGGCCTGGCCGCACTCGTCGCCTGGGTCGACCAGGTCGCCGCCCTCACGCAGCCCGATCGCATCCACTGGGTCGACGGGTCGGCGGCCGAGAACGACGCACTGCTGCGCGAGATGGTCGACGAGGGCAAGCTCATCAAGCTCAACCCCGAGTGGCGACCCGGCTCGTACCTGGCGCGCTCGCACCCGAGCGACGTCGCCCGGCTTGAGTCGCGCACCTACATCGCGTCCAAGCGCGAAGAGGATGCCGGCCCCACCAACAACTGGATCGCTCCGGCCGAGATCCGCGAGACGCTCGAGGGCGTCTTCGCCGGGTCCATGCGCGGGCGCACGATGTACGTCGTGCCCTTCTCGATGGGCACCGTCGGCGGACCGCTCAGCCACATCGGCGTCCAGATCACCGACAGCGCCTACGCCGTGGCATCCATCGGCATCATGACCCGGGTGGGTACGGCGGTGCTCGAGCAGATCGCCGCGGGTGCTCCGTGGGTGAAGACCGTGCACTCGGTCGGTGCGCCGCTGGCCCCGGGGCAGGCGGATGTCGCCTGGCCGTGCAACGACGAGAAGTACATCGTGCACTTCCCCGACACGCTCGAGGTGTGGTCGTACGGCTCGGGGTACGGCGGCAACGCGATCCTGGCCAAGAAGTGCTTCGCCCTGCGCATCGCCTCGGTCATCGGCCGCGACGAGGGCTGGCTCGCCGAGCACATGCTGCTCATCCGCGTCATCGACCCGAAGGGCAAGGCGTACCACGTGGCGGCGGCGTTCCCGTCGGCCTGCGGCAAGACGAACCTCGCGATGCTGCGCCCGAGCATTCCCGGGTGGCGTGTCGAGACCCTCGGCGACGACATCACGTGGATCCGTCCCGGTGAGGACGGGCGCTTGTGGGCGATCAACCCCGAAGCCGGCTTCTTCGGTGTCGCCCCCGGAACCGGTGAGTCGACCAACGTCACCGCGGTCGAGACGCTGTGGGGCAACACGATCTTCACCAACGTCGCGCTCCGCCCGGACGGAGACGTGTGGTGGGAGGGGCTCACGGACGAGGCGCCCCCGCAGCTCGTCGACTGGGAGGGCAACGACTGGACCCCCGCCTCGGGCCGGCCGGCCGCGCACCCCAACTCGCGCTTCACCGTGGCCGCCGCGCAGTGCCCTCAGATCGCGCAGGACTGGGAGACTCCCGAGGGCGTGCCGCTGGACGTCATCCTGTTCGGCGGGCGTCGCGCCACGAACGTGCCGCTGGTTCTCGAGGCCACGGACTGGTCGCACGGCGTCTTCCTCGGCTCGACGGTGTCGAGTGAGAAGACCGCGGCGCAGGAGGGCACCGTCGGTGAGCTGCGCCGTGACCCCTTCGCGATGCTCCCGTTCTGCGGGTACAACATGGGCGACTACTTCGCCCATTGGCTGAAGGTCGGCGAGAAGCTCCGCTTCGACCGCGCACCGCGGATCTTCCAGGTCAACTGGTTCCGCAAGGGCGACGACGGCCGCTTCCTCTGGCCCGGGTTCGGCGACAACGCGCGCGTGATCGACTGGATCATCCGCCGGGTGGACGGCCAGGTCGATGCCGTCGACACCCCCATCGGCCGCCTGCCCCGGACGCAGGACCTCGACCTGTCGGGCCTGGACCTGCCGGCCGCCGACCTCGAGGAGCTGTTCGCCATCGACACGGCGTCGTGGCTGGCCGAGGCCGACCTGACCGAGGAGTTCTTCGACACCTTCGGGAGCCACCTTCCGGCCGCCCTGCGTGCCGAGCTCGCCGCGCTCCGCTACCGCCTGCAGCGCGCGTAGCCCCACCGACTCGACGCCCCTCCCTGCTCTTGGCGCGCGGGAGGGGCGTCGTCCTGTCTGCGGGCGGGCGGCGGTGCGGGCCGCGGCGGGGGCGCAGAATCCGCGAGACTGCACCGGCCTGACATCTCCATTGCACGCTGCGGGGGAGATGTCAGGCGAATGCAGTCTCGGCACCCGCCCCGCGGGAAGCGGGCCCCGCCGCGCCCAGCGGCGCCCCGCCCCGCGCTCACACCAACAGCTGGTGCTTCGCGAGGTCGCGGTAGAGGGGGACGGATGCCACGAGCTCGCTGTGCGTGCCCTGGCCGACGACGCGGCCGTTCTCGAGCACCACGATGAGATCGCTGTCGACGACGGTCGACAGGCGGTGCGCGATCACGAGGAGCGTGCGGTCGGTCGCGACGGCGTCGATCGCCTCGCGCATGCGCTGTTCGTTGACGCCGTCCAGCGACGACGTCGACTCGTCCAGCAGCAGCACCGGGGGAGCGGCCAGCAGCGCTCGCGCGATCGCGAGGCGCTGACGCTCGCCGCCCGAGAGCATGACACCGTCCTCGCCGACCGGGGCGTCGACGCCGAGTGGATCGCGCTCGAGCACATCGCCGAGATTGACCGCGCGCAGCACCCGCTCGCATTCGGCATCGGATGCCGCGGGCGAAGCGAGGCGCAGGTTGTCGGCGATCGTGCCGGCCAGGGTGGGGGCGTCCTGCTCGACGTAGCCGAATCGCGCGCGCAGGTCCGCGCGCGGGAGGTCGCGCGCGTCGACGCCGTCGATGAGGATCGCCCCGCCCGTGGGGTCGTAGAAGCGTTCCACGAGCGACAGCACCGTGCTCTTGCCGGCGCCGGAGGGGCCGACCAGCGCGACTCGGGATCCGCGCGGCACGGTGAACGACACCCCCCGCAGCACCTCTCGCTCGGTCTCCTCGGCTTCCGTCACGGTCTCGTCGGCGGCGCGGTCGAGGTGCGCCTGCGCGAGCACCGAGCGCGCCTCCTTCGCCGCGGCCTCGCGCGCCTGGACGACATTGTCGGGGTAACGGAACCGGACGTCGCGGAACTCGATGGCAGCGGCATCCGTCCGCGGTTCGACGGCACCCGGCCGGTCCCCGTCCTCCTCGAGCGGGAGGTCGAGCACCTCCTGGATGCGGCCGAGCGCTCCCAGCGCCTGGTTCACGGACGTGATCGCCCCGATCGCCGAGGCGAGCGGCTGCACCAGCAGGAACAGGAAGATCACGAACGTCACGAGCGCCGCGACGTCGATGGCCCCGGATGCCACGCGGAAACCGCCCACGCCCAGCACCACGAGCAGCGAGACCTGCAGGGCGATCCCCGCGACGGGCACGATGAGCGCCGACACCTTCGCGATCCGGACGCCCGCGTCGTAGGCCGCGGTCGCGGTGGCGGTGACCGTCTCGACCTCGCGCTCGGTCGCCCCCGACGCGCGGATCGTGCGGATCGAGCCGACCGCCCGCTCGACACCCGAGGCGAGCTCGCCGACCTTGGCCTGCTGCACAGCCGAGGCCGTGCGGATGCGCGTGCTCAGCACCACCACGGTCGCGATCGAGACCCCGAGCACGAGCACGATCAACCCGAGCAGCAGCGGGTCGATGAACGCCATCGCCACGATCGCCCCGACGAGGATGAGCGCGTTGCCGACGGCATCCGCGAGTCCCTGCGTGAGCACGGCGTACAGCAGGGTCGTGTCGGTCCCGACGCGGGATACGAGGTCGCCCGTGCGGCGCGCGTCGAACTCGCTGATCGGCAGGCGCAGGATCCGGGAGATCAGCCGCCGGCGGCTGGAGTAGACCACCGCGGTACCGGTGCGCTGGAGCAGGTAGTGCTGGTAGCCCGAGATGAGCGACGACAGCACGACGAACCCGACCAGCATCCAGACGAGGAGCCCGAGCGGCACCGAATTCTGCACGCGAGAGATCACTTCGCCGACCAGGAGCGGTTGCACCAGCGTCGCAGCCGCGCCCAGCACGCTCAGTACCGCGACGACGATGAGCGTGCGGCGGTGCTCGAGGAGGAACGGCAGCAACTGACGGAAGGACGCGCGCGGGCCTTCGGGTGCACGGCGGCCGCGGCGGCCGCGAGCGGGAGAGGACACAGACATGCTCACCTCGTTCTGTGAGGGGGATCAGATTCGACCGTACTTCTTGTGGGCGGCCTGTTTGGACACGCCCAGTGCGCTGGCGATCGAGACCCAGGAGTGTCCGCGCAGACGGGCGCGCCGCACTTGGGCTTCTTCGACGCGGGCGATCTCCTGCCGCACCGCCTGGAGGCGGCGGAGTTCGGCCAGCGGTTCGTCGTCGCCGGTTCCATCGACGGCGGTGCGGGTCGTGTCGTTCATGTCGTCAATTTACGTTGACGAACGGGCATTCGTCAACGTGAATTGACGCCCCGCGCCCCGGGAACGACGGATGCCACGAGGCCGAGGCCCCGTGGCATCCGATCATCCGCTGGTCCGGGTCACGGAGCGGTCGCCGCGGCGGCGAGGTTGTCGTCGTAGTCGACGTCCTTGGTCTCGGGGGAGAGGGCCACCGCGATGAGGGTGAGCACACCCATCACGGACAGGTACGCCCCGACGAGCCACGGGTTCCCGCCGCCCGCGGCCCACAGCGCCACGGCGACGATCGGGGCGAGGGCGGCGCCGAGGATCGACGAGACGTTGTACGAGATCGCCGAGCCGGTGTAGCGCGTGTTCGTCGGGAACAGCTCGGGCAGCACCGCGCCCATGGGTCCGAACGTCGTGCCCATCAGCAGGAACCCGATGATGAGGAACGCCTGCACGTACACGCGCGTGAGGTTCGCGTCGGTCTGCGGCAGCAGGAAGAACGCGAAGGTCAGGCCGAACAGGATGATCGCGATCGTCACGCCGATCAGCAGACGCTTGCGACCGAAACGGTCGGCGAGCGGGCCGGAGAGCAGGGTGAAGACGCCGAAGAACACCACGCCGATGATCTGCATGATGACGAAGTCCGTGTACCCGAATCCGAGGCCGGGAACGTAGGCGGCGGGATCGAACGGGGTGCCGGCCTTCTCGGCCGCGGCGGCGGCACTCTCGAGCGTCGGCTTGGTGCCGTACGACAGCGTGAAGCTCGTCATGAGGTAGAACAGCACGTACGTCGCCAGCATGATGAACGTGCCGAGGATCAGCTGCACCCAGTTGCGGCGGATGACCTCGCCGAGCGGGAACTTGCGGATGACGCCGCTCTTCTCGGCCTTCGCGAACGACTCGCTCTCGACGAGCTTGAGGCGCACCCACAGGCCGACGATGACCATGACCGCCGAGAACAGGAACGGCACGCGCCAGCCCCACGCGAGGAACTCTTCCGAACGCTGGGCGGTGCCGTCGGGGTGGGGCAGGGCGAAGTTGATGGTGAGGAAGATGCCGTTGGCGATGATGAAGCCGATCGGAGCGCCGAGCTGCGGGAACGTGCCGTACCACGCGCGCTTGCCCGTCGGGGCGTTCTCGGTCGCGACGAGCGCCGCGCCCGACCATTCGCCGCCGAGCGCGAAGCCCTGCGCGAGACGCATGATCAGCAGGAGGACGGCCGCCCACACGCCGATCTCGTTGTAGGTCGGGAGGCAGCCGATGAGGAACGTCGCGATCCCCATCGTGAGAAGGGATGCCACGAGCGTGGCCTTGCGCCCGAACCGGTCGCCGAAGTGGCCGAAGACGACGGCGCCGAGCGGACGCGCGACCATCGCCGCGCCGAACACGCTGAACGACAGCAGGAGCGAGGTCGTCTCGTTGCCGGTGGGGAAGAAGAGGATGGGGAAGACGAGCACCGCCGCGGTGGCGTACGCGTAGAAGTCGTAGAACTCGATCGTCGTGCCGATGAGGCTCGCGGTGATGACACGCGAGCGGGGGTTGGCCGGGGCCGACGACGAGCGGACGGTGGGAGAGGAGGAGATCATGACTGCCTGACGAGAGATCGAGCGATCGCGTCCGTCGTGAGGGCGCAACGGTGGCGCGGGATCGGAGGCGGAGGTGTGCGCATCCGGGCGCGCGGCGGGGGGC